>CAZWQX010000078.1:0-18706 GCA_964635965.1 uncultured Cryomorphaceae bacterium
TGTCAAGTGCTTGAAGAGGAAAGTCGTTAATGGCCATAGGTGGAAAATATTTCTTCCTAAGATAACTTCAATTGAAGTTCGATTCGGCAATTACTGATAAAAAGTTTTCCTCATTGAGATGTTTCAATCAGAAATAAAAAAGCCCTTTGATTTCTCAAAGGACCTCTTTACAAATTCGATTATCACCCTAAAGAGTAACAGAAACTAACTGATCTCCCTTCTCTCTTCTCTTTTCTCTCTTCTCTTTTCTCTGATCTCTGGTATCTCTTACCCAACCATTTCTCTTCCCGAGAAGTGGAAGTCACTTTCGATGTGGGCGTTATCGTCGCTGTCTGAGCCGTGAACCGCGTTCTCAGCCTTTGATTTAGCGAATTGCTTACGGATAGTTCCTTCAGCCGCTTCGGCGGGGTCTGTAGATCCGATAAGCGAACGGAAGTCAGCAACGGCATTGTCTTTCTCCAGGATGGCAGCGACGATTGGTCCACTGGTCATGTAATCAACCAATTCTCCGAAAAACGGACGCTCGCTATGGACAGCATAAAAAGTCTCAGCTTCACTTTTGTTAAGTCGAGTCAATTTCATCGCTTTAACGGTGAATCCCGCTTCGATTATCATGTCGATGATTTTCCCGGTATTTCCCGCAGCAACAGCGTCGGGTTTGATCATGGTAAAGGTTCTATTCCCAGCCATTTTATTTCGTCTTTAAATCAGTATTTCTTGAAATTCGCCGCGAAGGTAGTTATTCGTAGCTAGTCTTTCGTTAATCGTCTTGCGATTTCTTTAAATCAAAAGAATAACAAGAAGCGAGCAACGGATGGCGATTAACTACTTGACGGGATAACGGCCCTGAAGCATGCTTTGAAATACTTCGGTAGGAAGGATGCGATTGAGAGAAATTGCCAAGCGCTGAACAAATGTTGCTGCGGGATAGCGCATTTTGGGTTTTCGAGAAGTGATAATTCTTTCTACGATTCTCGCTACAATAATGGGGTCTTGCGCGGTAGCCACTTCGTCGGAGATGTGCTCAAGTGTCTCCTTAAAAATCTTGTGATAGGGAGAATCTTCAGAATACCCTTTTTGTGTTGATCGTCGGTGCTGGTTAATATTTGTTTTGAAATCACCTGGTTGCACCGTGCTAACATATATATTCCATGGACTAAGTTCCATTCGCATGGTTTCTGAGAAGCGGTCTAAAGCGCTTTTCGCTGCAGAGTACACACCACGAAAGGGGAGTCCGAACTCACCGGCAATGCTGGAGATATTTATGATTTTGCCCGATTTGTTTTTTCGCATTGTAGGAATAACTGCCCGACAAACATCCAATGCAGCGAAAGTGATAATTTGAAAAATCTCATTGATCTCTTCGGTTGTGGCATCCTCTACGGCACCGGCCATCCCCGTTCCCGCATTGTTTACCAAAACATCTATGGTGCCGGATTTTTCCAGAATGTAATCAACTGCCGCATGGATGGAATCCCGATCGGTGAATTCCATTTTTACCATTTCAAAACCATGTGGTGTGTCGCCATTGTCGGCTGATCGGCTTGTACCATAAACTTTATAGCCTTTGGCAGTAAGGTGTTTACAGATGGAGAGCCCGATTCCCGATGACCCTCCCGTAACGAGTACGATGTTTTGGTTCATGGCAAAAAAAAGTGGGCAAGCTACTCATGTCGCACCGCTACAACCGCATACCCTTGCTCCGTTCCCGGCCTGGGGGAGTTCTGCAGGAGCTGGTCGCATGAGACTTGCCCGGCGCAAAGGTAACAAACAAAATTGCTTTCCTAAAAATTCTTGATTCTCCTTGCCTGAGTATATTTGCCTCAAACTAAACCAAACATTACTATGAACAAAACTGCTATAAACCTCGGCTTAATCTTCGGGGTAATCGGAATCATTTTATTCTTGTTAATTGCCGTGCTGGAGCCGGGTTTCATATTGCTATCGGCAATTGGTCTGGTTAGCTTCGCCATTGCAATTATTTTACCCATCGTCTTTATCAGAAAGGAACGAACTGCAAATGGGGGTGTAATAAGTTTTGGAGACGCTTTTAAACTGAGTTTTGTCGGTTTGATTATCGGAGGAGTAATCGGACTCGCTTTTCAAGCGCTTTACACATCGGTTATCGACCCGGAATTGGGTGAACGCATGACTGCCTCCACATTGGAGATGACGAACAATTTCTTAGAAGGAAATATGTCTGATGCCCAGAGAGAGGAGATTTTGCGAGAGGCTGAAGCAGATAGTCTAGAAAGATGGACATTCGCCGGTCAATTGAAAAGTTTTGGTATTGCCCTCGTATTGTATGCGGTAGTCAGCTTAATTTTGGCTGCGGTTTTAAAAAAGACCCCCGAACAAGCCGGTGAAACCCTCGACGCTTAAATCTTGAAGAAAGTCTCCATCTGTATTCCATTGCTAAATGAAGCAGAATCCCTGCCGGAACTGGTTGATTGGATCGATCGAGTAGTGAAGGAAAATCAGCTGGAGACTGAAATTATCTTAGTGGATGATGGCAGTACGGACAATAGCTGGGCCATTATTCAAGACCTTTCGCAGAAGTATCCCATTGTAAGAGGGTTCAAGTTTGCCAGGAATTACGGAAAAGCGGCAGGTCTTCAAACGGCCTTTGCCGCTGCAACCGGTGATGTGGTGATCACCATGGATGCGGATCTTCAAGATTCGCCCGACGAGATTCCTGAATTGACCCGTATGATCCGTGAAGATGGGTTTGATATTGTATCGGGCTGGAAGAAGAAACGTTACGACCCTATCTCAAAAACACTGCCCACCAAGCTTTACAACTGGGCTACCCGACAAATGTCGGGAATCAAACTTCACGACTTCAACTGCGGTTTAAAGTCATACCGCACAACCGTGGTGAAAAACATAGAGTTATACGGTGACATGCATCGCTATATTCCCGTCTTGGCGAAGCGTGTTGGCTTCACCGAAATCGGTGAAAAGGTGGTGGAACATCGCGCCCGCAAATACGGCAAATCCAAGTTTGGCGTGTCGCGTTTTATCAAAGGTCCTCTGGACTTATTGACCGTTAGTTTTGTGTCGCGCTACGGGAAGCGTCCAATGCACTTATTCGGCACCTACGGAGCTTTAATGTTCATCATTGGATTGGGCGTTTTCGGATACCTCGGGGGATATAAACTTTGGGCGCTTTCAAAGGACATTCCCGCCAAGAATATTGCCGATATGTCGATCTTTTATGTGGCCCTAACCGCGATGATCATCGGAGCACAACTCTTTATTGGTGGGTTCTTGGCTGAATTGGTTCGCAGTATTTCTCCCGATCGGAATCGATACGTGATTGAAGAGGAGGTGTGATCTAGTTAATAACTCCTGAGCCGATGAGTTCATCTTCATCATACCAAGCGACAAACTGTCCCGCCGCAACGCCGCGTTGGGATTGATCAAAGACAAAATATAAACCGTCTTCACGTTTATGTAGGGTAACCGCTTCCAACGGCTGACGGTAGCGGATACGGGCCATATAACGACGTTTTTCACCCAATTCCATTTCAAGGTCTTGGCGAATCCAATGGATTTCATTTGGATGAACCTTTAGCCCTTTTCGATAAAGCCCGGGATGATCCTCTCCTTGTCCCGTGTAGATTCTATTGGTATCTACATCGGTTCCAATCACAAAAAGGGGTTTCTCCATACCACCTACATTCAGCCCTTTCCTCTGACCTACGGTGAAGTAGTGAGCACCGCGGTGTTCACCGACCACACGCCCTTCTTCCGCTTTAAATTCGGGAGTAGCCGTAACTTCCTCTAAAACCAAATTATCTTCTGAAGTAGCGACAGCCTCTGCAGGAATTTCAATAATCTCCCCGGTCTTTGGCTTCAGTTGTTGCTGTAAGAAATCGGGTAATCTCACCTTTCCCACAAAACACAAACCCTGAGAATCTTTCTTTTCGGCGGTAGCCAATCCCTGCTCAGCGGCGATTCTTCTTACTTCTGATTTTTCCAGCTCACCAATAGGGAATAAAGCCTTCGCCAGTTGATCTTGAGACACTTGACAGAGGAAATAACTCTGATCTTTTTTATTGTCTTTTCCCGCTAGTAAGCGATAAACCGTTTTACCATCGACTTCAGTCTCTGCTTTACGACAGTAATGACCAGTGGCGACGAAATCGGCACCCAGGCTCATAGCGGTCTTAAGAAACACATCAAATTTGATTTCTCGGTTGCAAAGCACATCGGGATTAGGCGTGCGACCCGCTTCGTATTCGGCAAACATGTAATCGACAATACGCTCTTTGTACTGCTCGCTGAGATCAATTACCTGAAAAGGAATTCCCAAATGCTGGGCTACGAGCATGGCATCATGGCTATCCTCAATCCAGGGACATTCATTAGCGATGATAACCGATTCATCGTGCCAGTTCTTCATGAAAAGCCCAACAACATCATAACCCTGCTCTTTGAGCAAATATGCTGCAACACTGGAGTCTACACCTCCTGATAATCCGACAACTACTCTTTTCATCCGCTGAAAAATGGGTTTGCAAAGATACGGTTTTTTCAACCTTTAGGAATTTGATCTCTAGAAGTTTCAAGCCTTCGGGATTACCGATAATTTACGATATTGAAATCGCTATACCTGACCGATCATGAGACGACTTTCCTTTCTCTTCTTGTTATTTACCTACATATCGAATGCCCAGCATTCGGACACACATTTTCAGAATGATGCTGATTTTCGAATAAGCGATGCCATCAACTTATACGATGATGTACCCCTCTTTAGTGTAGGTTCTGCTTATTACAATGACTTTGACAGCTCAGCGGCCATAGCGGTCACTAAGAATAATCAAGCATTTCATTACCAAACTTACAGCAGAGATGAATTTAATTGTGTTCGATTGTTAGCTGATGAGAACCTCTTAATCGGTGGAATTGCCAGACAGGAAGGAGAAGAGAATATTGGTCCGTCACTCCTGAAGGTTAATGATACAGGTGAACTCATTTGGCATAAGATTTACCAAGGTGACTTTCTGGAGAGCATTATCGATGTTTTTGAATTAGAAGATGGAAACATCCTCTCTATTGTGCGCGGAACGGCATTTGATCAGCCTTCGAAGGTGTTGATTACGGATGCTCAAGGAAATTTCATCTCTCAATATGGAATAATCAGCGGAAGCATTTCGATGCAATTAACGGATGTGGTTACGGAAGGAGGGGTGTTCTATGGCGCTGGCAGTGTTTTTAATTTGGATTTAGGAAGGAATTTGGCCTTTATCGTTGCTTTCGATTCCGAAGGACTTATCTGGGATAAATTACACGACGTGGGTCGGTCATTTGTCGTAAATGCCTTAGCTAAAGGTGAAAACGGATTTATTATAGGTGGAACAGTTCCCGATCCCGAATCTGTATTATTCGGGACAAATGCAGCGCTTATTCATGTCGAGGACGATGGAGAGGCCCTTTGGGGAAATGAAATATTTCGCGAAGGGGTGAATATGAGCGAATCAATTACTTCTTTGAGAAACGGTGAAGACATAGGGTTACCGTCCATTTACGCTGCGCTCAGTCTCGAGATGGAGGATGGTATTAGTCCTACCGTAATGCGGTTTCAAGAAGAAGGGTTTATCAACTCTTTCTTTGAATCAGATGATGATTTCGGCGGGACATTAAACTTTACTGAAGCAGTGCTAGATTGGTCGGGGATGTTGCTGGTAGGCCATACGGATAGTGGTGATGGGAGGAGAACTACCATCTTCTTTGATTCTTTTCCCTGTATTCCTCAAGAAGCTGAGGGGCTTGAATTTGAGGAATTAATTGTAAGCACGGATGAAATCGTATTGGGCACCGTCGATTATACACCCCAAGTCTTCACACCAGAGACACAGGTGATTCCTTGGGAAGTGACAACTGAAATAATATGTGATGCGGCTGTTGAAGGAACTAATAATATTGTAGCTCCTTCATTTAATCTTTTCCCAAACCCATCATCAGGCCTAATTACCTTAGACGAATTAAGTGAGTCAGGTGTTTTAACTATCAGAAATTCCGTAGGAAAACAAATTCTTGAAAAGTCGCTTTTCCATCAAAAAGAAAGAATTGATCTCAGATTTCTGCCGGCGGGAGTTTATTTCCTCACCATTCAATTCGAAGATCGGCTAGAAGCCGCTAGATTTATCAGGCAATAACAGAAAGGAGCTGATTTCCTTTTGAATAATTATCTTTCCTACAACCAAAAAACCTTGTTTGAAATGAAATACATCGCCTTAACGGTCCTTCTTTCTTTTTGTGTTATTTCTAAAGCTCAAACCCTCTATGAAATTGAATGGGGTTCTGAATATGCCCTCCGAATCGTGGACCACGAATCAGATAGTGAAGGCTACCATTATTTCGCCTGTTTTGCCACTAATCTTGATGTTGACAGCACCGTTTCGGTTGTCGTTAAGACCGATCCGAATTTCCTGATTCTCTGGTCAAACTCCTATCAGGTATTTCGAAGAGACGACATCGCCTGCATCACATTACTTGAAGACGGTAACCTGGTCGTCGGAGGCACGATGAGACAGGATTTTGCTTTTGAAGTAGGATCATCGATGATCAAGTTGAATCCCGATGGAGAGGTCATTTGGTACCGTGTTTATCCCGATTCTTTTGACGATCGTATTATCGAGATATTCGAAGAAGATAACGGAGACCTTATTGCCATGGTTAGGAAAGGTGTGACCAATGAGCCTTCAAAGATTTTGGTAACGAATTCAGAAGGTGTACCTCAAAGTTATGTTGAACTCGGGCTTGACGGTTGGGGGTTGGGATTTGATGAAGCCATTCGCGATGGAGACACCATTTACGCAATTGGTGATTTATTCAACTCTGACGATGGTGGGGCAATCATTCATGTTGTGGCCCTGACGCCAACTGAAATTTTGTGGTGTAAGCGCTATTCTTTTGGTATACCTGCTCAAGGAGCCAAAATTACCAAAACTCCAAACGGACTTGCTCTATTAGGGACTATAAATGATCCTGAATCAGTATTGAATGGAGTAAATATGGTTGTGCTAAATACCGACAATGATGGCGAAATTATTTGGGCTAAAGAACTATTTCGGGAAGGGAATGGCTTGTCTGAACTTGCGACGGGCATTGGATATACAGATTCTCAGGAAATTATCTTCTCTTATTTCCTTTTCACGGGAGGTCCCATAGTTTCAGGAATTTCAGGATTTGGTTTGGACGGTGAACTTTTCGATCAGTTAGGGATTCAAACTGAATTCGGCACAATAGCAACTTACGGGACTACATTACCCGAAGGCCTCGATTTACTTTTTGGCAACGATTCAAATGGCAAAGGGCTGGTTATAACCGCTGCAAATAGCGATGTTTGTTCTGGTCAGCTCGCAGGTCTTGATGTAGTCGATATCGATGGGGAAACCTTAGATGGAAACGCCACCATTACCGCCATTGAATTTGATTCAGCTCTTCCTGAAATGGACGTAGTGCCTTGGCCCTTAAACCAAAACATTAACTGCGCCCTGACAGCGTCGGTTGATGACAATTCATCCGATCTTGGATTAATAATATATCCGAATCCGACCGAAGATTTATTTACTCTCAAATTGAGCGAGGAAAAAGGTAAGGTTATGATTTACGACTCAAAAGGTTCCATGATAAGGGAATTAATAGATTTTAGGTCGGGCGAATCCATTGATTTGAGTGAATACCCGAATGGAGTTTACCAGGTGACCTTTCAAGGTGAGAGATCCATCGGAACCATAAAAATCGTCAAGACGGGTTATTAGATTATTCAGATACGATATCCTTGCCGAAGGGAGTCAACGCTAGTCGGGCTAACTTGAAGTGTTGTTGCCCGAAAGGAATGCCTATTATGGTGATGAAAAGGATCACCCCAAATATTAGGTGGGTGAGAGATATCCAAATTCCACCAATCAAAATCCATATCACGTTGAAGATGATATAAAGGCAGCCACCCGATCTTTCGTGTGTAACTACCTCTTTACCAAAAGGCCATAGCGCCAAAACGGCAAGTTTCAATGTTTGTATTCCGAATGGTATTCCGACAATCGTAATCATCATCAATACGCTCGAAATGGCATATTCGATGGCTGTTATTAGCCCTCCGAAGATTAGCCAGATAATATTTCCCAATGTTTTCACAGAACCAAAATAAGATGAACTGCAGCTGTAAAATTGAAAATTGGGATGAGCGGTTAATCCTCTTTATAAAATCGTTCCATTACCACACTGTGGGGAAGAGTGATTACCGAAATAAGAACAAAAACGAGCAGAAGGTTAGACATTGGCAAAAGCTCCAGCCGAGAGAGCAAGAGTATCAATCCTGAGCCAACCAGGCTAATTACCGAATACGGCAGTAAAAGACCGATGAATTTCTTTGGATTCAGATTGAAATCTTCTTTTCGCAGAAAAGTGTACTCATCTACCATCACGCGCAAAGAATGAAGAATAACGAAGTAGAGCGTGAAACCTGCCAGGATTGGCAGCAAGTAGAAGCACACATGAATCAGCGCAAAAACAAATAATTCAACTCCAAGTCTTTGTGGTTTTATTTTGCCGGTAGCAACCTTATAAACCAGAATTCCCAGTGCCAGCGCCGTAGAGGCAATCAAAAGAATAAAGTGAATCTCCGCATCAAAAACAGGCAGAAAAGTGGTCATATCGGCAATTGATGTATTCAACTCGAGTATCTCAGCCTGGTTATAATAAATCAGGCCTGACAGAATGGATGTGCCCCACGAGAGATACCAAAGGCGCTTAAACCAAGGATTTCCATCAATATCCGAAAACTGGGATTGCCCAAAATGATAAGCCGACACCAACAAAAAGGCTACCATGGACACCTTAGGGAAGTATAACCATGCGAGCACGTAGGCAGCGATGGAACCGAGGTAGGCTGAATAAAAAACCAATGGCTTAATGGTGGTTTTTTTCATCGCCAAAATATGGTCGATTGCCCCGTGAGGTATGCCGAGCAGAGCAATAAGCGCAATGGAAATCACCACGTACACATTTGATTCGTAGTTTGGATCACCCGAAAACAATGCCAGACTCAAAAAGAAACCGGCAATAAAGATGAATGTGGTTTTGGACATGGTTTAAACAAATTAACCGATTTTAGATAACATTGTTTGGGCGTTACCATTGCTCATTCCGAATCGTATCTTTCGCTTATGCTTACCAGGCGACTTCTTTTCTTACTTGTACCACTGGTTCTTTTTTCGTGTTCCAACGAAAAAGGAAATACAGAGGAGACAGATGATCCCGTCTTAAGGAATAGCCTGGGTATCGATTTGGAGGAAATAAAGGAGAGAGGGGTGCTCAAAGCAATGACCACTTATAGCGCTACCAGTTATTTCCTTTACCGCGGAGAACCAATGGGCTACGAGTACGAAATGCTCAGGCGTTTTGCCGACCATTTGGATGTTGAGCTTGATATCGTCATCACCACGGACATTGATTCTATGTTCGCCCATTTGAATTCGGGGGAAGTTGACGTTGTAGCCCATGGTTTGGCCATAACCCGCGAACGGATGGAGGAAGTTGCCTTCAGTGACTACCTCTACTTGGTCAAACAAGTTCTCGTGCAACGCAAGCCATCCAACTGGCGACAACTTACCCGAACGGGAATACAATCGAAGATTGTCAACGATCCGATTGAGCTTATTGGTGATACGGTATCCGTGAGATTGAACAGTTCTTACTTTACTCGTTTACAACACTTATCAGATGAGTTGGGTGGTGAAATAATCATCGATACGCTTCCCGGACATTGGTCTACCGAAGAAATCATCCAGATGGTGGTTGATGAGGAGGTAGATTTTACCATCGCAGATAATAACCTCGCTTCGATCAATGCATCGTACCACCCTGAACTGGATGTGAGTGTTCCCATCAGCTTTTCACAGCGAATAGGCTGGGCTGTTCGTCCCGATGCCGAGAATCTTTTGACTGCCATGAACGAGTGGATATCGGGTATGAAAAAAAGGAATGACTATTACGTGATTTACAACAAGTATTTCAAGAACAAACGCAATTACAAGCGACGTGTGAAGAGCGAGTTCTTCAGCATCAACAACGATAGGATCAGTGAGTACGATGAATTAGTAAAACTTTACGCCGAGGAGATCAATTGGGATTGGCGTCTACTGTCAGCATTGATTTATCAAGAATCCAAATTTCGCCCTGAAGCCTCTTCCTGGGCGGATGCCCAAGGGTTGATGCAGATCATGCCGGCAACGGCGGCTGATTTAGGAATTGAAGACCGAACGGATCCCGAACAGAGCTTGAGAGGTGGAACGCAATATTTGAATCAATTGAGTGCTGAATTTGAGAACATTCCCGACAGTTTGGAACGCATTAAATTTACCATGGCCGCTTTTAATGCCGGTTTAGGACATGTTTTTGACGCGCGGAGATTGGCCGAAAAGCGGGGTTTAAATCCCGATGTCTGGGATCAAAATGTGGCCGAAGCCATGCTCAGTTTAAACCTTCCTAAGAACTACCAAGACCCTGTTGTGTACTACGGATACGTTCGAGGGATTGAGCCATATACCTATGTTTCTCAAATATTTGAGCGCTATGGCCATTACAAAAGGTTCATAGAATCTTCGTCGATTGAGAAGAGTAGTTGAACACTCGGGCTGAATTTTGCACATTTGTCTCCAAATTAACCAATTAGTCCATGAAATTTCGATCGATCGCATTGGCGTCAATTCTTCTATTCGGATGCCACACCATCACGGTAACACAGTCTCCCGACTCAGGAAATAAGCCACCTAAGCAGCCCACACAACCTGCTCCACCAAGTTCATCCTCGGGGTTTTCCTTAAATTTTGGGAATTCACCTGTTCCTTTGGGGAATATCAAAGCTCAGTGCGCAACGAATGTGCAGTATGGCAGCCACAAGCGAAATGTTTTTGACATTTGGTTACCTGAAAGTTCAGAGCCTACACCTCTGGTAATTTTTGTTCACGGAGGTGGTTTCACATCCGGAGATAAATCGAAAGCTTATGGCCGCGATTTGGCTATCGGCATCAGTCCGAAACAGATCAAATTTCTTCTTCGAAACAAAGTTGCTTTCGCTTCCATCAATTACCGCTTGCTCGAAAACGAAGAAACGGAAGGCGTTATTAAAAGTTTAGGTGACATAAAGTATGCCCTTCAATACATGAGACACCACGCGGCAGACATGAATATTGATGCCGAGCGCGTTGGGTTGGTGGGTTCTTCAGGAGGAGCGGGGTCCTCCCTATGGATTGGTTTTTCCGATGACATGGCCGATCCGAATAATTCAGACCCCGTATTGCGCGAGTCAACCAGGGTTCAGGCCTGTGCTGCTTTGGCCACTCAAAGCACATACGACCTCATGCGGTGGGAAACAGATGTATTCCCGAACAATATGTTTTCCATGGAACAGATTAAAAATACGCCCCTAGAGGAGCGGTTGGTCAAATTTTATGGAATAAACTCCTACGCACAATTGGAAAGTGACCGCATAAAAAAATACAGAAAAGACGTTGACATGCTGGCGGAAATCACTTCGGATGATCCGCCCGTTTACATCTACAACAAGCGAGAGTACGCAATCACGAAGGAGCCAAAGAAGGCTGTTTCTGATCTGCTTCATTCACCTTATCACACGGTCGCCCTTCGCAAAGGAATGGACGAAGTGGGTGTAAGACATGAAATTTTTCTGAAAGCTGAAGGAAATAACCCCAAGGAGGGGCAAATGCCTGTAGACTTTTTGCTGCGTGAACTCAAGAATTAAGCTATCAATGAAGAAAGCAGCGAGTATCTGTTTTCTAAGCGCCATTCTCCTTTGGGGATGTGAGGATGCACCACACTTTGCCGATTTTCCTATCGAGGAATTTGGTGAGATCAGTTCTCCTGAATCTTTTGACCTGAGCATTAAGGATTCTCCCATAGACTTGAAAGGAGCAAACGCCCGCTTTGCTGCTGATGTGGCATACGGCAGGTTTGGGTTAAACGCTTTCGACATCTGGATGCCTGAAAGCGAGGTTCCCACTCCGTTGGTTTTGTTTTTTCACGGGGGTGGATTTACCAAAGGAGACAAGTCAAAAGTCTATAAACACGATACGGAGATAGGCATCGGAATTGAGCAGATTCAAACCCTCGTTCAAAACAATGTAGCCTTTGCAACGGTGAATTATCGCTTATTGTATGAAGGTGATAAGCAAGGAGTCATCAGGCCTCTTAATGATGCCAAGTATGCTCTTCAATTCATTCGGCATCACCACAAAGATCTGAATATTGATCCTGCGCGAATTGCCCTCACCGGAGTTTCGGCAGGGGCCGGAGCTTGTCTTTGGGTTGGATTGTCTGACGACATGGCCGACTCCACCCATACGGATCCCGTTTTGCGGGAATCTACCCGCGTCAAGGGTTTGGCCCTTTTCGCGACTCAGAGTACCTATGATGCTAACAAATGGAATGAGGAAGTTCTCCCGCCTGAGATAACCGATATTAGTGGAAACGCAAAGGAGCAATTCAACAAAAGTCTGCTCAGATTTTACGGCATTGAATCCATTGAAGAACTCGAGACAGAGGAATTGAAGGAATACTGTAAAAAGGTTGAAATGCTATCATTCATTTCACCCGATGATCCTCCCGTTTACATTTTCAACAAGCAAGATTTTGAGCCTGCCTGGCCTTGGCACACAATCCCAAACATCTATCATTCGCCATACCACAGTGTTGCCCTGCGGAAAAATCTGATCGAACAAAACGTTCCGCACGAAGTATTCATTGTGGCCGAAGACGGAAAAAAACCCGGTAAAGGTCAGATGCCTGAGGACTTTCTGATCAAGGTGCTAAATCAGTAGGCCACTGATTTAAATACATTTAAAGTAATCGAAGGGTTCATGGCAATCATCACACTTATACATTGCCTTGCAAGCGGTGCTGCCAAACTGTGAAATAAGCGAGGTGCTTTCGCTCTTACACCTAGGGCATCTCACCACTTTTGATTTACCCAGGAGAGCATTTTTATCTGCGGTAGTTTCAGCGGGAGGAGCTATACCATATTGCTCCAACTTTCTACGTCCTTCTTTGGTCATCCAGTCCGTGGTCCATGCAGGCGAAATTCGAGATTCAACGACAACTTCTTTCCCCGCAGCCTGCAGTGTTTCTTTTACTTCACGTTCAATGGTATCCATTGCCGGACATCCCGAATAAGTGGGGGTAATGATCACTTTTATTTCGCCTGAATCAGTTATTTGCACGTCGCGCAAGATGCCCAGGTCTCTGACGGATAAAACGGGAATTTCCGGATCTTTTACTTTTTCCAGAATGCGGTAAATCTCAGCTATTTGGGACTGATCTACCATTTGGCTTCGGGCATCATTCTCGGAAGGTATTGAAGCTCTGCCAAGATGTAGCCAAGGTATTCCGTATGTCGCCCTAAGCGACTACCTGTCGCCATGTATCCTTTAGTGTCAGGCACAGTCAATGTGGCTTTATCCAATGCAGACATCACATCCTTTTCCCACAAAGATTTTATTTCATTCAAATCAGGAACAAATCCTTCACTGATAAGAACTTCATCCGCCTCGGTCATTTCGAAAAGCTCTCCCGTGTACTCCCAAAGCAGATTAACGGCATGCTGCATCCTTTGATGACTTTCTTCCGTTCCGTCTCCGAGTCTTACCACAAAGTCAGAGCTAAGTTCTCGGTGATAGGTTACTTCTTTAATGCTCTTTAAGGCAAAAGCTTGGAGAAACTCGTTTTTGCTTGTTTTCAGTCCATTGAGGAGGTGGAAATAAAAGCAGTCGAAAAAGAATTGACGCGTAATGGTTTGGGCAAAATCACCGTTGTCCATTTCAACCAACAGGTTGTTTCGAAATTGGAATTCGTTTCGATGGAAGGCCAAATCATCTTCTGTACGTCCGTTTCCTTCGACGTTACCGGCTTCTGTCAGAGCCATTCGCGCCTGACCTATCAAGTCGAGCGCTACGTTCGTAAGGGCAATATCGCTCTCCAGTTGGTGGGCATGACCGCACCATTCACCCAGTCTCTGTCCGAGAATGAGGGCGTTATCACCCAATCGAATCAGGTATTGAAACAGTGCTTCTTGGGTTGTCATATCACAAGTATTTCACCCCTTCGGGTATGGTGTAGAAAGTGGGGTGGCGGTAGGGTTTGTCGTCCGCAGGGTCAAAAAACGACTCGGCTTCTTCTTCCGTTGTTGCTGCAATAGCGTTTGAAGGCACTACCCAGATGCTAACTCCTTCGCGGCGACGTGTGTAAACATCTCTCGCCGCTTTTAAGGCCATTTCGGCATCGTGTGCATGGACGCTCCCTGAATGCTTATGGGGAATTCCAGGTTTGGCTTGAACAAATACTTCCCAAAGAATTCCTTGTTCGCTTTCGTTCATTTGATCTTCAGACATTTTAGTAGATAGTGTTTAGTAGATAGTAGATGGTCAATGGTACCGGGTCTGCAGACTATGTATCAATTCGTTTTAGGCAGCGGTTGATTTGCGGGTTTTTTGTTTCTCAGCGTGCGCCTTCATGGCTTCGCGAACCCACTTTCCTTCCGCTTCAGCACGCTTACGGGCTTCCATGCGCTTGTGATTACAAGGGCCATTTCCTTTGATCACCTGATAGAATTCTTCCCATTCAATTTCCCCGATTTCCCAATGTCCGGTCTCCTCATTGAACTTCAAGTCCTCATCGGGAATTGTTAATCCGGCGGCATGAGCCTGTGGAACCGTGCGATCGATGAAACGCTGACGAATCGTGTCATTGCTCTCAACTTTAATTTTCCACTTCATGGTCTCTGCGCTGTTTTTGGATTGAGCGTCAGATGGGCCCAACATTTGAATGGCAGGCCACCACCAGCGATTGAGGGCATCCTGAGCCATTTCCTTTTGTTCCGTTGTTCCGGTCGCCAATTGATACATAATCTCGTATCCTTGGCGATTGTGGAAGCTTTCTTCTTTACAAATTCGAACCATGGCTCTTGAGTAGGGACCATATGATCCTCTGGCCAGCATGGTTTGGTTTACGATGGCTGCTCCATCAACCAACCAGCCAATGGCACCAATATCTGCCCATGAAAGGGTGGGGTAGTTAAAGATGCTTGAGTACTTAGCTTTTCCGGAAAGGAGTTGTTCGATCATCGTTTGTCGATCGATGCCTAAAGTTTCAGCCGCGCTGTAAAGATAAAGTCCGTGACCCGCTTCGTCTTGCACTTTAGCTAGCAAAACAGCTTTGCGTCGCAAACTCGGCGCCCTGGTAATCCAGTTTCCTTCGGGGAGCATTCCCACGATTTCGCTATGCGCGTGCTGCGAAATCATTCGAATTAATTGCTTTCGGTAATTCTCGGGCATCCACTCTTTTGCTTCAATCTTCTGCCCATTGTCAATCTTCTCTTGAAACAAACGTTCGCGTTCTGCTAATTCCATAATTTCAGTTTGATGGTTGCGTAAAAATACGACTTAACCGCCTTTTAACAAAAAAGGAATGGTCTTGTTGGAAGCGTGGCTTAGCGCTGTAAGATTAGCTTTTTGGCTAAAGCTTGATTCCTGTCGAAAACAACGTTGACGGTATACATGCCGTTTTTAAGCGTTGAAGGAAGTGAGAGCCCATTCGACTGCGGATTCTCAAATCGGAGAACTGTACGTCCGAGCGCATCCGAAAGTTCAATTCTATGGATTTTCTCGTTTGATTGAAAAGACAAAAGTCCCTCGTTTGGATTTGGAAATATCACCAACGCCGATTCCCTGATTTCATCCGAAGCAGAAAGGGTTGTGGAAGGATTGAATTGAAACGCCACGGGAAGGTGATCCGAAACGTTGTTGTCGTAACCACTAAAACCTCCGGGGAAGAAATCATCTACTTGAATAGTTGCTACCACAGAGCTTTCATTTTCCAATGCGGGGAAAAGCTCATTTGAAATGAGGATGTGGTCCAAATGCGAGGGCCAACTAGGGAAAGACCATTGGGTAGCAGGGCCTTCGGCAATTTCCATATCGGCAAAGCGGTAATTGTCGGGATCGTCGAAGTAGACCTGGAAAACGTTGTTTGAGGGCGCATCCGTGAGTAAATCATTCAGATCTCCCAGCATGATCAAGTTATCATCGGCGAAATGAAAGTCCATGTAGTCTTTCAAAAGCTCAGAGGCATATGCTCTGCGGGTTTCCTCATCCCAGGTATCATCTTCATCCAAGACACCGTTTCCACAACATTTGAAATGGTTATTGATCAGGGTATACTCTGTGCCATCCATAAAGGTGCATTTCATCACCATTGGTGGACGGGGAAACGGATTACCATATTGACTCCCATCGAAGATGTCGTAAACTTCATTTACCGTTACTGATTGAACGTTGTAGATGTACCCGAGGCTCTCGTTATCGCCTTCTTGGAAAAACCCATCATAGCCTTGCATGGCATTCAGCATAAGCTGAAAATCAGCATCGCTATCTATTTCTTGAATGGCGATGACATCGAGCTCCATCTCATCGAGAATTTGAGCCACATAATTAATGGTGGTAAACCCATTTTTGGGAAACCACTCGATATTCCAAGTAGCAACGTCGAAGGTCTCAAGCGTTCCAAACTCAAGATCGATAAGGTCATTGGATTGAGAAAATGACAGAGTGGGTAAGAGCGCGAATAACGCTACAGCACGAAAAAGCTTCATCAACACAAATTATTTCAGCAGCGAAGGTAAGAACGAATTCTTAGCCGTAAGTTTTTGGCCATCGGTCGTTACCTCGATGTTGGGATTCCTAAATCGAAAGAAATCCAGCATATTTGTTAGAAACCAATCTCCTTTACTTTATGAAAACCTTCGCTTTTTCTGTCTTATTTCTTTTTCCCTGTGTAGTCTTTGGACAGGATATTAACATTAAAAAAGCCCTCAAGGGCTACGACAAGTATGTTGATGGTATTCTGGATGACTGGAATGAACCAGGTGCCGGTGTAGCCATCGTATACAAAGACCAGCTGGTTTATGCCAAAGGATTCGGTTACCGCGATTATGGCAACGAGCTTCCGGTAACGGAAAACACCTTGTTTCAAATTGCTTCAAACACCAAACTCTTTACCACGGTCGCCGCAGGAAAGCTGGTTGAAGAGGGAGTATTCGATTGGGACAAACCCATTAAAGAAGCCGTTCCTGAGATTGAATTTCACAATTCTGATTTGAATAATCACGTGACCATGCGCGATATGCTGGGCCATAAAACAGGAATATCGAGGCACGACATGATCTGGTTTCAGTCAGATTTTACCCGAAAAGAGCTATTCGAGCGAACCAAATATTTGGAGCCATCCATTCCTTTAAGACAAGACTTCATTTACAATAACTTGATGTATTGTGCGGTGGGTTATTCCATCGAACTACGAACGGGAAAGACCTGGGAAGAATATGTAACTGAAAATATCTTGAATCCTTTGGAAATGAGCAACACCATCTACTCAATTGCAGAAATGCAGACCAAAGATGATTATGGGGTGCCTTACAATGAAAAAAGAGATACTACACTTCTTTACAAAATTCCATTGAGGGAAGATGGTGCAGGAGTTGGGCCTGCGGGATCTATGATATCTAGTTTGAACGATATGTCAAACTGGGTAATTGCTTTGATGAATGGAGGTGTATACAATGGAAAACAGGTGATTCCACCGTCCGTGATACAAGAAAGCATGCAACCGGGAATAGCCTTTAGAAATTGGCGGTTAGAGACCAGGGGGTATGATGAAATTCTCAATATGTCTTACGGTATGGGCAGGAATATGCAAGTCTACAAGGGCCATGTAATGACCAGTCACGGCGGGGATATGCCAGGATTTCATTCGCAGGTAGCCATTCTGCCATACGACAGTATTGGTATCATCACCTTCGTAATTGGCGACCAGGGAGCAGATATTCGTGATATTCTTGTTTACGAGGCAACTGATCGACTATTGAGCTTGGAAAAAACGGATTGGAAAGGACGGTATTTGAAAGATCACTTGGCAAGAAAAGAAGCGGCCAAACAGGCCAGGGGTCAAGCTGAATACGATCGGGTTGATGGAACATCGCCTACACACTCCATGGACAATTACACGGGGGTGTTCGAACATCCTGCCTACGGTGAATTTGTCGTTCTCGAGCGAAACGACTCCTTGTTTTTTAACTTCAGAAGAGTTGAATTGCCATTAAATCATTACCACTACAATCGCTTTGTGACTCCCGATGATGAGGACTTTGGCAAGTGGAGTTTGAACTATGAGATTTCACCCCAAGGAGAAATCAGCTCAGCGGTGGTGAGCATTGACGAGGGCCAGGTGGTTTTTGTGAAAAAGGCCGATGAATCTTTAGCTGATCCTGAAGTATTGAGTCAATATGTCGGCAAATACGACTATGCCGGTTCTGAAATTGAACTGATTTTAAAAGATGGAAACTTGGTTCTGCCGGGTCCTCCCGATCAAGTGTTCATCCCAATTAAGAAACACCTGTTCAAGGTTCAAGACTTCGATGATTTACAGGTGGAGTTTGTGATGGATGGAGATAAGGTAACGGCAATGAAGTATAAAACGCCCGGTGGAGTTTATGAGGTGAAGAGGAAGTAGGTGTTAGCGAAGAGAGGTCAGAGAAAAGAGAAGAGAGGAAAGATAATGTAATAGCTGTTAGCTGTTAGCTGTTAGCTGTTAGCTGTTAGCTGTTAGCAAAGGGAATTCATAC
>CAZWQX010000079.1:0-18628 GCA_964635965.1 uncultured Cryomorphaceae bacterium
CTTCCGATCAAAAGAGCTCTTGAAAAGGAGGGATTCAACTATGAGATTTTGTCCGTCCTTTAATCTCATAGTTGAATCCCTCCTTTTCAAAAGAGCTCTTGAAAAGGAGGGATTCAACTATGAGATTAAAGGACGGACAAAATCTGTCTTCAGCATATGGAACAAAATCCAAAAGAAGAATATTCCATTCGAAGAAATATACGATCTCTTCGCCATCAGAGTAATCCTGGATACTGAACCCAAAAACGAAAAACCGCTTTGTTGGAAAGTATACAGTATTGTAACGGATTTCTACCAACCTAATCCCGACCGCTTACGCGATTGGATTTCTACCCCAAAAGCGAACGGTTATGAATCGTTGCATACAACGGTGATGAGCCCTACAGGCAAGTGGGTTGAAGTTCAGATAAGGACGGAAAGGATGGATGAGATTGCTGAGAAGGGTTACGCAGCTCATTGGAAATACAAAGATCAGCAGGATCATGAATCGAGCCTCGATAATTGGTTAAGTCGGATCCGAGACATGCTGGAAAGCAATAATAGTGCTGCTCTAGATTTCATCGATGATTTTAAACTCAACCTCTTTAGCGATGAAATCTTCGTCTTTACCCCCAGAGGAGATTTAAAAACTTTACCTGCCGGAGCTACTGCTTTAGATTTCGCTTTTGACATTCACTCGCAAGTTGGTGAAACATGCATTGGTGCAAAGGTCAATCAGCGATTGGTACCACTCAGTCATAAGCTCAAAAGTGGTGACCAAATCGAAATAATCACTTCCAAAAAACAAAAGGCTAAGGAAGACTGGCTTAATTATGTTGTAACAGCCAAGGCTAAATCCAAAATAAAGTCCGCTTTAAAAGAGGAACAGAAAAAAGTTGCAGGAATCGGCAAGGAAATGGTTCAGCGCAAATTCAAAAGTCTTGGAGTGGAGTTCAACAGCCAAAATGTTTCTCAACTTGAGAAATACTACGGCTACAACTCAGCAACTTCTCTTTATCAAGACATCGCCAAAGGAAAAGCCTCACTCAAAAAGCTAAAAGGCTTTACCGTAGATCACAAACAGATAGTATTTGCGGGGGTCGGAGGTGACCAAGGTAAAGACGAGTCGAAATCAGCCGGATCGCAGAAAATACCAAAAGATACCCTCATTATAGGGGACGATGAGAAGGATGTCCCCTATAAATTAGCTCAGTGCTGTAATCCGATTCCCGGTGACGATGTATTTGGCTTTGTCACGATTAATGATGGCATCAAGATCCATCGGGTTAACTGTCCAAATGCAGTACAACTCAGATCGAATTACGCCTACAGAATCATCAAGGCACAATGGCAAAGCCAGAAAGAGCGCGAATTTGCGGCCAATGTTTACTTCAAGGGTATTGACGATGTAGGTTTGGTTCAGAAAATAACTCATACCATCTCAACTGATTTGAACGTAAACATGAAGGCAATCAGTTTTGAAAGTAACGATGGCGTTTTCGACGGTCGAGTCACGGTTTTGGTCTATGATACGGATCACTTAAATAACCTGATCAACCGATTGAAAAAAGTTGAAGGCGTACTCACGGTTGAACGGGGAAAGCAGAGTGAGGAAACAGAGGCCATTTAAGCTTCGAATTCGGCAAAATCGCCTAACTTTGTGTTTTAACATCTCTACGTGGCAACATTAGAACAGAAGGAAAAAGTAAAGCAGATTTTCTCGGCCTACCTCGAAAAAAACGGCCATAGAAAAACACCGGAGAGATTCGCCATTCTAAACGAGATTTACGAGTACGATGGACATTTTGATGTAGAATCACTTTACATCCAAATGAAGAATAAAAACTATCGAGTAAGTCGAGCCACTTTATACAATACCATAGACCTTTTGATGGCTTGTAATTTAGTTCGCAAGCATCAATTTGATAAAAATCCGGCGCAATTCGAAAAATCACATGAGTACAAGCAACACGATCATGTAATCGTTACCGATACAGGCGAGGTACTTGAGTTTTGTGATCCTAGAATTGAAGTGATAAAAAGTACGATTGAGGAGATTTTTGATATTAAAATCATGCATCACAGTTTGTACTTTTACGGCACTCGTAACGGTGAGTCGAAGGTAGAAACCAAGTCAGAAAAAACATCATAAAAAATGGCATTCAACTATTCACTATCGGAAGATAACGGATTGGTATTTTTAGAAATGATCGGCAATTTGGTCGACAAGGCGGAAGCCGTTGACATCGGAGCTGAAGTGGAAGAAAAAATGGCCGATGGACACAACCGATTCGTAATTGACCTAAGTGCATTGGAGTACATGAATAGCACGGGATTGAACATCATCCTAAACTTGATGAATAAATCCAGGGATAAAGGCGGGGAAGCCGTTGTAGCAGGTGCCACGCCGAGAATAAAATCACTTTTCTCAGTTACAAAGCTGGACAGCGTTTTCACGATGAAAAGCAGCCGAGACGAAGCCGTAAAACACTTGGAAGAAATTTCATAGAATTCCCTCACATGCAAACCAAGGTAGACGTCCTTTTAGGCCTCCAATGGGGTGATGAAGGCAAAGGAAAAATTGTTGATGTTTTAACCCCTGAATACGATATCATTGCGAGATTTCAAGGTGGGCCCAATGCGGGGCATACGCTGGAATTCAACAATATAAAACACGTCCTGCATACCATTCCTTCAGGAATATTTCATTCCGATAAGATCAATGTCGTTGGAAATGGTGTAGTAATAGATCCAATTATTTTTGCCCGAGAAATTGCTGCCTTAGAAGAAATGGGCATAGACATTAAAGCGAACTTATTCTTATCGCGAAAAGCTCATCTCATTCTTCCTACTCACTGCGTATTGGATTCAGCTAGCGAGGCTGACAAAGGGAAGAAAAAAATCGGATCTACATTAAAGGGAATTGGCCCAACATACATGGATAAGACGGGCCGGAATGGTTTAAGAATAGGCGATATAGAACTTGACGATTTTGAAGATCGATATAATGCCTTGAAGAACAAACACGAAGGACTTCTCAGACCATATGATTTTGAGTACGACATCACCGAAAAAGAAAAAGCCTGGTTTGAAGGAGTCAGCAAAATAAAAGAACTGACTCTAATTGACAGTGAGCACTTTCTGAATCAAGAACTCAGAAACGACAAGCGAGTTCTGGCAGAAGGAGCCCAAGGAAGTTTATTAGATATTGATTTTGGCAGTTACCCTTTCGTCACCTCATCCAATACTATCACAGCGGGAGCATGTACCGGCCTGGGTGTAGCTCCTAATAAGATAGGAGAAGTCATCGGTATTTTTAAAGCTTATTGCACTCGTGTAGGCAGCGGTCCTTTTCCAACCGAGTTGTTTGACGATACAGGAGAAAGATTGCGGAAAGAAGGTCATGAGTTTGTAGCTACGACGGTTAGGCCCAGGAGATGCGGATGGATCGATATTCCCGCTCTCAAGTATGCCATTATGATCAATGGAGTCACTCAATTGAATATGACCAAAGCGGACGTTCTTTCCATATTTGATGAGATCAAAGTTTGTACTCATTACAAATACAGAAATGAGTTAATCGATTTCCTTCCTTACAATGTAAATGATGGAGAACTTGAGCCCGTTTATCAGTCTCTGCCGGGTTGGACGACCGACTTGACTGCTTTGAACGATGAGCGCGAGTTCCCGAGCCAATTGAATGACTACATTGACTATTTAGAACGAGCTTTAGAAACTCCAATTACCGTTGTTTCAGTTGGACCTGATCGCAAGCAAACAATTGTGAGAAAAGAAGTTCATGCTTAAAAGCGGCATGAGAATTGCTTTTTGAGCAAGCGAAAAAACGTTTCCCCATGTGGTTACGACTGATTTGTTTGTTTTTTCTTCTACCCATCTGCCTTACCGGGCAGGATCAACGGCGCATTGAATTAATAAGAGCAAATAGCCTCGAATTCGATGAAAACATTGGAAAGGATGCCCAAAGATTAATCGGAAATGTAATATTCAAGCACAAAGGTGCTCTTATGTATTGCGATTCGGCGTATTTGTACAATGCGTCAAATAGTCTTGAAGCATTCGGGAGTGTTCGAGTTGATCAAGGAGATACACTGAAGCTGTTCAGCGATAAGCTCCTTTACAGAGGGAATGAAGAAGTTGTATTGGTAAGAAATAATGTCACACTTGAAGACTCGGAAATGACGCTGACGACTCAAACGCTCGATTATGACCGAAATTCAGGACGAGCCATTTTCTATGACCAAGGCACCATCGTGAGCAAAGAAAACGACAACACGCTTATAGCTTGTGAGGGAGTTTATGATTCGTCAACGGAATTCTTCTACTTCCGAGATAGCGTGATACTCCGGAACCCTCAATATTTAATAGAAACAGACACCCTTCACTATTCGAATGCCACAGAAATTGCTTACTTCTTTGGTCCAACTTTCATTTTCAACAAGGAAAATACGATCTACTGCGAAAACGGATGGTACGACACCTTTAATGACTTGGCGCAATTCAAGCAAAACGCATATATAGATAATGGAAAACAATTATTAAAAGGGGACAGCCTATGGTATTCGGGTGCAGAAGGTCTGGGAAAGGCATACCTTAATGTGAGTGTTTTAGATACCGTTGACAACTATGAAATAAGAGGGGATTACGGCGAATACGACGAGATTAAAGGAAAGAATTTTGTGACAGGACGTGCAGAAATGCTACAGTTTGATCTCACGGACACATTGTACCTTCACGGAGATACCCTATTAGCTATTCGAGATTCGATTCGCGGAGATAGAGTTTTTGCTTTCCACGGTGTGAAATTTTTTCGAAATGACATGCAAGGAGCAGCTGACTCTCTGGTTTATTCTCCAAGTGATAGCTTAATTCAAATGTTTGTTGATCCGATTCTTTGGTCAGAAGATCTGCAAATAACAGGTGACACCATTCAGATTCGAACATTTGAAGGAACCGTTGAAAACCTATATGTATTTGATCATGCATTTATGGTGAATAAACTTGACTCAGTGAAGTATAATCAGATCAAAGGAAAAAGATTAACAGGCTACTTTACCGATAACGATCTCAGGACAATTATCATCAAAGGGAACGGACAATCCCTATACTATGCTTCCGAGGAGGAAGAGTCAGATTCTACTGATTCAACCACGACTAAAGTGAGCTACATTGGAGTTAATAAGGCTATTTGCAGCAATATTCAAATTGATATGAAGGATCGAAAAATCGATCAAATATATTTCCTCAAAAAGCCTGACGGTGCTTTTTATCCTCTGGAAAAATTCCCAAAAAATGAAGAAAGATTCGAAGGATTTCTCTGGCAAGTTGAGAGAAGACCTCAATCTCGCGATGATATTTTCGAATGAAGCAATCGAATCTAGAGGAAGAAATTTTCGTCACCTGCGAAGCTTCTGTTACGTTCAAGTTTGAGATCTCGAAGCATAGAAGATTTGATATTAAGAGATATACTATAACTGCGACGTAACCCAAACGGAATAATCCGAGCATTCAGTTCCCAGCAGTTCAGATCAACTCTTACCAGGAAAGTTGTTGGTGTTAATTCCTTATTAGTAAAGTCATAACCGGAAGTAAAAGAGATTCGGATTACTTCGAATAGTGTTAGGTCTCCATTAAATTGAAGAGATTGAGTGATCGCGAGGGAATCTTGTAAGACGATGGGTAAGTCTTCGCCGATTGATTCCGTAAACCTTACTTTTCTAGCATTCAAAGCGTATTGAAAATTGAGGCTCCAAGGCACTCGAAAATCACTAAAAAAGCCAGGGTCCGTTTCAGTATTTAAAGTCTCATCATCGGCTTCATCTAATACTGCAGTAACTCTTCGCTCAAACATACTACTCCCTAGCCCCCTGGCATTCAACGCAATACTTCCTGATTCGAAAGTAGCTAGCTTACCGTTATTTGAGACATTAAATTCGTCAATTCGTCTGATGGCATTGTCCTCGTTAAGGACATAAGTATATGGATCAAATATGGCATTGAATCTCAAGTCGGCATATTCACTAATACTCGTAAAGCCACTCATAGAAATTGTACTCAACTGAAGAGAATCCGCTGCAAAGTTGTAGCTACCGGAAAAAGCGAGGTTCTCCAGTATAGCCACTTTCTTGAATCTCGAAGTTGTGTCTCGCTTGCTGGCAACCTTTGCTTCAATGTTGTTTACAAGGGAGAAAGTCAACCTTTCGCTTCTTGAAGATGACGGTCCACCAAAAACAGTTCCTGCATATGGATCATAAAAACCAAGAGCTCCGTTTGCTCCATAAAAACCATATTCACGAGCGTCAAAATTCGGATTAAAACTATAGCCGATAGAGGGTGTCATCGTATGCCTTATGGCCTTGAGTTTTTCACCTTTGAAGCTGTACATACCATAAATCTTGGTGGTAGCATTCGCGGAAAATGACCAATCCCAATTTCGATCAAAGCCAACAATCGTATCCGTTTCAAATTGATCCGTTTCCTCATTAAACTGTCTTCCGAAGGTTTTGAAATGCCACCTTTCGTTATAAGTAAAAGATGGGTTGATACTCCAAGGGCCCGCCTTCAAAGATGTGCTCAATTGATTGACATGCCTTATTCCATTTCGAAAACTAGAACTGATTTCATCCCAATTATTTAGCGCCAAATCACTCTCAGAGATGCTTAGGGAATTTCTGAACGATGAGCTATACGTCCATCCGATCTTCTCATAAAAACGCTGCTTTGGATCATCATCGAAAAGTCCATCCAACGGGAACGTACGAGCCTTGTTAATATTGAGCTCAGGAAGAGTAAAATTGAACTGTCCTGTTTGAGAGTTCTGATCGTGACCCGCATTTGCTGCAAAACTCCATGCCGATCCATAAAACGAACGAGAATACCGAATATTTGATCGAAAGGTATTGGTCAAATAATCATTCTGTGATGAATTAATATTGTTCTGAAAGTTTTGGGTACTTCCGGCGTTAACATCTGCTGAAAACCGAGATAACGGGTGTGCCTTTGGGTCTTGAGTATGCCGCCAAGTAACAAAAAAGTTCCGCTGTTCAGTGTTATTTCCTAAATCCTCGTCTCCTCGCTTAAATACGTTGTATTCCACATCAAAAGAACCGTCATATCGGTATCTTCGCTTGTACCTGGTGATGTTTTCTAAACCGTAACTTCCTCTTGAATAAATATCTGCCAAAAACTTGGTGTCAACATAATCATTAACAGGCATGTAAAAGCCAAGATCATTTAAGAAGTATCCCAATTCTTGGGCATTTCCATAACTTGGGAAAATCAACCCGGCTTGTTTCTTCTCAGCATTTGGAAAAAAACCAAAAGGAAAAGCCAAAGGCATAGGAATCTTCCCTAAGGCCAAATAACCCGGTCCCGTAACGATCTGTTTGTCTTTAATAACCTTTAGTCTTCCTATCTTAAAACGAGTCTTCGCGTTTGGATCATCACAAGGGCAATACTCCCCCTTTCTTACATAAATTACATTATTGTCATCGACTGTCTTGACCTGTTTACCGGTTAAAGTTCCTTCGATAACTTCAGTCTGAACCTTGCTGACGTAAGCCTTCTTAGAACGGAAATTGTAGTCCATTGTGAAAGCATCAAATTTGGACTCGGCCTGTTCAAAAACAGGCAACCCGATCCAAACTCCTGCAGTATCCTGAACGCCTTCGGCATGAACTGTGTAAGTTGAGAAGTCGTAGGCTATTCTTGCTGCTTTGAGGGTAATATCTTGATAGGTAATAACTGCATCACCATACAAATACACTTTGCGATTCTTTACGTCGTTTATAATAGTATCAACAGCAGAATACTCCACTCTATCCTCCAAAACCGAGCTGGTTTTCTTTTCAGATGGAGTTGAAGTTGAGTCGATGGCTAACCCAATGGTATCAACGAGTGATTCCTCCGTTAAGTTAAGTGTATCCGTTTGGCCTGAGACATTGGAATGGATCAAAATGAACAGCACTCCAAGGATAAAAACTAACTTTGCCCGAAGGACCTGAGAGGCAATATTTCTATTTTTCGTTAACGTGGCTGTTCCGATTATCAAAACTACCGAATTGCTATCGCAAAAATGGATGTAAAAAAACAAATATCACGCCGATCATTGCAGAAGCTTCTTTTAACTGCAGGAATTCTAATCTCAGCGGGATCATTTTTCCTAGCATCTACCGTGCCAAATTCCAAAAAAGATTCTGCCATCAAACGCATTGTAATTGATGCAGGCCATGGAGGTACTGATCCCGGTAATCTCGGCACGGGTCGATATAAAATCACCGAAAAAACCATTGCGCTGAATGTTGCTCTTCAGGTGGGTGAGTACATCAAAGAAGCATTTCCTGAGATTGAAGTTCTCTACACCCGTGACGACGACACTTTTGTTCCACTACACGAGCGTACAAAATATGCAAATGGGAACGGAGCAGACTTATTCGTTTCCATTCATTGTGATGCTTTCACACGAGAAAGTGCTAAAGGATGTGGGTCCTATGTGATGGGACCCGCAAAAACTGATGCGAACCTCAGAATGGCTCAAAAAGAAAATGCTGCCATTCTGTTGGAAGAAGATCAAAATGAAAACTATGGCGATTTTGATCCCAATTCTCCTGAAGGTCTGATCGAGCTAAGCCTTCGACAGAATGAACATATCCACCAATCATTGCGATTTGCCAAACATGTTCAAGATCAAATGCGCACCAGAGTGGGAAGAACGGACAGGGGTGTTCGCCAAGCTCCGTTTTGGGTCATCTCATTCACGACCATGCCAAGTGTTTTGATAGAACTGGGGTTCCTTACGAATAAAGAGGAAGAAGACTTTTTAAATAGCGAACAAGGCCAAGTTTATATTGCTTCTGCCATATATAGAGCCTTCAAACAATACAAAAAAGATCTGGAGGCTATTGAAGCAGTGGTAGAGGAGGATGATAAAACCGAATTGACATCAGAATCGAATGAGACCCCAACAACTCAAGCAAATTCAGAAATTGCTTCAAAAGGGAATGTACTTTTTAGAGTGCAACTCATGAGTTCATCCAAAGAAATAGATATTAAAGAAGACACGTTTAACGGTCTCAAAGAGGTGGAAATGTATCGAGAAAAAGATCTTTACAAATATCTCTATGGAAAAGCATATGACTATAAGTCTGCAAAAAATTTGCAGAAAGAGGTTCGAAAAACGGGCTACAAAGGAGCATTTGTTGTAGCCTTCGATAATGAAGGGAACCGAATAGCGTTAGACAAGGCCATTGAATTGAATGAAAAACCGTAATCTCGTTACGTGAAAGTAAAGAAGGAAGTCAAAATTGGTCTGGTAGTAGTAATAGCTATTGGATTGCTGTATACCGGATTGAATTACCTCAAGGGTGTCAATGTTTTCAGTCAACCTACTGTTTATTATGGTATTTATGATCGGATAAATGGTTTGGAAACATCAAATCCCGTTATGCTAAACGGGTTTCAAATCGGGCAGGTAAGAGAAATTGAAATCATCAATGACGGTTCGGGAAGACTGCTGGTAACCATAATGGTGAATGCTGATATTTCCGTTCCTGATGATTCACGTGCTTTACTCAAAGCAGGAGATATTTTGGGCTCTATGCAAGTACACTTGCTCCTTGGGAATAGTGAAACGATTGCTCTGAGCGGTGACACCCTCATTCCTCAGGTTGAAGGAGATCTGGTTGAAGAAGTAAATGCCCAACTCAGACCACTAAAAGTGAAAGCCGAAAGTTTGATCTCATCGGTTGACTCGGTTATTCGTGTAATTGAAGTGATCCTCAATACCCAGAGCCAACAAAATCTTATCGAGAGCTTTAAGGGAATGAACAACGCTGTTGCGAGTTTAGAGCGCACTTCCTTTCGAATAGATACCCTGGTAGCTGAAGAAAGACGGAAGATCAGTGCTATATTCAGCAATATTGAGAATCTCTCAGCAGCCCTGAGTGCCAATAGTGATCAATTGGGTAATATAATCGATAATTTTTCACAGATAAGCGATTCACTCGCCCAGGCAGATATAGCCACCACGGTGGTAAAAACCAATGCAGCCTTGGAAGATGTGCGAAAGATTATGGCAAAAATTGAAAGCGGAGAAGGAAGCCTAGGTTTATTGATAAACAACCCTGACTTGTACATGCGTTTGGAAAGCGCTAGCAATAATTTGGATCTTCTTATGGAAGATATCAGGGTAAATCCTAATCGCTACACCCACTTCTCTGTTTTTGGTAGGAAGAATAAGAATATCGAACTTTCTCGATCAGAACTAGAACAGCTCAAAGAATACGTAAATTCAGAGGGCGACGATCCTGACAGCGAATAATTACTATATGGGAATTTCTAACATTGTATTCATTGTGATTCTTGTCGCGGCAGTAGCGGCATTCACTGTTCAAGTGCGCAAAATTCGCCGCAATATTCTGCTTGGAAGAGATGTCGACCGCAGTGATAGAAAATCAGAGCGCCTTTCCAATATGATAAGAGTAGCGCTGGGTCAATCCAAAATGGTAGTTAGACCCGTAGCAGGAATCATGCACATATTCATCTACGTTGGTTTCGTTATCATCAACATTGAGGTTTTGGAGATTATAATCGACGGAATCTTTGGAACCCATAGAATATTTGCATTTGCAGGTGGTCTCTATGATTTTCTCATAGGGAGTTTCGAAGTTCTGGCACTATTGGTTTTGGTGGCTTGTGTGGTATTTTTCGTGAGACGAAATGCCATGAATATCAAGCGATTTCATTCCAAAGAAATGACCTCATGGCCCAAAAGTGATGCGAATATTATATTGATTGTTGAAGTTTTATTGATGTCGGCCTTCTTATCGATGAATGCGGCTGATTATATTTTACAAACAAGAGGGGCTGATCATTATGTGGTGGCAGGAGCTTTTCCAGTAAGCGGACTCTTGGTACCCCTGTTTGAAGGACTTTCCGATTCAAGTTTAATACTCATTGAGCGTGGCACCTGGTGGTTCCACATTGTCGGAATACTCTTATTCTTGAATTACTTACCTATCTCAAAACACTTTCATATTATCCTGGCCTTCCCGAATGTTTACTATGCAGGATTGAATGCAAAAGGTAAATTCTCCAATATGGATCGAGTTACAGAGGAGGTTAAGTTGATGATGGATCCCAATGCCGATCCCTTTGCGGCACCTCCTCCTGACGCGGCAGCTGCAGAGCCTGAAAAATTTGGAGCCAAAGATGTCCGAGATCTCCATTGGAAAAACTTGATGGACGCCTATTCATGTACCGAGTGTGGACGTTGTACGAGTGTTTGCCCAGCCAATTTAACGGGCAAACTCTTATCTCCTCGGAAAATCATGATGGATACACGGGATCGATTGGAAGAAGTTGGAAAGAATATCGATAAAAAAGGAAAAGACTTTGATGACGGTAAGTCATTATTGGGAGATTACATTTCATCAGAGGAAGTTTGGGCTTGTACTACCTGCAATGCATGTGTAGATGCTTGTCCCGTAAATATTAATCCGGTGGAGATTATAGTTGATTTAAGAAGATACTTGGTGATGGAAGAATCCAAAAGTCCGTCGGAATTAACCGGTATGTTCAATAATGTCGAAAACAATGGTGCTCCTTGGGCGTTCCCCCAAGCTGATCGATTGAAATGGGCTGAAGAATAAACGAATTAGAATTATGAGTGAAGCAATAAAGGTTCCTACAATGGCCGAATTCATGGCCTCAGGCGAAGTTCCTGAGGTATTATTTTGGGTTGGCTGTGCGGGAAGTTTTGACGATAGAGCAAAAAAAATCACCAAAGCAATCGTGAAGATTTTGCATAAAGCAAATGTGAAGTTCGCAGTTCTAGGGGCAGAAGAAGGTTGTACAGGAGATCCTGCAAAACGGGCAGGTAATGAATTTCTCTATCAAATGCAGGCAATGATGAACATCCAAGTTTTAGACGGATACGAGGTAAAGAAAATCGTGACCGGGTGTCCACATTGTTTCAACACACTAAAAAATGAATATCCTGATCTAGGTGGGAATTACGAAGTTGTCCACCACACTCAATTTATTCAATCACTTTTAGATGAAGGTCGACTTGCAGTAAAAGGTGACAAACCATTTAAAGGCAAGAGGATCACTTTTCATGACCCCTGCTATTTAGGAAGAGGAAATGATGTTTACGAAGCGCCAAGAAGCCTCTTAGAAAAGCTGGATGCGGAGCTGGTAGAGATGAAAAGGTGCAAAAGCAAAGGGCTTTGTTGCGGCGCAGGAGGAGCCCAGATGTTTAAAGAAGCAGAACCGGGTAACAAGGAGGTAAACATTGAACGCACCGAGGAAGCGATGGATATTAAACCTGCTGTAATTGCTACGGGTTGTCCTTTTTGCAATACGATGATGACTGATGGGGTGAAACACTTCGAAAAAGAAGAGGAGACTCAGGTTCTTGATGTTGCGGAATTAATCGCCCAAGCAGCAGACTTATAATGACAACATCAGACCTTAACATAGAGACTCTCCTACCTGTCGATCTAGCTGACGAAACTCGCGTTTGGATTTATCAAGCAGAATCGAATCTCACTGAAAAGGAAGTCCATTTGATCGATCAAGCGTTAAAGAAGTTTATTCCTGCCTGGCAGGCACACGGTAAGAATTTAAAAGCAGATTTTCGAATCCTGTTCAATCGATTCGTGTGTTTGTTCGTGGACGAATCAGCGGCAGGAACTACAGGATGCTCTATCGACTCGTCTGTGCGATTCATTCAAAACTTGGAAAAAAATATCGGCAAGAGTCTGATGCAGAGAACCAGGGTAGTTTTCATTGATGAATCAGATAAAATAGATGAAGTTGAAATGAATGAAATGTCAGGGAGAATTTCAGGATCCTCTTTGGTATTCAACAACCTGGTCCCAACGCTTGGTGAGATGCGTTCTAAATGGTTAACGGAGGCAAGAAATAGCTGGCACTCCAGAATGCTTTAGGCGGGAACAAAGTCAATGTTTTTCTTTTTAGTTAACTCCATTTTGTCAAGGTCCAGACATAGTAAAGATCCAAAGCCTTTTATTCCTGCTCGGATACAGCCATTATCCAATTTAATCACGTTCGCTTTTAGAGCCACAGCCTCTTCTATCAATTCAATCGAAGTTGGCACGTGCCCATGGATTACTCTTTTTCCTTTGAGTTTCTTAGAATCGTATTTAAACTCACGTATCCAAAGCATATCATGCCAAGACTCTAATGGGTTTTGAGTATCAGTTTGAAAACCCGCATGCACCAATAGCTCAGACTCTGTTTCATAGTAATAGGGCCAAGACTGAATAAATTTTCGAATCGCTTTGGGAATTTCTCCATCTTCCAAAACGTGCTCTGAATACTGGCGCTTAGCCATCATGTTTAGTTTCGGAGTATCTGACTTCTGAAATTCTAAAAAGAGATGTTCGTGATTACCTCGAAGCGGATAAATCTTGAAGCCATTACAGATTAATTCAGCAATCAACTCCAAGACATAAAGGGAATACGGAGCTCGGTTAATACTATCGCCCAATATAAAAAGCTGATCCTTCTTTTCGAGCTTGATCTTTTCAAGAAGCTTTGAGAAGGTTTGAAACGATCCGTGAATATCGGTAATTGCCAGTCGCCTTTGCGAACCGTTTTGAACGTAGTAATTCTTCGCATTCTTATCACCCAGACCTCTTCGTAAAATCGAAGTCGCCTCGTGGAAGATAGTTCTCCTATTCACTGATATGAAGATCTATATAATTCAAAACTTTCTGCATCAGGTGAATCCTGTCCTTTCCTCTGACATTGTGGGGATGTCCAGGGTAAACAAAAAAGTCTACCTGAACTCCCTCGTCAACAAATGACTCGAGTAAAGTGTATGAGTGCTGAGGTACAACAATATCGTCGTCTAAGCCATGGATCAAAAGCAATTTTCCTTCAAGATCCTTAGTGTACTGCTTTAAATCTGCTTTTTCATATCCCTCAGGATTCTCTTCAGGTGTATCCATATATCGCTCGGTGTACATAATCTCATACAGATCCCAATCCGTGACTGGTCCACCTGCCACTCCCACATCAAATACCCCCGGGTATCGCAACATCATAGAAGTTGTCATGAAGCCTCCGAAACTCCAACCATGAATGGCCATCTTGTCAGTGTCGACATAAGGCAATGTTTTGAGGTACTCAACTCCGACAAGCTGATCTTCAAGCTCAATCGTCCCAAGCTGTCTATGCGTAGCTTGTTCAAACTGCAGTCCGCGATTTGCAGATCCTCTGCCGTCTACGGTAAAGACTACATATCCACGATTTGCCGCATGAAACATCCACAGCGGTGCTCCCGCGGTCCTGTTATTTCTAATCAATTGTACATGTGGACCGCCGTATACGTATACTAAAACAGGGTATTTTTTAGAAGGATCGAAATCACTTGGTTTAATCAATCTCGCTTGCAGTTCGGTTCCATCATTTGCTTGAAGCACGGGTAATTCAATGTCTCCCAATTGATAATCATTCAAAGGATCTTCATCATCCACCAGATCAAGAACACTTTTACCCTTCGGATTCAGTATGTACGCTCGGTTAGCAACGGTCATCGAGCGCTCGTTGATTTTCATTAACCCCGTAGATTCATTAAAAGCTACATCATAGGTTCCTTCGTTGTTAGTCAGCTCTCTTTCCTTCCCGCTTTTTAAATCAACCAATACCAACCGATCATTCATCGTCCCTCGGGTTGTTTTCAACAATATTGAGCCATCCAGCTCACCGTAATAGGAGAGAACATCAAAATCACCCTTCGTCACTTGTTTCAAAAGCTTTCCCTTGGAACTGTGTAAATACAGGTGATCAAACCCATCTCTTTCACTGAACCAAAGGAATCTGCCATCTTTTAAAAATAGTGGCGGCCTTTCAGGTTCCACATATTTTTCGTGGGTTTCCGAAAAAAGTGTCTCGATGTAATCGCCTGTATTTGCATCGTAAGAGTTCAGATTCATTTCATTTTGAGCTCTGTTTACAATCGCCAGATAGGCCGTGTTTCCATCAGGAGAAAACGTGAAATTTGTCAGGTATTGATCTGAAGGCCCTTCTACTTTTAGATAATACGTAGTGTCTCGCAAGACATCGTGTATTCCAACACGGGCACTATGACTGGCTTGTCCTGCCATAGGGTATTTAATCGGTAAAGAAGCTGCAGGTGTTTCGCCGTAATTGGCAAGTGGGTAGTCAGTAACTTCTGACTCATCCATTTCATAAAATGCGAATTTCTCGCCGTTTCCAGACCAGAACAAACCATTTCGAATACCAAACTCGAAACGGTGTATTCCAATTCCCGCAGATACCATTGACTCTTTTTTATGTGTGGTAATCTGGCGTTCCGTGATATTAGGGGATATTAAAAACACATTTGGCCCTTTGGTGTAAATTACCTGGCCTGATTCCAAATGATGGGTAAGATTTTCTGCACCATCAGGATATGTTAGCACCTCTTCGATTGATCGACCGGAAAGAGAAGTTTTGACCAACCTATCCCCTGCTCTCAGGTAAACATCATCTCCCAAAACACCTCTCACACTAACTGCGAAGAGGGTATCTAAGCCCTGTTCGATTAATTGAAAATTTAAAGTAGCTCGTGAAAAGTATTCTAACGTATCGCCTTCTATATCCTTAACTACCACATCATCATTCTCTCCGTAATGGAGGAAACGATTGTCTTTTAGCCATAGGAAACCTGAAATATCAACGGGCGCCAAACTTCTATATCCCTCCATGATGGCGGTGGTCAAATCAATTTCTTTTCTTTCATTTTGGGAAAAACACGTAGCGGTTACCTGCAAATAAATCAGCAGCAAGAGGATTCTTTTCATGTCCATAAAAAAACCAAAAAAATAGAGCTACGACAATACTTAAATTTGCCAAATGAGATTTACCATATGGCTAATCGCTTTTTTAGTCCTAACAGGTTTTAAGAATAGCTGTGGTCAGGACGTTATCACGGTGACCTGGAATCAATTAGGTGATATTCGTTTTGAAGAGTCTTATGATGAAGGGTCAGGTGAATTCTATCAAAAACCGGTCTTCGGCCCTATGATTCAGGCATTCGAAGGTTCAGAAATTAAAATCACCGGATATGTGATTCCGATGGATATTGATCTAAACGCATACGTCGTTAGCCGATTTCCTTTCAGCTCTTGTTTTTTCTGCGGTAACGCGGGTCCCGAAACCGTGGTTGATTTGCAGATGGGAGATCAATCACGTTCGTTTAAAAATGACGAAAGAAGATCCTTTTGTGGAAGACTTCGTCTAAATACAGGTCGGTTTTTCGCGCTCCCCTATATTCTGGAAGACTGTAAGGTTTGTGATTAATCTAATTCTACGGCGTAACTCTGCCTGGTTTGGTGCCCCACCTTATCCTCGACTTTAATCAATAATTCGGAAGGGACTTGTTCGATAAGCTCCATGAAAATGGTATCAGGATTTGATGACAGATTGTATATCGTGGTATCCAATACAGGATATTCGATTTGGCCAAGTGCAGATCCTGATTGATCCCTAAGAATTACCGAACATGAGAACAGGGAATCCTGATCGCTAACAACTCCTGAAAATGTGAGCGTATCGGATCCAGTCAATCTCAATACGCCATCTGTTCCAATTTCCGGTTGAGAAGCAAAGTTTTGAATCATCGGAGATTCGGTTGGTTGTTGAATAACAAACTGAATGGTTGAATCTATCGATCCATTGCCTCTTTGGTCAGCGATTTGAATACTGACTTCATACAACCCTGCCAGGGCAGTATCGGGCACGATATATTTAAAATTGGTGGAAAAAGAAGTCCCGGAAATATCTCTTACCTCGACAAATTTCCAAAAGCCGAAAGACTTAGAAAAGTTCTCTTCGAGGCGCAATCTAACCTGATTTAATTCGAGGTTATCTGTTCCCGAAACCTGGACCAATAGTTCTTCTCCCGGTAAGAACATTTCGGAGTTAACAGAAAGACTTGATATCACGGGAGCGACTGAATCCTCTTCAACCTTGGAGCAAGCAGCAAGAACAACTAAAAAGAGTAAGAAAAAGGCCGCTTTTCGTATCATGGTCGAAAAGTACGAAAAGCGGCCAATCGATTAGTTAACGGTGAAATTAAAAGTCACATCAATATCTGACTCTCCACCTGCATTTGCGATGTCTCCGTCAGATACGCCTGCTCCATCCTTATTTGGCTCATGACGCAATACAACTCGAATCGTTTCACCACCTGTTGTGGCTTGTGTTACCATCCAGTTCGATGATAACCCTATCGGGTTTCCATCGTCATCTACATCATTTGGATCATAAGTAATGGTAACGGAATTCTCTGCCCCGTTTCCTGTAATGAAGAAGAATTGATGCTCATCATCTTCTTCTTCAATTTCTTCCGTGATATCTTCAACATCATTCGGATTTGAAGCATCTAACACCTCGATTGATACTTGATATGCTGTATTTGCATTCAAGACTATATCATCAATTGTAGGAGCATTACCTCCCTCGCCATCAGGATCACTAAATGTGAACGAAGTTGATGTTTGAGTATCAGGGTCAACGAAGGTCAATGTCATATCGGTGATAACTTCTTCTTCGTTCACCACCGTTGGAGGAGGATCATCATCATCATCGTCCTCACAAGCTACAAAAGTTAATGCCGCCAAAGCAATTATTGAAAATTTGAAAAATTTAGAAAGATTCATTCGTTTGATTTTTAAAAATGATATTTGATTCTAATGGTAAAGTTTATTCCAGGTTCATCCATGTAATAACGGAACCTGTTCATGTAATCTCTGTATGTGGTGTTCAGGACATTCTCTACACCAAGTTGAACTGAAGTATTGTGCATTCTCATCCCTGCTCTCAATCCAATCAAAAAATATGAGTCAGGGGCAGGTGCGAAATCAAAGCTACTCGGCAGGGGAGTGTTATCTCCCGGAACCAATACGGTTTCAAAAGGAAATACCTCAGGCGCTCTGTACTGTTCCATCGTATATTCTCCTGAAACAGATATCCAAGGCTGTTTTATCGTTCCAAAGTCATTCCACGTTTTCTTGACTTCTCCTGAAAATCTATGAGCCGGAATATTAATGAAGAAATCTCCATTCTCTACATCTTGAGCCCAAACAAAACTGGCACTACCCAAGTAGGAATAACCGTTATTCAATTGACCATCTACCTGAATATCAGATCCCCAATAAAGGGCGTCAGTTTGCTCGTAGTCAAAGCGAGGAAATGAACCTCGAATAGTTAATTCAATATCCTTAGGATTGAGAAAAATGTAGTTTTCGATATAGTTCAAGTATGCCGTAGTCAACAACCTTGTCCGTCCATACACTTTTCGCCAAGTGCTACTCAAGCTATAGGAACGTTCTCGTTCCAGCTCACTATCACCTTGTTCAATGGCCCCGATTCCGTGGTGAAGTCCGCTGGCGAATAGCTCATTGACCGCAGGAGCTCTCCAAAAGGAGGCCAATGAAAGAGTTAAATCTCCGTTTTCCAGCTCTTTCTTTCCGGCAATTGCCCCACTGATGCCGTCGAAATTGATTCTCAAGGGATCATCTTCGCTTGCTATTGGGCTAAATATGTCAGCTTCGTAGTACTCATAACGAAGTCCATATTTTACATCCCAAACACCAAG
>CAZWQX010000080.1:0-18567 GCA_964635965.1 uncultured Cryomorphaceae bacterium
AATTGGGATAGCAAAGAGTTCAGCCAACTAGTTTGTGGTTTGTGCGATCAAATTTATTGCCCATTCCTGAACGCAACCAGACGGGTCATTTACAACCATATCTTGTCCTAAGGATACCGCCTCGAATTGAACTTTATCACCTAATTTTCGGAAACGGTTCAAATTTGAACATCTGGAAATGCTTGGTCCTTTATCCGGATGAAAATACTTGGGAAGTGACCACTGAGATTTTTTATAGCCTGGAATGGTTAAACGCAGATGGTCCTGATACTCGAATGTACCGGCACCTGGTAAATCTGTCCCGCCTAGTTTTTTGGTCGCAATATATATTGCATTGTTATCACCGTAATTATCTCTGTTCTGGCAATGTGGGTGGTCCCAATAAGGGGATTCTTCAGAGAGTTGTTTTATCTCTTTTGACTCGATAATTTCTCCTATTTCCAGATAACCGAAAATGGCATGGAACTCATGCTCCTTTTCCCATGTGAGCATTCCGCTATCGTTATGATAGGTGTGAACGAATGAGCCAAAGAATAAAAAGATATCGCCTTCTTTTACCTTCTCTGACCTTAAATGACCCTCGGCTGCACCCGTTTGCCCAAACGCAGGAAGCCATCCATTAGACCGCTTTTTAGCCTTTGCGTTTAAGTCGGGATCAAAATGAAATAGATCAGGCAGTTTATCCAATTTCGGATACAACTTTTGGACCTGATCATAATAACTCTTCTTTCCCCATTTGATTTCTTTTAGACTTACTCCTCTTTCTCCCTCTGCTGCTGGAATTGGCATTGATAGCATCTCGCCATTTGGCAATATTGGGCTCCAACCTTTTCCATACTTGGAGTCGAATCCTTTCCTTGATAAAATGATCTTCATAGTCTTAAGCTGAAGTTAACTCCAATCTCTGTTTCCACCTCTCCCAATTAGGCATTACTTCTCCCAAAACTTTATAAAACTTCTTGTTGTGTGAGGGTACCACGAGATGACACATCTCATGAATCATGACATATTCGATGCAGCGTCTTGGAGTCTTGATGAGTTCGGGGTTAATGAGAATCTTGCCTTTGGGGGTGCAACTTCCCCAACGGTTTTTCATGCGTCTGATTTCCATTTTGGGCACCCCAATATCGAAGCGATTAAATCGTGGCAAAGTCTCTTTGTATATCTCTTCAATCTTTGGAACGGTATGGTTGTAATACCAAGCAGATAGGAGCGCTTTTACCACAACTGGATCATCTGAAGGAGTGAAAACTATGAGTTGGCCTCCTTTGAGCTTCACATCACGCTGTTTTGAAGTAAGAATCTTCAAAGGGTAGGCTTTTCCCAGATATTTGTGAGATTCACCGCGAACGTATTCCCTTTCAGGTGTTCGTGGTAAAAACTGGGAGAAATACTTCTGCTGTCTAATAATCCAACTGGCCCGTTTCAGCAGTTTTTTTTCAACGTCCGCCATGCTGGATTCAAGCGGCGCTTTTACCCTCACGGAGGTGTCTGGGTGCACTTCAATGGCCAATGATCTCCTTTCGGAATACTCCAAATCAAAGTGCAAGACGGTATTCCCGTAAGCAAGTGACTCCATCAATAATTGTTCTTTGCCACTTTCAAACTCTTCACCAAGATCTCATCAATTTCATCGAAAGTCAGATCTATGCCGAGGGTGCTGCGGTTATCTAGTAGATAATCTTCAATGGCATTCTCCATCTTTCGCTGCACATCCAAGTTCTTTTTCCAATCACGGATAATCAAACTATCCACTATCCCCGCTATGGACTGTCCTGCTTTGGCTAACCTTTCGCTCATTTGAGCCAAGGTTTCTTTATCGTGAGTCTCGGTTAGCACGGTATTCAGTGCCCCGAAGAACGCTCTGGCTTTTGGATCGGATTGAACAGATTCAGGAACGCCTTCTTGATGACCAGTCTCTAGATCATCACGTATCTCCATGATTTTATCGAGGTATTCTTTTTCGTTCAATCTTCCCTCTTGGAAAGCTTCAATAGTCTCCTCGATTAACTGAGAGAATTTCTTGTAAAAAGCCTCGTCACGCTCCATGTTCTCGTGGATTACCCGCTTCATATTGCTCGCAATGTAATCGGCTTTGGAAGCAGGAGTTTTGCCATAGGCCTCAAGTGCTTCGTTTACCTGACCTTGGTTGAAAATATTCACCTCAGAAGTAATCTGATTGATTCCATAAGCTCCCACATAAGTGTCGAGAAGCTTCATCACTCTTGGCTCATATTCCTTGTAAGAGATCTTATCTGCATATCGCAACTGAACGGATTGACGTATTTGCTGATAGCGTTTTAATTCAGACCGATAAAAGCCTATTTGCGCATCGGTGAATTCAGTGTAAAAGACATCTGCTGATAGGGCAGTTTGCAATGCTCTGGCAAAAGCAGATACTGCTTCGTAAAATTTATCTCTCACATCTCTAGGAGCCAAATGCCGTTCTAAAGCTTCAATGTCCTCCTTGTTTGATACTTCCTTGAATACATCTTCCACCTCAGAATGACGGATGGGTACTTTTCGAACCTCATCGGTCATATCAATAACTGTGCTCTGGAGATCCTCTTCATCAAAATCCTCGAAAGCACTGTAACTGGTTAATGCCTCATCAAGCTTTCCCAAAACACCCACATAATCGATGATGTGTCCGTATTCTTTTCCTTCGAACAGGCGGTTCACCCTAGCTATCGCTTGGAGAAGGTTGTGGGAGTGTAGTGGTTTCGCCAAGTATAAAACGGTATTTCTTGGGGCATCAAAGCCTGTGAGTAATTTACTCACCACTATGATTAGTTCTACTTCATCCGTTGGTTCGTTGAACTTTTCGATGACCCAATTTTCATACTTCTCCTGATCGCCATGTTTCTCCAAAATGAGCTGCCAATATCTGCGTGCTTCCTTGCTGCTGTCTTTCCAAACATCATCATGGTTCTTTCGGCTATCGGGTGGAGTAAACACCACGCGAGTGTTGATTTTCAAAGAAGGATCTGTTTGATCTTCAAAATATTTCTGATAACGAATTGCGGTATCGATTTTAGGAACAGCGAGCTGAGCCTTTAAATGAGTGCTCTGCCAGTTTTTGCAAAAATGTTCGGAAATATCATAGGCAATTTCTTCCACCACTCTTTCCGATTCGTAAATCATCGAAATCGAGGAAAACTTCTTCTTCAAGTCCTTTTGAGCCTCTTCACTTAAGGGACGTGCCAGACGGTCAAAACCGCGATCGATCTGTTCACGGTTTACACTGAGCTTAGCCGAACGACCCTCGTAAAGCAATGGAAGTACGGCCTGATCTTGCACGGCCTGATCTATGGTGTATTTATGGATAAAACCACCGAATTTTCTAGCGGTGTTCTTTTCCTGCTTCATCAAGGGTGTTCCCGTGAAACCGATAAAACAAGCATTGGGCAGCATCTTGCGCATGGTGGCGTTGGCCATACCGTATTGACTTCGGTGGCTTTCATCGACGAGAACAAAGATGTTACTGGATGGATCTGTGAAGCCCGAGTGGGATTTGGCCGTCTGAAACTTATCGATGATGGTGGTGATTACCTCTATGCCCTTATCCGCTAGAAGGTCTACTAGGTGAGAACCACTTCTGGCTTTGTGAACAGGCTTTCCACAGTTTTGGAAGGTTTTAAATATCTGCTTATCCAAGCTTATTCGATCTGTTACAATAAGTACCCTCGGAGAAGTAATATCCTGAGCCAGCGATAAGGCCTTTGAAAGCATGACCATGGTGAGTGACTTACCGCTTCCCGTTGTATGCCAGATCACCCCACCCCTTCTATTCTCCTCTTCCGTGGTTTGTCTGACTTGCTTTAAGGTTTCCTGTACCGCAAAGTATTGCTGGTAACGACACACCTTCTTGATGGGGCCATCAAAAACTATGTATTTGTAGGCGATATCGAGCAAGCGACCGGGCTCACAAAGGCTGTACAAGCTGGTGTCTTGTGCCGTTGGAAGACGGTTCTCAGTGGGTAATTCTTTGGTAGCCTTCTTTAGGAGCCGAGTGACTTTTTTTTCATTGTCTTCCTTCCAAACCGACCAAAATTTGAGTGGTGTGCCTGTGACACCGTACTTCACTTCGTTGGGTTGTACAGCAAGCAGTAACTGAGCGTAATAAAAGAGACGCGGTACGCCGAGGTCTTTTTTTTGATTGCGGATGTGCTGAGAGATGGCCTCATCGATGGACTCTTCCTTATCGCGACGCTTGTTTTCTATGACTACGAAGGGTATCCCATTGACAAAAAGAACGATATCAGGCCGACGAGTTTCTTTGAGTCCTTCAATTTCAAACTCTTCTGCTATGTGAAATGCATTTCGCGAGGGATTTTCCCAGTCAATGTATTTCATGGTGTAGGCCTTGCGATCTCCTTGCATGGTTTCGTTGAAACTCTTCCCGAGGGTAATCAGATCATACACCGCCTCATTGCTCTGCACCAGTCCAATATCTGCCACACTCTTTAATGCGGTGATGGCCGATTGAACGCTTGATTGAGAAAACTTGTATTCTTCTCCACGGTACTCGAAAGCATTGAGCTCCATCAGCTTCTTGGCCAAAATTCCTTCAAGCAGCACCTGGGAATGTATTCCGTTGCGTTCCTGCTCCACCTCCTCTGTAGAAAGGTATTTCCAACCCATCTTTTGAAGAAGATGAATGGCTGGGGCTTGGGAGTCTTGGAATTCGGTGTACATTTTTAACTTCAATATTAGGTTGACTTCATTCTGTTAATAGATTTATTAATAAAATGGAAAATCAATAAAAAGCATATACCGCTGTAAACCAATTACATAACAACATTCTTTTTAATAATCTCAAGGCCATTTTATTAATAGATATTGTATTAGACATCTTTTATTAATACCCATTTAGACACCTTAAGAGTCCCTATATTCTCAATCTTCTTTTTTCTGCGCAACTCAGACAATAGATTATTCACCTTGTTTTTTCGCTGTTCTGCGGTCATCCAATCAGGAAGCTTTTGGAGGATGAGATCATCGACATCTTTTCTTGACAACGAACCGTGCTGTTCTATTCCTTTAAGGATTAAGTCTAAATAGTACTTCTTTTCGAAAGCTCTGTTTTTCGTGTAAGTTGACTTTTGACCAGTTTTTTGGGCTAGTTTTTTCGAAATGAAAAAATTCGGTTTACGGCCCTCAATAAGTTTTTGGCTTTTGAGATAAGCTATTTGATCTTCCGAAAGAGTTTTGTGCTTTTGAACTTTGTCTAATAGGATGATCTCCTCAATAGTCAGCGATTGGTTTTGAGCCAAAAGCATAGCATAATCCAGGTCCAATATTTTCCCTATGATTGTCACCTTTACTCTGTTGGAGCTCAAGTCATACTCTGGAAGAGGAAAAAAACGTTTTCGCTGGCTATTAAACATTTTTCTGATTCCACCACCTGCGGTATCGACCATTTTGATGTTGAACATGGCATTTGCGAGAAATGGATTTCGGTAGTACTCTTCGGGTGTATCATCGCTCACCACAGCTTCAACAGAAGCTGGGATGAACCTCCCCAAATTGGAAAAAATCAACTGATCATCAGACTCAACCACATTAATTCGTCCATTCAATTCGTAATCCTGGTGTGCTATGCAATTATTCAACGCCTCCCGAATGGTATACGGTTCATATTGATCCACCTCATCAGGAAAAAGACTCTCCTGCTTAAGATATCGGTACTTTAAATTTCGAATTCTCGAGTATATCTTGTCCACTGCAAGTATCAGAGGGCATGAGAGAATCAAGTAATCCTTGGAATTACCGTCTGAGTCTTTTAAGACCCATCTTATTTTTGCCACTGAAGGAGAGATTAAGTGCTCAGATTCATCTTTACCTAACAAGACTATTGCTGCATTCGTAATTTTGCCCTTTCTAGTAATTTTTATTTTATCCAAAAACTTTTTATCCGACCACCCTTTTGACTCCTCAACTTTTTCAGGGAATTTGCTCAGATAGTTTTGTTTCGCCGTTTGAATAGCCAAAGGGTCTAGATCAGAAATACTTGCAGACTCGATTATTTGTGCTGACCAATCGTAGTTTAGCGCCTGACTTCTGATGCCTTCTATTTCATTGAGATTCAGCGGCCCTAACGATTCGTGTTCTCTTCCGTAATAGTGGCCGTCAAAAGCTACTGGGATACCCTTAGGCGCTGCTGGAATCTGAAACAACAATACACGTTTCCCGTCTTGCTCAACTTCCAAAATATCGCTAAACGTGATTCGATTTGTCGTTTTATTGGCAATCTCGTGTTTCAAAGAATTCAAATCAGATGGATTCCGTCTAAAAGCCGTTCCAGTAACTCTGTGTTTTGCATCAACACCAAATACGAGCCAACCAAAACTGCAATTTGCGAGATTAGCCTCATTGCTCAAAGCAGAAAAATACCGACCTAACTTCGTGAAGTCGAACTGATTCTTGGCAGACTTAAATTCTACGACTTCATTTTCAGAAGGCATTGAAATTAGTTCTTTCAAGATGATGGATGGTTCTTTCTTCATACCACTATTAACCTCCTAAAGTATCATGTTCACTATTCTTATTCATACCATTGTCCTCCAAATCAATCCCATCCATGCCCTCATTCTTCAATGCGGGATTGTGAAAAACCAATCCTTCCACACCTTGAATCGGCTCAAAACCTATTCTTTGGTAGTAGGCCATCAATTTATAGCCCGCCAGTTCCTGATCCTGCTCTAGTTTGCCTAACTCAAGTTGCGGATAGTCTTTTTGCTTTTCGGGAGTTTCAAACTGCAAAGGAAAAGGCTGGAGCATAAACAGACCACAACCTGAACCGTGGTGAAACACGATGTCCTTGATGGCCTTAGCTCCAATATTATATCCTCTGTACTTTGGTAGGAGTTGAATATTCTCGATAAAGCAGATTTTCAAGTGAATGAGATCTTCTTGATAGTGCTGCATCACTTCATTCGTATACTCGAAAGTATCAGGGTCAAAGACTTTGAGAATATGACGTGCCAAGTATTCTGAGTGTGCATCCAGCACATCAAAAGCGTAATGATCGGACTCAAGAATATGATCCAAATGCACCATTAAAAAACGGACTTCACCCATGTATTGCTCCTCAGCTCCCGTATCATCTGCAAGGACAATCCGAAGAACGTGTTCTTTGACAAAACGATGCTCCTCCCAGGGACCAAGACCAGACCTGAAGGAATAGTGGAAGTCTACGGAGTAGAAATCGGTATCAATGTCTTTTCCTTCTTTCATTCCATCATTCCTCATTGTTCATTGTCAATCGCTCTTTCACCCTCACCTCACCTCACCTGTCAACAATTTCTGCATGACCTGTTGAGAAAGGAACCTATCCAGAAAATCCTTCCAATCAGTTACGTTGCGTTCCTGCTCCATCCTCTCTGTAGAAAGGTATTTCCAACCCATCTTTTGAAGAAGAAGTATGGCAGGGGCTTGAGAGTCTTGAAGCTCAGTATAGCTCACTGTTGATATCTCTTAGGAATGAACAAATAGGAAGAAGAAAGGGCTTGATTATCACTTATTAAATTATAAATTTCCGCTTTTTGTCCATTCTTCTGCTGAATAATTACATCCCCTGTCTTAGTCGTAAAAATTGGAATATTCAACTCGTGAAGCATTTGTCTAATTTCAGGCTTGGGATGATCGTATTGATTTCCATAGTTCGAGTTACAAACGGCGATAGAAGGCCTGACTTTTTCAAGGAAGTTCTTATTGGTGAACCCATTGTTGGCTCCGTGATGGGCCAAAATCATAACATCAGTTTCTGAGTTGAGTATAGAACCATCAATTGAAATTCTTGCTGAAATCTCAGAGGATTCACAATCACCAAACGAGGCAACGTTAAAACCTCGAGAGCGAAATAGCTTCATAAGTGACATATTATTCTTGCAAGGATCATTGAAATTTGGATTGATTACGATATTATTCATACCCCATGCCTCTGCATGCGACAATGACTTCAAATAGTCTTTGGTAACAAACCTGACGTTTTGAACATACTTCCCATGAATCTCATCATAACCTTCCAAAATATTTCTACACCTCTGCCCCATTTCATGATCAGGTTTGTAAGAAGGTACCTCAATCATAGAAGGCCTAAAGTGATTGATAATTTGGGTTAAATCAATAAAGCTAACATGATCACTATCCCAACTGGTAATATGTAAAAGGTCAATCTTTGATCTGTTGCAGGTTTCTAATTCAGAAGCAATTACTTCTACACCTCCTTTAGGAAGTCGTGCCTCGACCAACGCAAACTGATCAGGAGAATAATACGAGTAAAGTGCACCCGCCGAATCCAATTGATAAGCCCTAAATCTCGTTAATAGTTCCATAGTTATTGTCCGTTATTTTCTTTCACTTTCTCTTTTGAATTGCTCGATTTAATATTGGACTTAGCAAAAATTACTTTAACCAGTTCAAGTATTTTGTGAATCACTTCGTGGCTACCAAATCCTGTCAAAAAGCCAAGCCCCACTACCACAAAGTATGATTCAAAATCCGAACTAGATAAATCTTCAAGTAACAGAAGGTCAGATTTGAGCAGAGCTATCAATACCAAAGCAAGCACTCCCGCTTGTAAGGGTCTATATAAATACCAGAAAAACCACGCCCTGATGTCCAATGAATAATTCGGATATAGTCTATCTCCCATACCATCAATGGGTGTGTATGCTTCTCCAATTCTTTGGTAAATCGCCCTGAGACAGTAGAAGGTACCACCCAAAACACCTGCAAGAAATAAACTAAATGAGAGCATTTCATTTATCTGAAGATGTTCAACTTCCCGCAATCCAGTTTTGAGGTTTTGAAATGCATTCGTAAAAATCCACAGGGTAGAAAACCCCATAAGACCTAAATTGTAGACAATCGCCAATACAATTAGTGCGAAGTCAATAGGGTAGTGATCTTGTCTCCTATCCATAGCTTTTGATTCATCTTGAATTTAAAAATCCTTTCATTGAAAACTGTAGTGTTCTTTCACCATCGATTCTCTTGAATATACAAAAAATTGATGAGATACACAAGAGTTAAATCGCTGATATTGAAGTTTTTTAGGGGTTACCATAGCGCTTTTGCACATTATGCATTTAAGTTTTTCACCCTCACCTCTCCCGTCAGCAACTTCTGCATCAATCCCTTTTTCTGTTTTTCCAATTTGGTGAGCTGATTTTTGAGTTTTTCGATTTCTTGATCGGCAGCTTTCAGCACAATGGCAATTTCTTCCTGTTCTTCAAAAGATGGTACGCTCAGAATAAATTGCTTCAAGATCGTAGTTGTGAGATTCGTAAAAACACCACCGTGCGTCGCAGATCTCTCAAGTCTCTCTTTTAGTTGAAGCATCTGGTAAAAGAGAAAGTCGTCGTCAATGTCTTCTTTGAGGTCAGTGATCGCTAAAAAGCCATCATGAATACAAGCATCTACGGCCAAAAATGATGGTGTACCCACGTCGCCAGAGCAAACTATAGTTAGCGTACCTGCTTTACAAGGTCTGCTCTTTTTCGCTCCTTCTTGAGTCAGGAAATCAGTGGAGGGAGTAACATATTTTCCATCACGAGTCACATCTTCGACCATTAGCCTAGGCACTTGACCACCGTAATATCGAGGGTCTCCCTTTGGCCTTGGACTGGCGCCTCGAATTACCCGCCCTAAAGACTCAATATCCTTTTTGACCCAGGGGTCATCGTATCCTTCCAACCTCACCTCCCCACTTAACAACACCTGCATCAATCCTTTTTTTCGCTCTTCTTTTTTGTCGATGAGTTTTTGGAGGGTTTGGATGGCTTTGTCCCAGGTGGAGAGGATGCGGGCGATGGCACGCTGCTCGGGGAGAGGGGGGAGAGGGATTATAAGCGTTCCCAGTCCACTTGAATAGATATGAACAATCGAATGACCTTGACCAAGGCGGTTTAATTGCCTCCTTGCTCCATCTTGATTCAGGAGATAGCCAAGAAAAACAGGATCACAGGAGGACTGCCTGAGAATAATGATATCACCTCCAGCAAATGCGGGGAATTCTCCAATGAACGCGGCACTTTTACCAATTTCTTCTAAAGTTTCACCCGATCCTGCAAACAGGATGTCACCATAATGCAACTTCTGACTGTCGGCAGCAATTTCTTTTGGAATAAATGAAACAAAATCCTTTATGACATCGTGATGATGCTTATACAATTCACCATAGGTCAAACAGGGAAGACCATCTTCAGAAATATACTTTTTAGGAACACCTTTCCCTTTTAAGAAAGTACCTATTTCGCTTAAGCTTCTTTCCTCCCAGTCCTCAGGAATCCATCCGAGCTTGGTTTTTTTGTGGCCTGGTTTGGCTTTTTCAGTTTTCAAAGCTTCTTCCATCCTCAATAGTTTACGGGGTATTTGGATTGGAAAAGTTGGAAGAAGTCTTTGAAGATTTTGTTTACGAGGTCTTTGGTAGGCACTATTTGCTTTAAATCGTATGGTGCATTAAATCCGAAATAAATGCCTGAATCAGCATTAGGATTGTGGTTCTTGATCACCAAAACTTCCGACCATCCTTTGAGCTGATTTTTGTCAGTGTTGTAGCGATATTCTGAACTTTTGAGAATCCGATACCTTCCAAGCTCCAGCCAATTCTCAAAGGCATATTGTTGATTCTCTAATTCTTCATAAAAGACGTGAATAGCTATCGCCTGTGAATAGTATTTTTTCGGATGTAATTGACCCATTTCAACCAACACTCGTAATCTTAATTGACCAAGCTGAAAGTAAGCCTCCACACTCTGAAAAGTCTTATACGGCTCTGAATTAAACTCTCTTTTACCTCTTGCAGCGCCCAGGTCGCGTTGCATTGCCCATTGAATTTTCTGATTTACGTCATTTACAAGTAAGTCCAACTCCTTCAAAGCTTCATCACGAGACTCAAAAGAATTTAGAAATTGGACGTGTTCTGCCTTATCAGTGCGCTTTTGTTGGACGTGCTCAACCATTTCCTCGAAAGTAAGGGGTGTTACGTTTCCTCCTCGTTCATTTACCTTATGCTCAATGAACTCGGCTAATTTATCCACTGAGAACTTAAATGGATTGGCGTAGATTCTCGAACTAGGATACCAGCCTGGCACAGCTCCAGGCTCCATTCCAATAACCATAATGAAGCTTTGACCCTGATCAGGTCGCGCAGTTCTGTCTAGAATAGCAGCTCTTTCCAATTCTGTGTAATAACTGTCCCCCCATTCCTTGCGATAAAGGATTACTACTATTCGAGACTTGTGCTTGAATACATCTCCGAATTTCTCTGGACCAAGCTCGCCGATCAACTGCTCTTGACGGTCTTCGTAAAAGAAGATGTCCAATTTTGGGTTGAGCGCCTTGACCAGTTCAGCTGCGTAGGCGACATCCTCTTTGCATAGGGAGATGGCTATGTCGTGTTTGTAGTTCATCACCCTGCTGACTTGTATGCTTTTTCTTGGATGTCCCTGACTTTAATCACTTTGAAATTACCTTCTACCCAAGTAAATTCGTTTGTTTGGTAAGAATTCAAAAACCTTCTCAGTTCATTAAACCATTCATCATCATCAATACTTTTTGTGAGTTCCTTGTGAGGCTCTGTAATCGGGAAATTTGACATTGCATCAATTTCACTCCATACTCTTTCACAAAACTCTTTATCTGATCCAAACAATTCAGCAAGAAAAGGATCTAATTTGGAGGTTGTATCTTGTTGATTGTTCAAGATTAATATCTCCATGTTTGCTTTAAATCTATCTTGGTTCAAAACAAAGTTCGACATGGTTATTCGAGCTTCATCGGTCGCCTTCTCTTCACTGAAAAAACTACCTGGATGTCCAGATGGAATTAGTTCTTCGTAATGGGATAATTTATACAGTGCAATCAGCTCTTTGTGAAGTTCTGAAGAAGAATCAGCAAGTTTTTGCAATAGTACTTGATGCAATCCTCTAATTTCTTCTGGCAAGAATAACGGTTCGTGAAATCTTCTCTCGTACAATCCTTTTAGGAGACGACCCTCAAAAATATAAGGTGGGGTTCCCTTCCGAATTTCTTCGAGAAGGAATGTCTTGTATTTACCTTTTTTGGGATAAAACTTTTTGGAATCCGAATACTGAGAATACTCGAAAAATCGCAAGAAATCCTTATGAATATCTAAAGTGTAATAATTGCCATTTTCACTAAACTTTTTGGCCAGATAGAACTGTCCCTTGACAACGTTTGAAAAATCATCAGAACTATCAAAAAAACGGATTAATCTGATACGATTTATGAGAATACTTGTGAGGCCTTTACCAACACAATGGTCATAAAACTCTGTGAGTAATTTTAATTCATTGCTTTGCCTTACCCTCGTGAATTGACTCTGTGCAAAATCGTCTTCATCAAGAGTATACTTGAAGTACACATCATAGTTGCTGGGTATTCTAATACTTCGAATGTTATTCTCCCTAACCTCAGCAGTGTTGAGAGGGCTGCTAAAAAATATTGCTCTAAGAAGAGCTAAACACTTCATTCGTTCAATTTCAGAGAGCTTTAATGATTCTTTTTGAAGATCAAGGTAATGTTCGATTGATTTTATCTCAGGCGGCAGTGGCTTTGAATACTTTTCCACTTGTTTCAACATGCTGAATTCATCCGTCTTTTCTATTGTATTACTCTTTTTCAGAATTAAGTAGTTCATCCCTGATTTAGAATCCTCTTTAGTATCTAAAAACAAATCCCTTTCTTTTGCAAAGAATCTATAGATTGAAGGGAACTTCTGTCGAAACACTTCTAATGCGAGAAAATCCTCTAGAAGAACATCCTCTTTAATCGGTAAATAATTTAATAAAAGTGCATTCAATAGTCTGTTCACATCCCTCCTGTTTTGAATAAGTGAGAGAACACTAGCCTTAACCCTGGAATACTTCTTAAGTCTTTCTACTTCTCCTTCATTATCATATCTGCAAATCCCTTCAAGCTTAGTTACCAAATCATCCCAAATTTTCTGTTCATCGAATGATGGCAGAGCAACTTCTAACTGAAAGATTTTCTCTAAGTACATTCTCTCATCCCGTTCATTGATATCTCGAATGGCTTCGACGACGTATTCTCGGTCATAAGCAACGATGAAATAAGTGTTTCGAAAGTTCGCCGTATTTCTAATGAGCCTGAGAACTTCGCGTATTTCAGAGGTCGATAGTCTATCTAAATCATCTATATAAATCATTATTCTTCTTCCTACCCTCACTATCTTTTTTTGGATTCGATCGAATAGAGTCTCATTTTCACTGGGATCCAAAGCGGTATTTAATCCCTTTACTAAGCTCGAAAAAGTGCTCTCATGCAAGTTGGAAAGCCTCTTCGAGTAGATCTTAAAATCATCTTCAAGGTTGCCATGATATGGTTTCAATGCACTACTTAAAACATTAAAAAATTCGTCTATTAATCCTTCTGGATCACGAGATCTCCAAGGATTAAAACGGACAGTAATATGTTCAGAATCTTTGGACTTCCTGATTATCAAATCCATAAAGGAAGTTTTACCACTTCCCCATTTTCCATTTATTCCGATAGCGAAAGAATAGTTCGACTGAGTTTCAAGTAATCTTGCTGCAATTTTCTCGGCATAGTGTTCATATCCTAAACGATCTTCCCCATACTTTCCGAGAGGTTCATCATGAAAAAATCCATTTACCTCATCATCAGAATTATCACTTTTGACATTCTTTGGGAGATCATCTAGGTACTTAAGGGTATCATACATTCCCCGCACATTTTCGATAAAAGAGTTTTTTCTGACTCGAATGTACCATTTGAATCGAAAATTTAGCCAAAGCAAAAATTGCCCGAAAACTATTAACCAGAGTACATCTATATAAGCGATGTTCGGAAGAACACTAAACCTCAACCAATCCCAATTTAACTCTTCATCCCAGCGGTACACTGCGTAGATGAAAAAACTAGATAAGAGAAAGATTGACAGACTTGAAGATGGAATGAGTCCCCTCCAGAACTTTCCAATCCATGAAACTGCTGCGAGAAGTGTTAAAACTAATACAAGACCGTCAAATAGCACATTGATTTCAACTGAGAAAGAAATCTGTTTCCCTATCCAACCAAAGACTCTAGCATCCAAGAACGTCTTACTTAAAAGGAAAAGCATCAATAATGAGACCAGCTCCACAGCTCTTCTAAGACGTCTCTTTAAACTACTGTCCCGAAAAGTGGCAAAAAGTAACAACGATAAGAAGGATGGCCAATATTTCTTAGCATTTTTCATATGCTCAATACTTTGGAAACTGAAAATCCATCCACCCCTTCCCTTTCATTCACCCTTCCCAATTGATTAGTTAGCATTCTCGTTTTGCCAATACTGAATTCAGGTATATTATGATGGTGGTGACCAAAAATCCAAGCATCAGGCTGGTGTTCTAAAATCAACTCGATCAGCTCAGTAGCAAAGATTTCATTCAGCGGATTGTTTTTGTACCGCTCAGGATAGTTCGTAAGGGTTGGCAAATGATGGGTTACCACCACTGTTTTTCCTTCAAATTTCACATGAAACAATGCATTGAGGGAGTTCCTACATTGCTCGTGAAGTCGATTGTACTCCGCTACATTAAAGTGTTCAGAGCCATTTCTAATTTCACGGAAATCTGAGAGCTTTTCGTGAATCAAGACCTCATTCAGAGGAGTAATTTTAGACCATAGCGTGGAAAAGATGAATCTGGTAATACCACGAATTTGAACTTGATTGTTGATTTGCAGAATATGATCACCAATCATAGAATCGTACCTGCCAGAATCATCCAATATCGACAAGTCATAGCCGTAATACTCATGGTTACCAGGTAACCAAAAAACGTCCTTCCAGTTGAGATCAAGCCATTCAAAAAACCAAGGCACCTCAGCAACTTGAACCCAGGGAATGATATCACCTGCCAAGATTAAGATGTCCGCTTCTGGTTGGAGAGGGTTCTTTTTTATGAATTCTCTGTTCTCGGCGTATTCTAGGTGAAGGTCAGAAGCATATTGTATTCTCATCGTCTCTAATTTTTCTATTGAATAATACCTAGCTCCTTTAAGTACTCATCCATTTCTTTTCGCACCTCGACCAATTCCTTTTCCAACTCTTCAATTTCTTTTTGCACTTTGGGAATATCCACAGGTTCTTCTTCCTCAAAGGTGTCCACATAGCGCGGGATATTGAGGTTGAAATCGTTCTCCTGAATGTCTTCTAGTGTGGCGGTATCGCTATACTTTTCAATCACTTCCCAATTGCGGTAGGTATTCACAATCTTCTCTATATCCTGCACTCGGAGAGTGTTCTGTCGTTTTCCATCCTGAAATTCTCGGCTAGCATCGATGAAGAGGACTTCTTCACGGGTTTTGGCCTTGTTGAAGATGAGAATGGCAGCGGGTATACCCGTACCGTAAAAGAGATTTGAAGGAAGACCAATGACCGCCTCAAGCAGATTTTCTTCAATAAGCTGCTTTCTGATTTTTCCTTCGGCACTTCCTCTAAAAAGTACACCGTGGGGTACGATCACTCCCACCCGCCCATCGGGCAGGGTAGTTTCAATCATGTGGAGAATAAAGGCAAAATCACCCTTGGATTTCGGGGGAACTCCACGAAGAAAACGCTTGTAGGGATCTACATCTGCCGTATCGTGTCCCCATTTATCTAATGAGAAAGGAGGATTGGCCACCACAATATTGAACTTCATCAAATTTTCTCCCTCGATAAGCTTCGGGGTATTGATGGTATCACCCCATTCAATCTGTGCCGAATCCATATTGTGGAGGAAGCAGTTCATCTTTCCCAATGCCCAGGTATCGCCATTGCTCTCCTGTCCGTAAATGGCAAAATCACGACTGCGCTCACCGTTCGGGTCTTTTACCTCTTCGGCCACTTTGATGAGTAATGAAGCTGAACCACAGGTAGGATCGCAAATACGGTCACCAGGCTTCGCATTCACCAGCTTAGCCAATAAGCCTGATATTTCTTTTGGCGTAAAAAATTCACCGCCTTTCTTCCCTGCACCTGAGGCAAACTTCTCCAGCAGATACATGTAAGCATCACCCAATACATCCGTCACATCTTCAAAAAGACTAGGACGGAAATCCAATTCAGGCTTGGCAAAATCATCAAAGAGACTTTTGAGCCTTCTATTGCGGTCTTTGGTCTGGCCGAGCTTATCAGAATTGAAGGTGATGTTGCGGAATACACCTTCCAGTTTTTCCAGATTTTGATCTTCAATCTTGGCGAGCGCTTTGTCAATACGTTCACCAATGTCATCCTTGTTTCTATTCTCATAAAGGTGATCGAAGGTGCAATCTTTGTGAAGGAAAAACCGCTCACGTCGCATCTTCCGTTCTATCATCGCTTCATCATCACCATAACGCTCTTGGTACTCGTTGTAGTGATCTTTCCACACATCACTGAGGTATTTCAAAAAGAGGAATACCAGGATGTAGTTTTTGTATTCAGAAGAATCGAACGCTCCGCGAAAGGTATCGCAGGCATTCCAAAGCAGTTTATTGATTTCGTTTTGATCTACTTCTCTATTCATTCATTAAGGGATTCTAGTAAGACTGAGTTGAGGTAAGTGCTCCGCCGCTCACGGATATCGGCTAATAGCTGTTTTTCTTGTTGCTCCAAAGTATAGAGGCGAGCAATTTTCTCTTGCGCAGCAATGGGAGGTAAAGGGATTTCCAAACTGCCTAATACTTCCTTATTTACAGCAGGAGTATAAGTACCTGATTGGTTTATCTTGAAATAGCTCTGGGTTCTATCAAGGTTAAGAAACCATTGTAAGAATTTGGGCAGAACAAGGGAAACATTAGGCCTGATAACGAAGAACACGGAGGTCGTCAAGGCTCTTTCGGGAATACCTTCATATATAGCAGTTGTATTTGCAGGGCCTTTTGCTAAAAAGAGCAAATCCCCTTTCTGCAAAAGATGCCTCGGATTAACTACTCTGTCATTCAAGAGCAATGCAGGCGTTGTGATTCTGGTGTATCCATCTTCAAGGTCGCGAAGCTGGATCACCGCCACATCACCATCCTCATCACCTTCAATCCTCCCACGAAAGGACATCCCCGAATTTATCGAGGCCAATTCCCTGAGCTGCTTGCATGAATTCTTCGACATATAAAAAGTGTTGCCTGCAAATGTCAGAAGAATGTGTTAAGCCACCAAGGAAAAATGCAAATAATAATTGCAGTATTTTTATGATGTATTCTTTTCTTGAACTATTTCAGAAGCTGAAATTATCCCTTTCTAGCTGTTTTTCAATATTTTGTAAAGAATTAATTAAAAGAAAAGGTTAGACCAAATAATCAAAAAGCTTAATATTCGCTTAACAGTAGTCATCAATAGAATCAGGTCCATCCCATTGCAAGCCTTGCCTCAAGGTAAAATGTTTCAGAGCTCCATCTAAAGTGAAATAAGTCTGGATGCTTTCGTGCACAAAACCATCTTCTCGAAGATAGACTTTAGCGAGCGCATAGGGTTTCATGCCATCGCTTTTGGTCATGACTAAAAGTTCAGAAGAGTCATTAATCAAAGAGACATCCTCAACCCGTGACTCATAGATATGATTCCTTGCAAAAACAACTCCAAGTGTTAGACTCTTCTTGTATGTCAAAAGGGAATCTGACTCAATAGATTTGGGACAATAAGGAAATTCGCTGGGGGTTGTCCAATAGTTTTGAAATGCCAAGTTTGTTAAAGAAGGAAATAACGGATCCTCGATTTCATCATCTGTATCGCCTTGAATATCTGCCGTTTGATTCAATTGGGTATAAACCCACTCTCCCAATTCTCCCCCACTGGGTAACTTGTTGCTTTTAGCCCATTCTAAAAGATTCTTTCTGGTGTTTTCAGCTTCTTCTTTAGTGACAGTTCGCATCCATTCAAAGTTTTGATCCAGTTCACCGTTTAGTGGTTTGCCTGGATTTGACAAGAAATTATCGATGCTTCCATATTGATAGAGAACTCGACTAAGAGAGATGGGATTCAATAAGATGTTTTCAAGCTTTGTTACCCACCTCAAGTTTTCGGGTCGATTATTCCTCCGATTGGTATCGATATGATCTACGACATAGTTAGCTCCAGGCTGAGGTCCATGAAACGCCGTAGCCACTATTCGGTGAACTACTTCGGATGAAAAGTACATGTATCCTCGTTTCTCACTTGGTTTTCCAAAGGTCCACTTTTCATCGAGCGGTCTCTTTCGTCCACCAGGTTTAATCAACCTGAATACTGCTCCATTATCTCGGACACAGTACGTTTCGCCTTTATATATGCAGATCCGCTGAGCGTCAAAATTTATCAAAATTTCTTCCTGAGTGGTCATGATGTTTCCTTTTTAACCAAATCCACTTTTGCCCCTAGAATGTCTGCCATTCTTTCAAGAATATCTAGTCCAACAGAGTATTTCCCTTGTTCTATTCTGCTCAAATTGGCAGGGTCAATTTTGGTCAACTTTGCAAAGTTCTTCGCTTCAATTCCATTTTCTTCACGCAATTCTCGTATTCTACTACCAATACGCTTGCGAACTTCACCACGACTACTTTTTGCCCAATAGAATG
>CAZWQX010000081.1:0-18016 GCA_964635965.1 uncultured Cryomorphaceae bacterium
GTAATCTGGTCTTTAATCAATAGCTTAGGCTCATGAAGAGGTTGATGTTCCTTTTACTTCTGGGTACGAGCTTTTCCATTTCTGCTCAACGAGAATTCTCTGAAGATAACTTTGCTCACCAAGTGCTCTACTATGAACCTGAGCAAAGGGTAAGCGATAAAGACTTTTCCTATGCCAAAATGATTCTCAGTGAGACAAAAAAGGCCACGGAGATGAATCCTCAAAATTTCAATTTAGCCGATTACTTCAATGTTCTTTCGGCCTTTCTCACACTTCAAGAAGATCAAGAGCTGTTGGAACTCGCCTTTAAAAAGTTTGTAAAGTCTTCTGGCAGTTGTGAGTACATTCTCGAATTTGAAGAAGACTTCCTTGAAAGAGATAAGTACGCACCCGTTCGTGATTTATACGAACCTGAACTGGAAAGATGCAAGCTCAATCCAAAAGCAAATCGAGAATTTGACCCGGAGTCGTATGCAGCCAAAAATGGTTTCGATCCGAGTCTGGTGAAAGCCATGTTTATGATCAAGTTACAGGATGAGAAATACAGAAAAAAGATTGGTGAATTGGATCCGCGGCAAACAGAACTCGACGAAAACAATCAAGTGCTTATCGACACTTTCTATACCCATGCAGGTACTTACATCGGTCGCAGTTTGGTAGGAGAGGACTTGGAGAACGTGATGTGGTCGGTCATTCAACACTCCAACCCAGAAATGATGAAAAAGTACCTGCCAATAGTACACGAAGCGGCCAAGTCGAATGAGCTTCAGGAAGTTCCATTTAAAATGTTGCTCGATCGTTACTACGGCATAACTAAGGGTTACCAGTTTTACGGCTCTCAACCCGGGGTGACCATTGCCGATGAAAAAACCCGAATGAAGATCTTGGCTGAATACGATTTGGAATGACCATTTGGCAAAGCCTAGACGTTTAAATTCTTGATTGAATAAATGAACTGCTCATTTCGGACCATCCTTTTTTTTGCTGTGCTTCTTTCGGTTGGTTTAACCGGTTGTGCTCAACACGAAGTAGATCCAAGTACGAAGAATATTCTTTTCTTAAGTAGTTCGAACACCAATTTGGGTGAGAACTATCAAGGACCGGGTTCCCTTAAATTCGAAAACCATATCCATTCTGAATTCGAATATGCCGATACTTCTTTGGAAAATGTAATCGTGCAAAACGGCTACCCAAAAGGAGGTGGGTTGATCGATGCGGATCCTCAAGGAATAACGTACGGCCATGCAGTATTCTTTACCCGAGTAGTGAATAAGACTTCCAAATCAATGGTTCTCAAGCTCAACTTTCCTGCCGATTCATTAACGATTCCAACCAGTCCCGAAGAATGGTTCAAAGTTTTTGTCTTGCCCGATCCCATGAGTCCCGATGAAGGAGGGGAGTGGAGCTATGGGGTAACGGGTCTACCTGAATTTCTAAGGCCAATTTTTTATCGAGGAACTTCCCTCGAGAAAATTCTAAAGCCCGGAGAGGAGATCATTTTCAATGTGGCATTGCTTAGCCATATCACCAACCACGGTGTCTCACGCTCTGCTTTGATGATTGAACAGAATGAACTCTATTACAAGCTTGACTTGAATCCCTTAAAACCGATTTGGATTCCCTGTGGAGAAATTACCTTCCTTTAATGAAAGACAGCTTCAAATGATTTCTAACCCTGTCATCAACAAAGTTTGATGATAAAAAGAGCTTTGGATTAGATCTACCTTTAAAGTCACAACTCCTCATCGCTCAGAAAAAGACCCTCCATGAAACTCCATCTATTCGCCTTATCAATAACCATAATTCATGCTTGTGGCCCAATGGAAAAGAAAACTGGCCATTCCGAAATGGTCAACGTGGCTGAGCAACCAAAGGAAGGACAAATCGGAGAGTACGTGGTGGAAACCTTTGAAGATTCGAAGGGCGAACTATGGTTCGGAACCTTGGGAAAAGGAGTGGCCAGATACAATGGAGAAAGTCTGGAATACATTACGAAACAAGACGGTTTACCTGATAATGCCGTCACGTGCATTGCAGAAGATGATGCAGGAAATCTTTGGTTCGGGACACAATTTGGCCTTTCAAAGTTTAATGGTAAAACGTTTGAGAATTATGCGGAAGATGATGGACTCGTCCACTTCAGGGTGAGCAGCCTGCTAATAGACAGCAAAGGGATTTTATGGGTAGGCACCTGGAATGGCGTGTGCCGCTTCGACGGAAGTACATTTTCTGAGTTTTACCTTCCTTATCCTGAAATTGAGACGACTCCTAATCCCGATACAAAGGACTGGGTGACAGGAATTATTGAGGATTCGAAAGGGAATATCTGGATCGGATGCGATGGATATGGAGCGATCAAATACAACGGTGAAAACTTCGAACATCACACTAAAAAGAGAGGACTGAATGCCAACACGGTCCAAGCTCTTCAGGAAGATGACTTGGGAAACATTTGGTTTGGCATGAGGGTAGCTGAGAAGGACAACCCGGATGAGAATAAACGGTTTGGTAAAGGTGGGGCAGTCAAATTCGATGGAGACGGATACACCTATTTCCCTGAAATAGAAGGGCTCCATACCAATGGTTGTTTTGAAATCTACAAAGACAGATCAGGCAATATTTGGCTAAGCACCATTGAAAACGGAGTTTACAAATACGACGGATCAACATTCACTAACTACAGCGTCCCCATTGCCATTATGTGTTTTCTGGAAGACAGCAATGGAAAAATGTGGTTAGGTGGTTCAGGCGGCCTCTATTCGATTGGTTCAGATGGCGAGGTGACGAATGTTACAACAAATGGACCATGGAAATGAGTGCTATACGCCCACAGAACCTTTCTCTGCGCCATTCCTTCTGCGAAAGCGACCAATCCTAAAACGCCCCAATAACGGTTGAGGTAGTGCATCATAATTGGTGTATTATAGTCGTTGAATGATTAAAACCTCGCTTATGAAAAAGTTAGCATTGTACTTCGCGCTCTGCTTAAGTGTAGGTACTCTACAAGCTCAATCAGGAGAATTTACGGTTTATGAAAATGGGTTGATATACAGCGATACTACCATGCGCCAGTTAGAGTATATCGTCGATTCGCTCAACCTCAAATTCATGAAGTGCGAGTTGGATAAAACCTACCTCGCCAAGAAACAGGCCAGGGCCCATTTTGTCCACCTGGAAAAGGGAGATCTAAAAGAGGCCAAGAAGGATATGAAAAACGGCATGTCCTTTGGCGACTTTAAGCGGAAATACCCGGCCATGGAGTCTGACAGATACGTCTTGGTAGTCAGGTATTCCTACCTCGATTACGATGATAAAGAGGTAATTGAATTCTCCACAGTTGTGGCCGATTATAGCATTAATCCAGACAATCAAGGAGATTTAATCGATCTGAAGAAGGGTGCATGGGTCTTTGAACACAGCAAAAAGACCAATTATTCGAAGGAGAGAGTCACTGCTTTTTTCTTGATAACCGATTTGGAAGCTGCCCCGCTGGCTGAGCCTTATGCACGCATGGTGCAGTACTCCAATTGCTTGGTCGATACCACCACAGCGGTCTTTAAGGAGGATGCCGAATATTCGGGAGTGCGTTTCGATAACAACCAGCCTTCTAAGGTGAAGGCCTTTTGGGATTACGTCGATCGAGAAACTAAAAAACCGGAATTGGATTGCGACGAAACGGATTCGTGGGAGAAATTCCGTCAGTGGGATTCGCTCAAGTTTGCACTCATCGAAGAAGACCTCTCTAAGCGAAAAGAGTTTATTGTATTGCTGAATGCCGCGGTAGATGAAGCCCTTGAGAAGGGTGGTTCCGACGATCATTTTGAGATCTTGGTGGGCCGTTATTATTCCAAAGAAGCTGAGTTGGAACTCAAGCGAAGCCGCATTGTAGTGGGCGGGTGTAGCATGGATTGGAGTCCGCGTTACCACGCCATCGATATTGCCAAACTCTCTGCCGAAACGGTGAAGTGGGAGGTGTTTCTGCGAGCCCACTTGGATGTTATGAACGACAATTTCCAGCGAGTATCAGACGGGAGCTGGGCCTGGGCAGGACGAAAAACCTATATCAAAGAATTGGAGGAACTGGAAATCAACGTACACGATCTCCTGCTGGGTATTTCCCTGCGCATAGAGAATCCCAGCAAAAACCATTACTACGGAAGTATAAGTAGGGTAGGACGTGCTCTGTCTGAAACCAAGGACCAACTCGAGATCAAGGAGGCTATGCTCGCAATGATTAAAGATGATGAGCTCGACGATCATAACCGTGCCTTGATGGTGGGGCTGTATTTGAACTACAACTCCAATCTGGAGGACGAGGCTGTGAAAAAGCAAAACGACGAGGCTTTGGCTTTGGCAATGGAAGAGTTGCCCGAGTATATAGAAGAGCGTATCAAAAAAGTAATTGAGGATTGATTGGTGGTGTAATCGCAAATGGGTGAAGCTAATGGTAGGGCTTCACCCATTTTTTACTTGTGAACGGAAATAGAAAAATCTGACCATCTTCGTGTTCGACTAGATAATAGAAACAAGATCATGGAAGATTTGAAATCATTAAAAAAGACGGTAAGACTTTTATCCATACTTATTATCCTTTTGATCATCGCCTTTGTGGGTTATGTCATCCATGACACCGTTCTTGATGAGTATGGAAATGTTGGGATAATCAGAACCAGCGGAATCGTTATCGAAGATGAATTCGGGAATGAGCGAATTCTGATTGGTGCTCCTGTGCCTTATGCGAAAAACCGCGTTCGAACTGATTCTTTAAAGGTCTGGAATCATTGGGGTCAGTACTACGAACCCGAATTCATGGAGTGGTATGAGGACTACAACAATGATAATTATGGCATCTTGATTTTGGACAGTGCGGGATTTGATCGAATTGCTTTGGGAAATCACGTGCCCGATCTGAGTTTTGGTCAGCGCATAGGCCCTTTAACGGGATTGATCATCAATGATGAAAATGGAACGGAAAGGACCGGATATGGGGTTCTCAACATCAACGGAGAAAACAGGGTGAACCTTGGCCTTGACGATCGATATGGAATCGATCGAGTAAGCCTGTCCGTGGATGAATCGGGCGTATACGGACTAAAGGTGTTTGATAAAAATAGTCGAATATTCATGGGTAAAACAGACTCCATCAATCCCTTCTTGACGGATAGGCCCAACTTCAATGGGTTAATAATCGATGATCCGGATAGCAAAGAGATTGACCTTGTGATTGAAAAAGCGAAGGAATAATATGAACCTTGGCTATGCCGGTTAAAAACCCTTCCAAACTTCGTAAATGGTCTTCAGCCCTTATTGGATTGTTGGTGTTTTCTGCGGGGATTGCCTTTGTGTATATCACTGATGCCAACACTATCGAATCTCCTGATGAGCTAACGGAAATAGAGGGGACCTTTCATTCGATCCTCATCGTTAAGAGCAGCAGGGGAAGCAGTATCAGTTTCGATCTTAAGCTGAACGAATACAACAATGTATTTAAGATCGCAGCCGACTATGCAGGCATTTTTGATCAAGCAAGATTCTACAGAGATATCCCTGTAGGAACAGAATTGAACCTGATGGTTCGCAAGGCCGACATATCAGATCTCAACGCCGCCGACCAAGTGAAAATCTTTGGACTTAAAGAACGGCGAAAACACTACCTCGATCCGAAAGAAGTATTGAATAAAGATGCCAAAAGTAGAAGCTCGGCACCTTACATCCTTGGTTTGTTTGCCCTTTTGGCGATAGGCATCTATATCTATCGGAGGTATTATCACCATGCGGATTTATGAATAGGCTCGTAATAACTACTCCATTTAAATATATCGTTCCGATTTTCCGACTGAATACAGGCTGTCTGCAATTAGTATATTTCTGACAGTACTTTTCGTTTTTAACTCCTGTGTATGGACTTCGATAAAAACATGCTCTCGTTTCTTAAACCGGAACTACTAAATGATATTCTGGAAAAGTCCACCATTGAGGAAATTCCAAAGTCTACTGAAATCTTAAGAGAAGAACAGTACGTAAAAGTACTTCCAATTGTCTTGGAGGGATTGGTGAAGGTATATTCTCGGTTTGATGATAAAGAGCTTTTGCTCTACTACATCGAGCCCGCCCAAAGTTGTGTTATGACTTTTTATGCAGCTCTTAAGAACACCCCGAGTAAAGTATTTGCCACAACCGAAGAAAATTCTAAAATTCTCCTGCTGCCCGTGAGGTATGTGCCGTCTTGGCTTAAGGTGAGTGCGGATTTTAACGAGCTGTTTTACAACCAGTTTAATCTTCGTTATACTGAGCTGCTCGATACAATCGGACACCTGCTATTGCACAAAATGGATCAAAGATTATATGACCATTTGAAAAAGAAATCATCGCTCACCGGCAACAAACCATTGAAGATGAGCCATAGCCAAATTGCAAATGAGCTCGGAACGGCGAGAGAGGTAGTTACGCGTATTCTAAAAAAGCTGGAAGCTGAAGGAAAGGTTTTCCAAAAGGCAGGACGAATCGAAATTATCGGTGAGTGGTGACCACAGTCACTGCATAGGTGTTGACCGGGATGGATTTTTGTAATGCACTAATGCACTATTACTTAAACCCTAAGAAAATGAAAAAGAACATGGGAACCACCGATCGAATCATCCGCATTGTTGTTGCGGCAGTTGTAGCAGCTCTTTACTTCACCAATATTCTCACTGGAATTCTTGGCATCGTACTTTTAGTGCTTGCCGGAATATTCGTACTCACAAGTTTTGTCAGTTTTTGTCCTTTGTACGCTCCTTTTGGCATTAGCACGTGTAAGCTGAAACAGGGTAAAACAAAGTAACAGGGATTCTGAAATACCGCCATGTTAAGTGGTGTTTGATTTGAATGTATGAACTTCAATTTCAAGGATCAGGCATTAATGTAAATGCAACTTGTATATTGAGCCGTATTACCAATTCTCTGTACTGAGAGAAAAACCTTACAATGAACACCCGGCAAATTGTACAGGCACTCTTTCTGATTGTGCTTCTATGGTGCTGTCAGCACGACCCTCTTGAAGGGCCTCCCGGTTCCGATCCGAACAATGGCGGAGGTGGAGGCGGAGGTGCTCCTGAACTTTGTGATCCGGATTCGATTTATTTCCAACAATCTGTTCTGCCCTTAATTGTGAGCAGTTGCGCTATTCCCGGATGCCACGACCCCGGAGCGGCCGAAGACGATGTCATACTCAACAACTACAACAACATCATTAATACAGGCGATGTAGATCCCTTTGATCTGAATGGTAGCGACCTTTACGATGTAATAACGGAGGATGATCCGGATAAACTAATGCCACCCCCTGATGAATTTCCTTCATTGACGGAAGATGAGATCGCCATCATTCGAAATTGGATTTTGCAAGGAGCATTGAATAACTCTTGCGAATCAGCTTCGTGTGACACGACAAACGTGAACTTTTCATCCTCCATAGAACCTATTTTTTCCGCTAAGTGCACAGGCTGCCACTCGGGTGATACACCTCAGGGAGGAATAAGTCTAACTAATTATGCTGAAATAAGCAGTGAATCACTTTTCGGTGATGTACTTGCCGCGGTACAGCATCAAGAAGGTGTTACCAATATGCCTTTTAACAGCCCTCAATTACCTCAATGTGAAATTGAATTAATCAGAATTTGGATAGAAAATGGTGCACCCGAATAAAAAAATGGTCCTGCTTGCTACGCTGTTTCTCGTAATCGTGATGGCTCAAAGTTGTTACTATGACAACGAAGAAGAGCTTTATCCATTTGATGTAGACTGCAACTTGCCACCCGCCGTTACCTACGCAGGTCAAATCGAAGCGATCATTCAGGGCAACTGTGCGGTTCCGGGATGCCATACGGGCAATAGCCCCACGGGCGGACTTTTTCTCGACACCTATCAACAGGTGAAGGCAGTTGCCGACAATGGTAAATTGACCAATCGGACCATCGTTCAAGAAACGATGCCTCCCTCTTCTCCCTTATCGAATTGCGATCAAGAAGCCATTCAGGTTTGGGTGAATAATGGCGCTCCTGAAAACTAAAACGACTGAAAATGAAGAAATTACTTTTAGGTTCATTCATTCTTGGTGCAGTAGCTGCTGTGGCTGTTGCAGTCTACATGTACAACAAACCTGTTGAATCTTTGGAAAAGCAGAAAGTTGAAGTGTCAATATCGGCAACAGAATTGTTTTCAATTTTTTCTGAGAACGAAGTCGAAGCCATGACTTCCTACGGAGACAAAGTATTAGAAGTAGAAGGAAACCTGATTGAAATTCTCGAAAATTCAGACGGAAGCACCACGCTCTTGCTCGATGGAGGAGACCCGATTTTTGGAGTAAAATGCCGTCTCGATCCTTCAGTGCAAGCGTCTCAAATACCCGAAACAGGACAAAAAGTTCGACTCAAAGGACTTTGTATTGGAATGAATGCCGATGTGGAAATGAACCAATGTATAATCCTGTAAACTTCCTTGACTTCACATATAAAACGTTACTAAAAAAATACCGCTAAACCCAATCACCATGAAAACTGCTCTCACCCTGGCCTTAGTGGCTCTCACAACCTGCCTTTCGGCGCAAACAAAGTACTTCACAAGAAATGCTACGGTTGTCTTTTTCTCATCTGCACCAATGGAAGATATTACAGCAGAGAATTTTAATGCCACTGCGGTAATCGATACCGAAACGGGTGCCATGGAGTTTAGCGTGTTGATGAAGTCGTTCAACTTCAAAAAGGCGCTAATGCAGGAGCACTTTAATGAAAACTACGTGGAGTCTGATAAGTTTCCCAAAGCCCTCTTTAAGTCAAAGCTTTCAAATACAGATGAAATCGACTTCTCGAATGACGGTACCTATCCTGCCACCGTTACGGGCCAAATGACAATTCACGGGGTCACCAAAGATGTTACGGCGGAAGGCTCTATCGTGGTTGAAGGAGAAAAGGTCACTCTTGAATCTGTGATTATTATCAAACCCGAAGACTACGACATTGAAATACCCGATGTGGTCCGCGAAAAAATTGCCAAAGAAATTGAAGTCACCGTAAAAGCTGAATTAGAGCCTTTGAAACGATGAGAATAATTGGGATTTTCTTAGTTGGTTTTATCTTTTCCTGGACTCACTCCCTGGCTCAGGATGAGGAAGGAAGCCTCCTTGATTTATTGGAGGAAGAAGAAGTAACTGACTATGCCTCCGCCAGCTTTAAGACCACCAGAATAATCAATGCGCAAAGCATTGAAAACGTCGGAGCCGGGGTGCTGGATTTTAAGATATCTCACCGATTCGGACGGGTAAACGGTGGTTTCGAAGAATTTTTTGGCCTCGATCAAGCTACCATTCGCTTGGGTTTGGATTACGGAATAACCGATCGCTTAATGATTGGAATTGGCCGTAGTACGGTTCAGAAAGCAATAGATGGTTTTGCCAAGTTCAAGCTTCTTCGGCAAAGTACAGGGAAGAAAACAATGCCGCTAACCCTTAGTCTCTACAGTTCAATTATGATCAATGCCCAGGAATGGCCAAACCCCGAGCGCGAAAACTACTTCTCATCTCGTCTGTATTTTACCCATCAGGTTTTACTTGGTCGAAAGTTCAGTCGTGGAACTAGCTTGATGCTCATGCCCACCCTGGTGCACCGAAACTTGGTCGAGTCGACTGAGGTGAAAAACGATGTATTTGCCATTGGGGCAGGAGGGAGGCAAAAGGTGACAAACCGCGTTGCCGTCACCTTTGAGTATTTTTATGTATTGCCCGATCAAATTGCCGATATCTACACCAATTCATTTTCCCTTGGGTTTGATATCGAAACCGGCGGACACGTATTCCAATTGCATTGCACCAATTCGCTGGGCATGATGGACAAACAGTACATCACCGAAACCACCGGCGAGTGGACGGCCGGAGATATCCATTTTGGGTTTAATATATCAAGGGTTTTCACTCTGAAAAAAGATAGGCCTTTACCCGAGGAATAAATTGAGCTCATTGCTATATGCCTCATAAAGAGGGATCGCTCCTGTCTTTTAAGATTTGATAGACAACGCACAATGGCCAAATCCACTACGGTTGTAACACATTTAAAAGCTTTGCATCCAACCTTGTAAAAAGTCATGGCAGAAAGCAACTTAGACGAACAGAGCAAATTGTTGATTGAGAAAGCGTTGGATGGAGATAAGCACGCGCTCAATGAACTGATCAAGCTTCATGAACCGTTCATTTACAACGTCGCTTGGAAGTATACGAATGATGAGGATCAAGCAAAAGACCTGACTCAAGAAGTGCTCATCAAGATCATTACCAAGCTATCTTCGTTTCAAGGAAAGAGTTCGTTCAGAACCTGGGCGTACCGAATCATCTTCAATCAGTTTCTACAGACCAGGCGCAGACCAATGGAAGACCGTTGGAATAGTCTGGAGTCGTTTGCTGCTGAATTGAATTCCATTCCAAGTCCTGATCTTTCCTATGAGGAGGAACAGGAGCAGGTTCTTCGCACTAAAACCGCACGGACAAGATGTATGTCGGGAATGCTGATGTGCCTCACTCGAGAGCAACGCTTGATGTACATCCTAGGAGAAGTTTTTCGAATTGACCATAATATCGGAGCGGAGATTTTCGGCCTTTCAAAGGAGAATTACCGCGTCAAGTTATCACGAACCAGAAAGGAGTTTCACTCTTTCATGAATCGGCAATGTGGTTTGGTGAACTTGAATAATCCATGTCGCTGTTCAAAAAAGGCTAAGGCAATGGAAGCTGCCGGTAAAATGCAAACCAAAGCCAAGCTGTTTGACCCTCAGTATTACTCAACGATCACTGAGTTTGCCGAAAGAGTAGGCGATGAAGTGGCGGATACCGTTGATAGGAAGTACGTCGAATTCTTCCAAAAACATCCGTCAAAAACCAACTTCGATGCGGACACCGTTATCGACGAAATCGTCAACGACAAAGACCTTCACAAGTACTTCAACTAAAGTTTTTCAGACTGTTTTTTTGCTCGAATTCGTGCTCAAATGAGTGCGAATTCTTCGTTTATGGAAGTTTTTTCGAAAGTTCTGTAACACCTCTCATGTTCGTGTATCAAACATGTAGACTGATGCAAAAACTACGAAACAAACAATCAGAATGAACAGCAAATTAACAACCCCTAAGAAATCAATATCAGCAGCATTTCCATTCGAGTCGAAGTACCTGGAAGTGAAAGGAAGTAAGATTCATTACATCGAAGAAGGTGAGGGAGACCCAATTCTATTCCTCCATGGAAACCCAACCTCGAACTATCTCTGGAGAAATATTATTCCATATCTAACAGATTTGGGAAGGTGTATTGCCCCCGACCTTATCGGGATGGGAAAATCCGACAAACCGGATATCAAGTACGGATTCCGGGACACGTATGATTATTTGGAAGCCTTCATCGAGAAAATGGGATTGAAGAATATTACCCTCGTATTACACGATTGGGGTTCGGGAATGGGGTTCAATTATGCGAATCTTCATCGCGAAAACATAAAGGCCATTGCATTTATGGAAGCGATGTATGATTTACCGACTATGTACGATATGCCATTTTCTGTGAAGATGGGATTGAAAGTGCTGCGCAATCCTGTCTTGGGAAAGCTGATGGGACTTCATGCCAATATGTTCATCAAGCAAATGCTTCCTGACATGATTGTTAGAAAACTCACTAAAGAGGAGAAAGCCTTCTACGCAGAACCTTATCCAACTCCGAAAAGTCGTAAGCCTATGCTGCAGTGGCCGTTGGATGTTCCGTTTGCAGATGGTAATGAAACTCCTGCATCAAAACCGGCAAAAGCGTGGTCGAAATGGTTGCACGAAGTCGATATTCCAAAACTCTGCTTTTATGTAAAACCCGGTGTTGCGATTAAGGAGAAAGATGTGAAGAAGATTCGCGAGAATATGAAAAACGTGGAGATGATTGAACTTGGACCGGGATTGCATTTCATCCAAGAAGATTATCCGCACGAAATAGGAGAGAATTTGGCTTTGTGGTATCGAGAAGTCAAATAAACTGAAATGGGAACCGCGGTGGACTTATCTTTAGAAACAATAACGAATCATGGCAATAGTTACAGGCAAAGTCCTTTGTTAGAATGAGCATAAACAGAACCGTTGGCGTGGATTTCGAATGAACTACACCTTCAACATATCGAATCTTGAAATATTGAATCGATTGATCTTCGATTTCGGTTTTGATTTTCACGAAATGATGGAAAATCAGAAGCGGGAAGAATTTCAAATAAAACTTGAACGCAGATCGTTTGAAAATGTAATACGAACAAAGGGTCTACTAGGAACAAGAACAAGATTCACCGGACGGCTTTCACTCTTGAGAATCTCAGGATTTGATAACCTGGAAATTACCGGGGTTCAAGAAAGATTTAAAGACAATCACTTCCTTAGTCAGATCATCGAGAATGATAAAAATGAGATAGAATTGGCTTCCAACTTCGGATTAGTCATCAAACTTGAACCGCAAAGAGATTTCAAAATCGAGCTCCTCGACCTCGGTAAATCCAGCTACGGAAAAGGCAGTTTAATGGGGAAGAAAGGTTTTACGGAATCTGAATGGAAAGAATACTTAGAAGAAAAAAAGTACTTACCCCAACATTGGTCATAAAATATGCCACTTAAGCATCACGGCTCCTAGCTGAGACCCTTGAGCACAATAAAAAATGAGATTCGTCCTCTTCATATTCATGATTCTCCTGTCAGACAACGGATTTTCACAAGATGATTCCACTTTTTTGAATCGCTTTTTATTGGGGCAGGAGCTGGTATCAGGAAATAACCTATCAGCCTATTCAGATATTGACTTTTCATCAATTTGGATGACTGCACCAAACCATCGTGTATTTGGAATTATCGGCTCTGACCATCAGCGGTTAAGAATCAAGATTCTCAATGTAACCAAGAGCAATGACGGAAATATGAAATATGATGTTTTCGGGAAATCAATGGTCAAGGGAAATATTTGTGATTTCTCAGGAACGATTGAAATAGAGGCAATCAGAAATTTCAAGACCTACCATCTGGGAGTTGACCGGATGTATGCTGACAGCAATATTCAGGATCAAGGAATTCTTATTGCCCGTTATGCGTTCATTGAAAATTCAGAGCAAAGTCATAGTGGAACCTTTGAAGGATTCCTTTATTCAAAATGGTATCTGGACAAAAACAGAATGATTAGATACGATGATATCCAAAGTATGTCGGATGGATACATGAACAATGCTTTCTTGGGTACCTGGACAAATCATGCAAACGACTCTACGAAAATTTGTAATTGGGGCGAATACAGAGTTCCCGCAGCCAATCAGGATTTTGACATTGGAGCCGGTGAGTTCTCACCAAGTGAAAAGTATTACGATAAAGGCTGGAAGGAATACCAAGATGCCTGGCTCCACTCAAACGAGAATGGCAAAAGAAAGGAGCTGGAAATGTGGTGGGAATAGAACTCCCCTCTCAAGCAATTCGGCTTATAATCGCGACCTTTGGAAGTGCGTTAGAATGAAAAAAGTGTACATCATAACTCTTCTCCTGCTATTGAGCAAGATGGGGCAAGGACAAGATGTCTTGAGTTGGACAGAGTTTGACACCTTGAAAGTTTATGATGATAAATACTTGGTTGAATTTACTTCTTACACCGATTCAAGCATCACCGAAAAAGGACAGGGATTCATCTATCATGTGTCCGTTGAATTAAGAAAATCCAAGTGGTTACCCCGGTTCATTAAGAAAACTGTTCCTGCCGATAGTCTCATTCTTCATGGGACGATAAAAACCATTGCTGAAAATGGTAAGTGGAGAGTAGGTGAATACAATGAGGGGACAAAGATTGACGTGAGGTATTACAACTCGGAAAATGTCGAGATAAGTAAGGAGGAGTTTTATTTGGGATTACGAAGTCAATGGGATCGTGAAGGTGGAACGAATCGATACTACTTTTATGGAACGAAAAACAAGAAAAGATAAATCGCCCAGCAATCCCCACCAAACACCGCACTTAAGCATTACGCCTGCCAAACGGAACCATCCGCTCTAACCAATCTTAACTATGAACACCAAAAAACTCATCCTATTAATCATAACCACTCTATCCATTTCTCTGGTAAGTGCCCAGAATACGGTCAGCTTAAATGAGGTATATTTTGAAGATGGCCTGCTCTATGGCATATCCAACGAAAAACTCTTTTCAGGAGTCGTAAAAAGTATCACTACTAAGAGCGAAGATTTCACCTATGACGAGACCTATGTGAAGGGTGTGTTGATGAAAAGAACCTTCCACTACAGCGGTGATGCTGCAGAAATCGCTAGGGTAGAGGTTTCGTACAACACCCATGGAGCTGTGGTTGAAACTCGGCAATTTGATAAGGAGGGAAATGAAGTCAGTAAAGAATCAAATGACCCAACTCTTGATTCTGTCGAACAAGCCCCCGCCAGTAATCCGAATTATACGGTTAATGATGATTTTCCAGTGGTTGAAGAAGTAATGGAGGAAGTCGTTGAACCGGAATACGATTCCGAACCTGAAACCATTCAATTTATTGCGGTGGACCAAGCACCAAAATTTAAGAAGTGTAAGAAACTATCAGGTGAGGAACTGAAGAGGTGCTTCGAAGAGAATTTGGAAAAACATGTTTCAAAAACTCTGGTGTATCCGAAAGAGTATATGGATGAGGGATTGGAAGCCAGGGTATTTGTCGTGTTCAAAATAAACCCAAGCGGAGAGGTGGTTGATGTGGTTGCCAGGGCTAATGGATTGGAAGACAAAGAACTCTTCAAAATTGAAGCCATAAGAGTGGTAGAGAGCCTCCCCGGATTAACACCTGCCGTGCACAAAGGAGAAAATGTTTTTGTGAGTTTTGTTTTGCCCATCGATTTCTCATTAGCGAAAGAATAACTACAGCTCTTCTACCTTTGCCCTATGTCTACGGTCCTGTTTGTACTGATCATTATTCTTGGAATCATCATCGTGGTTTCATCCACGCGATGGAACTTGTGCAAGAAGCTACGCAAAGACCTCGATAGCTCTTACACGCTTTACTCGGGGAAGAGGGTAGCTGCTTCGGCCAAGTTGGCTGCGGGAGATTCTTTTGCGATTCCTATGCGGTGCACGGTACTCCTCAAAGACAACGAAATGCATATCATTCCCGAACGGTTTCATCCCTTTCTGTTTATGACCGACTATCCCTTCAGCTTTTACCGCAAAGACAATAGGAAGGTCAAGGTGGATAGTTCCAATGATTCGGAGCTTGTCCTTACCCTGAAAAAACGAACCCCCTCTGTTTTCGGAAAGGTGTTTGAAGTGCGCATTGAACTAGTCGATGAAGAAAGAAAGGACTTACTGAAAAAAGTAAAAGGCTGGCGCTAAGTAGGTGTAGCAGGCATTCCCTTTGTGATACCCTCCAAAGCTAATTCACTAGCTCCCAAACAACTTCTCAAATAATTGTACATTGAGCTGCCCCTTTGCCTCCATGACGATTGGAGCTGGGGTCTTAAACCAAACCCTATGGAATACGCCACACTAAGCCAAGCCATCAACGGCCTGCGTGAGCAGGGCTATACCGAAGACTTTAACCTACGTGGTGACTGCATTCAATGCCTCGCCCACGCTCTCGAACTTTCTCCCGAAGATTTTGAGATCGACAAAGTCTTTCGCTTTGAGGGAGCTTCCGATCCCGACGATAATTCCATACTCTTTGCCATCTCCTCAAAAGACGAAACCCTCAAAGGGGTATTGGTTGATGCCTATGGCACCTATGCTGATCCGCTTACCACGGAGATGATCAAAAAACTACGCACAAACTAACCAACTATGAAAATTCTAAAAAACATCCTCGCGGTGATCCTGGGCATCGTTATCGGTAGCCTCGTGAACATGTTAATTATTATTGTTTCCTATGGCTTTGTTACCTACCCGGAGGGGGTTGTGCCGATGGGAATGGGCGATTTCTTCGATCCGGTGGCGATGCAGACCACTTTCGACAGCATCAAGGCCAATATCGATAAGTTCGGGTTCTCCCATTACATCATGCCTTTTTTGGCGCATGCCCTGGGTACGATGGCCGGAGCTTTTATCGCCGCCAAAGTAGCAGCCACCAAGAAAATGGTCTTTGCCTACGTCATTGGCGCCTGGTTCTTATTGGGTGGTATTGTGAATGCCCTTGATTTGGGCATGGGTTTCGTGGCGATGGGGATTGATATTCTCCTGGCCTATATTCCATTTGCCTACCTCGGTGGAAAAATTGCTACCCGCAAATAAGTGCCAAGCGAATGCAAGGCTTGTATCGCTCCTTTGCAAACCGAGAGCTTTCTCAGCTTTAGCCGTTAAATCCGCCCGAGAATGAGAACTCTTCTGATTATCTTTTTTGTTGCACTTCGATTCGCTGGTCAGGCTCAAATAGATTGGTCGATTGACGAAGAGTTCAAGGGAAAGGTAAAGCTCGACCGAACGACTAGTTACTCGGAAGATAGGGCCGTAAAGGTTTCGCACCTCTCTGACTCGGTTGCCGATTATAACATCATCGAGACAAAGGTGATTCGATTCAATGAGTTCGGCCAGCCCATCAGCCATCTATTGTACACCAATGAAGGCGACACCATCGGGTCGTGTGAGTGGGAGTACGATCACCAAGGACGCGTCATTAAACAGACCGATTACCGTGAAATCGATCGTCTGGAGAGAACCATCGAATATGAGTATACGGCTGATGTACTAACGACCAAAAAGTTCTATGACAAAAACAGCATCCTTTATAGCACATGGAAACAAGAGGTAGATTCGCTGAATTTTCAAACTAGGTACTACGAGCTGATAAATGGTAAAACAGAAGACGATTATATCACCCTTTTGAACGACTCCTTCTTGCCTTGGAAAGAGTATAAAGTGGACTCAATGGGCACTAAGGTGCAATTTGCAGAGAAGTTATATGATGACCATGACCAACTGGTTTCATACAAGTTTTGGAGCCAAGACTCATCGCGGTATAACCATCGTGAATTTGAATATGACCCCAACGGTAACACGTTGCGAATGGAAGAATTCGACCGAAACGGACAGCTCATAAAGACCATCACCCAGCAATACGACGAATACCAAAATGAGGTCAAAGTGGTAACGAGTTACCCAAGCGGAATGCGTTATACCGAACGCATTGATTACGAATACGACGACCGTGGAAATTGGACTTTTAGGAAATCATATTCGGAGTATGCCAATGGCCGGGACTATGAAAATTCAAAAAGTGTAAGGCATATTGAGTATTACAAACAGTAATATCCGGCTGCAATAAAAAACGTCAGGATGTTCCGGCTATTAGCCGAAACCGTTAGCCTATATTTTTTAATATCGAATCCACCCCAATAGGCTTTTTCATTCCCTTCTCTTTCTTATATTTAGGACAACCAAAACCGAGAGACGAGAACAAACCTTTGCTGTGATTTAAGATTTATAAAAGTTCCTGTAGGAGGGAAGCTTCAACGTGATGGTTGAGGGTGATTTTGCGACTATTCCGAAAGGTGGAAGATAGCATGAATAAACCAAGCTTATTTAAGGATATACCCGTATTTAAGGGGTATATCGCTAAGTTTTATTTCATTATAAACAAGTTGAGCGCAATTGAATATTACCTGTTCGGGTAGTTCCGCTGTTCCGTATTTCGATTGACCTGAGTACCCGCTGCGGCCGTCGGTTACGTTCTTTTAGAAAATGGTCATTTAAGCCATGTAATCGGTTGCTTAAAAGGTTGTTTCTTCTGCCACTCTCATCGAAGAGAATATTCGCGCATCGGGTAGGGGAGCCACTCGTCTGTCGATCCCGAAATATCGGACCGCAGCTCTCATCAATGGATAAAAGAACAACTGCGCTCAACATGGCATATAAAACACGCCGGTTTCTTCTTCGAAGAAAAAAGAGATATTTTTAAGGAAGTAATTCGGCTTCGGGAGTGGGCGATTCGATCAAAGCGGCGCGTTCCATATGCCCGACCGTTG
>CAZWQX010000082.1:0-18000 GCA_964635965.1 uncultured Cryomorphaceae bacterium
GTGCTTTGGCTTAGGTATCTGCATTTCTCGAAAAAAAACATCGCTCATATTGTCGTCGAAGTGCTGTCCTGTATGGACAATGACTTCTTCTACTTTCGGATCAGCTTCAACTTGCCGACTAATCGTTGCCGCTTTTATAAATTGTGGACGTGCTCCTACAACCGTTAGAATTTTCATTGGATTTATCTTGTAATGTTCGGTGATTCGGTATCAGGTCTCTTTTTGAGAATCAAGAAGTCAATTATCCCTTTGGCATATCCGGTGCCATATGACAAATGAAGAATGAGAAAGACCAAAATCAACCTATGCCATTGCCATGAAGGGCATCTTCGCTCCATTGCAGCAAAAAGAGATCCAATGAACCATGCGGAAATTCCTGCCAGAAGAAATCTGAAAAAAAAGTCATCGATCAACGTCAAGATGGTCATGATAGTTAAGAAGAGGACAAAGAAGAATGGTACGGTTTGTCGCCATGTTGTGACCGTATTGTGCAGCGCATTGACGTAAACTTTCCAGTAACCATATTGAAAGTACTGTTTGGAGAGTTTCTTATAGGAACTTCTTACATAGTACTTCGAACGGATCGATGGATCAAAGTAAATTTTCCCACCATTTTTGATTATCCGAAAATTGAACTCGTCGTCTTGATTACGCACCAAGCGTTCATCAAAGAAGCCGATTTTTAAGAACACTTCTCTTCGGTATGCTCCGAAAGCAACGGTTTCAACGAAGCCTGGTTTCCCGCCTGTTCTGAATGTAGCATTACCTACTCCAAAAGGAGAAGACATTGCTATGCCTACGATCTGAGCAGTTTCATTTTCAAAAACATTATCAATTAACCCTCCAACACAATCTGCTTGAGGTTGATCTCTCAAAACCTCGGCATTGCGTTTCACGAAATCTTTATTAACCTCAGAATGGGCGCCTAGGATAATTATAATCTCTGCGTCATTTGCCTGTTTAATTCCCAGGTTTAGGGCAACCGGGGTAACTTTCTTTTCGTTGGAAATTAACCGCACTCTTTGGTCTTGTTTTTCTATTCTCCGAACGATATCGATTGTACCATCAGAGCTGATTCCGTCTACCACCAGAACTTCGAGTGCTATCCCTTCGAGATCAGATTCCAACAATGAGTTGATGGTCCCTTCAATGTAACCGACTTCATTGAGACAAGGTATGACGACAGCAACTCTCATTCGTCTCCAAAAAACAGATAGGCATTAAAGAATGCGAAAAACACAACCCCGCTTTGTTTCTCAAGCATAGATTCAACCATGAAATGCATGAGAATGCTTAAGAGAAAAAACGCATAGAGCCAATCCTTTTTTCTCAGTATTCTACCAAAGGGAAAGATCAACGAAAACGCAAAAACAACCATGGCGGGAATACCTTGTGCAAGTCCGATTTGAAGAAAAACATTGTGAGGATTCAGACCTTTTTCGGCAAGCAGGTCATACCCTTCCTCCATGTAGCGTTCATCGAGCACATCTTGAATGTCACCGGTACCAACACCAAAAGGAGCTTTTGAAATTTCGTCTAGGGTAATCTCCCATGTGGTAAGCCTGGCGACAGTAGATTCGGTTTGATTCTCAGCGGTAGCAACTTCCTGGTTTTCCATCAACTCTACTGTGTAAAAAATCCTATTCTTGGCTATGGGATTTGAGTAAAAAAGAATTCCGAAGAGCAAAGCCACAATCGTAATAAGGGAGGTATTATTTTGATTCAGCGATTTCTTGGCAACCCAATAAACCAGGATAAAACCAATCAAAAAAACGAATTGAATAAAACCCATTTTCGAAGCAGAGTAGATTATTCCAGAAATCAAAACAATTGAAATAATGCCTTTTACAAAATGAAGTGAAGGCTTCCTGATGCTATTGATCACATCCATGAGGATAACTGCCAGGCCCATATTGAGAAAAAGAGCTAGATAACTCGGATGGTGAGAATAGGAAAACTCCGACATGAAAAAATCCGAAATCAATCCGGATTGAGAATACTTTATAATCGATTCAGAAAAACTCAGGAAAACGGAAGCAATGAGCCCCATGACAAAGACTCCAAAAACCAAGCTTCTTTTGGGCAAGCTACTACTTGGTAAAGTTCCAAAGAGTATGGGAAAGATAATCAGAGATGCCTTTTGACCCAGATCTCTGATTCCTCTGGCCACATCATCCGTATAAATCATGGCAATGAGGTGGAAGAGGTAAATCGAAGCAAAGAGCAAAATGGCAAGCCCTTTTTCCTTGGTGATTTTCTTCGGAGAAAAAAGCCAAGAAATGATCATTAATGAAATCGGAATTCCGATTCCTTTGGAAGAAATAGGCAACCACATTACTGTTAGCAACACAGAAAGGTTGAACCATTTATTCGTACCCGATTGACCGAACATTTGCCTCAATTCAGTGACAACCATCATTTAGCTCCCTCTTTTTGTTTCTTCAGCCAGGCAACTACTCCTTTTCTCTGCCGGATTCTTGGGTATGTGATAAGCTCGGCACCAAAACCTCTGAAATATCGTTCGATTTCGGGAATGGAACTTCCCAAAAAATCAAAAGTCCTGCATCCCATTTCTTTTGCTTTGAGTATGGAAGACCATAGAGCAACCGTTCCGGCAGAGGAATCAGATTTTGTCGAATCATAGCCTCCGGCGAAATAGAATGCATCGGTTTTGTCAAATACAACGATGTTCGCAGCAGTGGATTCGCTTTGATCAGAAATGAGGGTAGAATAGTATTGTGTCGGTGGCAATGCCAATAGGTTCTTCAGTACTAATGCATTGTTTGCCATACTTGCCTTTTCAACTGAAATCATAAGCAAGTCAAGGACCTTTTCCGAATCTCCGTTAAATTCAATTTGGTAATTCTTGTTCACTCCTTGCTTGATATTCTTCCTCCTTTCCGTTGACATCTCTGCCAATAATTCTTCCTCCGATTTCTTGAGATCTAAGCGATAAGAGTGCTTCGGAGAAACCTCAAACTTGAGCCACTGAAAAGGTTGTGCGTCAAGAAACTCAGCGGGTAGACAAAAATCGATGTATGACTTTTTGTGATGGTCTTTAAGGTAGGACGCCAAAGCACTCAGGACACGCTTTACTTGTCCCTGCCGAGTGCTTTGTTTTTCAGCCGTTAATTCTACCGTGAGTCCGCAATGCGGTGCTAAAGGCGGATGAATCAAAAACTCCTTCCCCAACTTTGAATACCTGTAAAGTAATAGAGTACCAAGCAGATTGTCTTTTCCAAAAACACCCAGAGGTAAAATGGCATCTCCATGCAAGTCCATCCAAAGAGAACTGCCAAAGAACGAATCGTTGATTCGATCATTGTACAAGGAGTACTCTTCTTTTGATATGGGTTTTACTTCCATCCGGAAAGGCCAAAGTGATTTGTCAGCTGCTAAAAATACTTATTTCAAGTTCGGACAGGATGTGCTCAAAAACTACTTAACCACTTCTCTGCGATGAATACTCTAAATAGATCTCCATGGCTTACCCACTTGCTGCCTGATTTGAAGCTATTCATTGCATTCAGGAACTTTTGATTGTCAACCAATCCAAGATCTTGCAAATGGCTTTTGCCTGTAAACATGGAGGAAATCACATCACCCAATTCGTTCTTCATCCATAGTTCTTCAGGTGTTACAAATCCCTTCTTATCCTTCCTCCAGCGAATTTGATCGGGTAATTCGTGCACGGAATCTCGAAGGATGTATTTGGTCCACCCATCTTTCAGTTTATTCTCAACGGGAAGATTGACGAGATAATTGACCAGTCTGTAGTCCAGAAAAGGAAGCCTCACCTCTATCGACGAATCCATCGAATTGCGATCTTCATAATGGGTGAGTGCGGGGACAGAGTAATTCTGGATATCCAAAATCTGTCTACTCCTCATATCGTCGAACTGCCAGATAGGGACAGCCGGAGATTGGTCTAAAAGGAAATCCAGGCCCTTTTTATTCGAGCCAGGTAAATACCGCTTGGCTTCTGAAAGCGAAAAATCCTTGATGGTGGTTCCTTTGAGCCATGACTTTAGGGCTGATTTCAAGAAAGATCCTAGACGCCCTTTCTTAAGCAGCATTTTTAGATAGAAGAAAAAGAACTTCCCATAACCAAGAAGAATTTCATCGGCTCCTTGACCGCTCAACAGCACAGTAATTCCTGTCTCCGATTTTATTTGACGAAACAATTGATGCTGTGCAACTACCGAAAGGGATCCATAAGGCTCGTCTTGAACGGAGAGAACCTTCTCTACATTTTCTAAGGCAAGACCTGAACTGAATCTCAACTTCTGATTGGCAATTCCCTTCTCCTTAATCAGTATATCCACGAACGGTTCTTCGCTGTATTCTTTCGAATCACTGACCACGGAAAAAGTCTTGATCTCTGGATTGATATGATCATGAATAAGGGCCGTAATCGCACTACTATCCAAACCACCACTGAGCAATGTTCCAACAGGCACATCGCTTCGCAACCTCAGCTTGAGCGAATCAATAAGTAAGTCTCTAAACGAAGCTGAAGGATCCACTTCAGATTGATTGGCACTGTCATACTTCCAGTATTCGTCCCATTTCCAATCACCTGTTTTCAGATCAATTTCTAAACTATGCCCGGCGGGGAACTTTTTAATTTCATTGTAAAAAGTCTCATCGGAATGATCTAAAAGAGCTTGTCGCAAAAACGTCGAAAGCACTCGCGTGTTGGGAGTCAAATGCAAGCCTGGGATGTTCTTAAGCTGCTTAATCTCTGATGCGAAAACCCATGTATCTCCAACCTGAGCATAATAAAGGGGCTTGATGCTGAATCGGTCTCTACTCAAGATGAGTTTCTGCCGGATCGAATCATAGATGGCAAGAGCCCACATCCCGTTGAACATGGAAAAACAATTTCTTCCGTAAGCTCTATAAGCCTCCAGAACTACTTCCGTATCGCTGGTCGTGGAGAAATGAGTAGGCGCGAGTTCATTGCTTTTTAGTTCGAGATAATTGAACACTTCTCCATTATAAACCATGTCGAGACCATCCTTAGAGAAAGGCTGATTTGCCTCATCATCAAGATCAATAATGGAAAGTCTCCGATGTCCTAAACAGAGATTTGCCCCTTCTCCACTACCGGTCTTAAATGCCATACTCCCCCCGGAATCCGGACCTCTATGCTCCACCGCATTCGTGGCATTTCGAAATTTTCGAAGATTATCTTCTGAAAAGAAACCTTCACGCCTTACCGCTATGAAAATCCCACACATCTACGCTAGAATTTTTCGATAATAGTTAACCAATCGCATTCCCTCATTTGCCCAGGTATAAGTCGAAATAATCCTCTTGCCTTCTATGTCAACTTACCTCATTTCCTCCGAATAGTCGTCGCGAACTTGCGCAATTGAAGCTACTATTCCCTTGGGTTGATCGGGATCAGCAAAATGAGCATAGTTTTCAAAAAATCCACGCCACATCGAAAAGTCACTCATCACCATGGGAATTCCTGCAGCCACATACTCGAATGACTTATTAGGTAAACTTTGGATGTGATTGGGTAGAGGAAGAAACATTACAAGCCCTAATTGACAACTCTTTAGAATCGAAAAACAATCGGCCATCTCTACATTCCCCATATACGTCACTTTCTCCCATCCTTGAAGGCTCTTACATTCTTCATGGTACCGGTCGCTCTCCCAAGGCCCCATCAGTATAAGCGAATAATCGTCGCTCAGGTACTCCATAGATTTAATCAAATTGTGAATACCTCGGATTTTAGTCAATCCACCGTTGTATACCAGCTTGAACTTTTCGTCTAAAGAAGGTTCAAGTTTCTTGGGTTCAACACTAAAAGAGTCAACTATTGGATAATTGTGGATAGTGATTCCATTCCGGTGTTTGAACCCTTGGGTGATTCCTTCCAAAACCGAGATCAGTCCGCTCAGTTTTCTAACCTGATGCTTTTCATAACTGCCATACAATCTGCTGATAATTTTTCTCAAAAACCTCGGCCCTATCCAGTCTTTATCCAAGATATCGGCAGGAACATCCTCATGGCTGTCAAAAATCACCTTCTTACCCGCCCTTTGAAGCTTAACTCCATATGGAAGTAATTCAGGATCATGGAGGTGGTATATTTCAGCATCTACTCTTACAGCTTCGCGATAAACGGCCTTTGGTGCCTTGCGTATTCTAGAAAGTCTCGAAGAGAAATCAACAGGTACGCCAATAATTTTTACTCCATTCTTGATTTCTGTTCTGGCATTCGCGACCACCAAGACCACCTCAAAACCCGCTTTGGCCAGTGTAGAACACATCTTATGGAAGATTCTCGTATCGTCGGCCTGATGTACTGAGGTAAGATGACAAATCTTTATCGGCATAGTTGAAATCCAATCATCGCACGAAAATAGAAATCTACAGTCACACAGGGTTGACTCTCTGACTTGCAGTAATCAAAATCAAAGACGGAGGGTATCTTAATTGGCAGTTGAGATTAAACTTCGGTGAAGCCTCGAGAAACAAAGGGCAGCTGCCTTCCCGCTCCCTTTGGCTTCTACCAACTCGCGATTTGATGTAGCTATTTCAGGATTAATTTCATTCAATACACCATCAAAGAATGGCTCGTCGACGTTTCGAACAAGTGTACCGTTTTCACTTTCGGTAATCCACTCCCTCAACGAAGATAGATCTGATACGATTGGATAGCACCCATGATACATAGCCTCTAAAAGCGAAATTGGAGTGGCATCAGACTCGGGAATAGACACCCACACCTTGGCGCGTGCATAGTTCCTCTCATTCTGTTCTTTTTGCACCCAACCTTGAAATTCTACATGTTGAGCTATTCCGAGTTCAGAAACCAGAGATTTCAGAGAGTTGGATTGGCTACCGGTTCCCGCAATAATCAGTTTCCACGTCCCTTGATCGCCCTGTTGATTAATCTTCGCGAAAGCTCTGATTACTTTGTCGATTCTGTAGAGCGGATCATGAAGTCGATTGCTGTAAATAATATTCTCCTTGGGCATTGAAATGCTCGGCTTATCTGCACCATAATTGCATAGAGAAATCCGTAGTTCTTTTTTGACCATTGATTTCATCTTTTCTGCCACTTCCTTTGAATCTGCAGTGAATGCATCAGCCTGGTTCAAAACGTAGCGCAGTATCCGTTTATGTGTAGAAGATTTCTCCGGATTGACCAAGACATCAGAACCCCAAGCCGTCGCACAAACAGGGATTCCCAATCCTTTCATTCCGTTTACAGCAAAATATGAGATCGAGTTTAATTGATGAACATGGACTACATCCGGTTTAAAAGTTTTCGCCACTGCCCGAATTGCTCTGGGCGTTTTCCAAAAATTCTGCAACTGTTTAAACGAAAAATCCAGAAGGGTCTCGTCATAATCGGTTCCAGATTTTTCAGTGGTAATTAAATGTACCGCGGACGTCTCAGATTCAATTCGCCTAAGAAAATTGCGCAAATGAATTCCCTGGGGAGCGACTACTAATAGACGGTATTTCCGTGTATTCTGAATTTCATCCATCGACTTACTTTTTAGTTCAATCCATGTTTCTTCATTAGTGCAACTAACGCTTTTAGGTCCCTTTCTGAAACTCTGAAAAAGGCGTTAACTGGGAGATTTAGCATACGATCTGCTACCTTCTCTCCCACAGGGCAAGATCCCTCTTGGTACATGTAACGATACGATCCTTTGGGATGCACTACATCATTGAACCAATCACCAAACGAAAAACCTTTTCCCAGTGCCTCATTCCGCAGTGCGGTAATTTGTTCGTTGCTCACCTGATCTTTGAAAAGCAATGGATAGCGAATCATCACTGCATCATCAACCTCAATAGGAAGAAGCGAGCTAAACCCAGACAAAAACTTGCGGTATTCTATCACAATTTGGTTTTTTATTCGATTGATGTCTTCTATTCTCGTTAACTGAGGCACCAGCAGATTGCATAATAGCGGATGGAGTTTTGTAGGGTATGAATTCGGCATTTCACCTTCGATCTCCTTCACTGATGTGGCATACCCTATTCCAGAAATTCGAACGAAACGCATAAGGTTGATTCTGAAAAAAGAAGTCCACCTAGATCTGCTGAAAACGATTGCTGAAAGTGTCAGAAGTTTCCTAAGTGCATTTCCTATTCCGTCATATTCAATCTTATCAAAATCCTTTTGAAACTCGGGAAGCAGTTCTTGGTTGTTGATGATCAATATCCCTCCTAAACCCGCTGTGATGGGTTTTGAGTACTCCAAACTGAAGAATGAGGCATCACCAATTTTTCCGCATAGTCTCTTTCCGTTATCTCTTGAACCAAATCCATGAGCAACGTCTTCGATTATAATCAAGTTGGGATATTCCTCCCTGATAGATGCCAAATGTTCATCGGCAATTCCAAAATTATGCGGAGCAATGAGCACTTTCGTTTTGTCCGTGAGCGCAGAACGAAGGGCATTCGGGTCGAGATTACAGTCGGTCTCTTGAATATCCACATAGCGAATTGGCTGCCCGGTAAATTTGACTGCATTGGTTAGCACGACACACGTGTATCCGGCGACAATCACTTCATCATCTTCTCTGAGATTGAGTGATTTGATCAGTGCATAAACTGCCATCCTGGCCGCGGAAAAGAGAAAAATTCGACTGGTTTCTACTTCGAAAAACTTCGACAAAAGCTGTAAAACCTTGGTTCTGTTTCTCCTTCCTCGGAAAAACAATCCGCTGATCAGTGCGGTGAAGAGCATCGATTTTGATAGGGAGTTCCCTAAAAAGTCAAATTTATCTCTAGAACTCATTCGTTCACTGACTTGAGCTTGCGGGCAGGACTACCGCCATAAATAAAACCACCCTCCAAGACACCCTTAACAACAGAATTGGCTGCGATGACAACGTTATCACCTATTTCTGTGCCAGGAAGTAAGGTACATTGGCCTCCGATAAAAACATTATTTCCTATTCGGATATCTCCGTCCTCATAGTTCTCCGTAAAGAATTCATTTCGACCTCTTGGGCTGTTTGAATGACAGATGAACTGGCAGTTTGGCCCTATGGCCACGTGATGTCCAATCGCAACGGAGTTGTTATCAATTAAAAAATATCCATAAGGTGCTATATGCGAATGATCATCCAAAGTGAATGATCCATTTTGGCCGCAATGCAAGGTGATCTGTTTACCCAAGTCGCACTGTGTGCCGAGTTTCACCTTTGCGGGATTGCCAATTTCAGCGCCTGAATTGATAGCGGAATTCTTTCCAATTGTGGCTCCCCTTAGCGACCAGTAAATGGTATTTAGTTTCCTAACAATTCTTCTCCGAATCGTCATAGTTTGTAAACTGCAATTTTCAATCTTGGGAATTATCGGCTACCAACCTCCCCATAGAACCAACTTTGACCAACCAAATTACAACAAACAAAAGTATCGCAACATTCAATCCTGATAACCAACCAAGCATTATGTCAAATTCTAATCCCATTTGATTCGCAATGACAACAAGCCCTAGATTCAAGACCCCCGAAATAACAGAAATCTTAAAAAATGCAGGTTGTCGGTGAAGGAGTATTGGCAGGGAACTTATTGGACTCGATACAAAATTGATCAATAACCAAGGAGCAATGATCTCCGCATATCGCCCGGCTATGGTCCAATCATCACCGAATACAAAAGAGAAAATCTCTTCACCAAAGAAAAACAGGGAAGCAAACGGCAGAAGACCAATGAGAAACAGAAATGAAACCATCTTGAGGATAGAAGATCGAATATTAATGCCCTCGTTCAATTGTCGCGCCCACTGTTCATTGAGCACTTGCCCGATAGAGGTACCGAAAACCGTGAGAGGTACCTTGAGATATCGAAATGCAAAACCAAACAAACCAAGAGCAAGCTCACCGTAAAAAGAGGAAATCAAAAAGAGGAGAACGGCATATTGACCTTCATGAAAAAAAGCATGGAAAGTATTGACGAGTGGGAAATCCTTATAACGGCTAAGAAGCTGTCGACTCGCTATTTTGACTTGAAAAATACTCGTAAAAAGATGACGAATCCTTTTTAACCGAAACATGAAAAGCACAGGAGTCAATGCACCAAGAAAATGACCTAAACTCAAGCCCAACGGTGTAGGGTATTTCAAACCCAATAGGAATTTTCCAATGTTATTGGAACCGGCCATAGTGATCTTAGAAAATGCCGCCTCTCTGAATGATCTGGTTTTTATCAGATACTGATTCAGTATGTTCAATGCACCTTGCGCGAGAATTGCAAAAGGCAAAAGATAAATCAGATCCGGAACTTGCCGATTATTCAGTAATTCACCTATTGAGTCCGCAAACGGCAAGAGAACTGCTGAAGACACAATCGTAATCAGCAACAAAATCCGAAAGCAGAGAGAGACGAGAGACACGACTTCGCTATCCTTTTTTGGGAGGAGGATTGCAAACTCCAATCTGAGCGAACCTACAATCACAACTAACCCAAGAATCCTTACCCATAACTCGAAAGCTGCAAAGTCTTCGGGGGTATAGACTCTTGAAATCAAGGGTGCCATCAGGAAAGGTATGACAATCGCCAATCCATTTCCCGATAGCATTAAGCCTACATTCCTGACAAATGGGTTCTTGACCTTATTGATCATCCTCTTCACTATCCAAGTTATTTTGGTAGGCAAATTCCTTTACATAATAGCGACCCAACCAGATCATAAAGGCATAATACCCTGCTTGAACGGAAGCAAAAAGCTTTAAGGTCGAAATCGCATCCCAATTGCTAAGTATTCCAACATAGATTGAAAGGAAGACAAGGATGAAATGGGCAATATCCAATTGCAACATCTGCTTCTGCTTATTTAGCCTCAACAAAATAAAAGCGAAACATGTGCTGATGAAATTTGCCACGAACCAGAATATTAGAATCTCGACGTAAGGTTGAGCCATGCCCCACTTCTCACCAAACACGAACGAGAATGTATTATCCGGCAATAAGTAAACGACGATGATGATTACCACCCCAAATACCAACAAAGGCCTCAGAGCCATATCATAAATCTTCTGAAGTTTTCTGCTATCGTTGACCTCACTTATTTTCTGATAAAATACCTGAGAAAAAGAAAGGCTAATTATATTGAGCGGTGCGAATGCCAGTCGTCTTGCCAGAGCAATAAATCCTACCACGGGCTCAAAATAAATACTGAACATAAAAATGTGAAGCCAAGCAGTTGCTCTGCCAAAGAAACTTCCTAAGGTTGTGTATCTGGGGTATTCCGAAAACTCTTTTAGAAGCGCACGCATTCTCTTACCATTGAATCCCGAAAATGCGGCAGATGTTCCTTTAATATATCTCGTAATGTAGGTCGCAGTCATAAGCAAACGACCGGTCAAAAATCCATAAACAAGACCCAAATTCCGAAAACCGCCGTACCAAAATCCAATTTTTGAACCCTCGGCGGTAGATGTTTCAATCACTTTGGTAGAGGCCAGCAAGCCATACCTCTTTTGCCTTGAGAACCAGTAGTTAAATCCGAGATTGATCCCCGCCAGGAATACCCCCACCCCAACCAATGGGATGAACCACAAGGCATCGGGGTTATTAAACATTTCGGCGGCTTTGGGAGCTGCGAAAAATCCGATAAGGCTGTAAAGCAAGGAAACACTGAAGCAAAAGAGCAAAACGAAATATAGTAGCTGTTTTGCGTCTTCATTATGCTTGGGCTGCATAATAGCAAATTCGTACTTCAAGGTTGCCGGTATAACCAGGATCTCAACCAACATGATAAATTGCTCAAGAGATGCGAAGTCACTTGGGGTGAAAAGACGGGTAATAAGCGGTAAGGCCAAAAAAGGGATAGCCTGAGCCAATGTGGTTCCTGAAACCAATTTGGCCACGTTGATCACAAACTCGTTTCCTAATAAACGTTTTAACACAAAATTATTTCAACGAATCCCTATACCAAGCGATAGCTTCAATTATTCCTTGTTGAAACGTATGCGTTGGTCGGTATCCCAATAGGTTCTTTGCTTTTGATATATCAGCTAATGAATCACGAACATCTCCAGCGCGTTCCGGTCCATACATAATATCGACATCCGCAATTGCCGGGTCAAATTCTGTTAGAGAACCTTTAATAACCTTTATTACATCGTTCAGTGAAGTTCGATCTCCGCAGGCAACGTTATAAACTTGGTTCACAGCTTCCTTGTTAGTAGTTGTCGCCGCCAAGTGATTAATCTGGATCACATTTTCAATAAATGTGAAATCTCTGGTTTGTTCACCATCACCATGGATGGTGGGTGATTCGTGTCGAATGAAGGCACTAACGAATTTTGGGATGGCCGCAGCATAAGCACCATCGGGTGATTGGTGCTTTCCAAAAACATTGAAGTACCTCAACCCGATAACTTCCATTCCGTGCAAGTTGCCAAATACATGTGCATAAAGTTCATTGACATACTTCGTCACTGCGTAAGGTGAAAGTGGCATTCCGATTTCATCTTCTCTTTTTGGAAGAACCGTACTATCACCATACGTGCTTGAACTAGCGGCATACACGAATCTAGGAACACTTTTTTCCTTTGTCGCATTCAACATATTCAAGAATCCGTCAATATTCACGGAATTTGTGGTGATTGGATCGTTTATACTCCTGGGTACACTACCCAAAGCCGCCTGATGAAGAATAACATCTTTTCCCTCCGCCACCTTCAGACATGCTTCAAAATCTCTGATATCACCTTCGATGAATGTAAAGTTCTCTCGAGACATCAGGTGCTCCAGATTTGATGATTTCCCCGTAGTCAGGTTGTCAAAACAAACTACCTCATTTCCCTCGGCAACGAGCGACTCACATAAATTAGAGCCAATGAATCCGGCTCCTCCCGTGACCAGTACTTTCTTGCCTCGAAGCTTTGCCTGCATATTTTATCTGGCGTAATTCACGGCTCTCTTTTCTCGAATTACCGTGACTTTTACTTGACCCGGATAGGTCATTTCGTTTTGAATTTTTTGCGAGATATCAAAGCTCAAGGTGTCTGCTTGTTCATCACTAACCTTTTCACTTTCAACCATTACTCTCAATTCCCTTCCTGCTTGAATGGCATAGGATTTAGTTACTCCCGGATAGCTAAGAGCAAGGCTTTCTAAATCCTGAAGACGCTTAATGTAAGATTCAACGACTTCTCTCCTGGCACCCGGTCTTGCACCTGAAATGGCGTCGCATACTTGAACAATGGGTGAGATTAGATTATTCATTTCAATCTCATCGTGGTGAGCACCTATAGCATTGCACACGTCAGGTTTCTCACCGAATTTCTCGGCCAATTTCATCCCTAAGATTGCATGCGGAACTTCAGGCTCATCATCAGGAACTTTCCCTATGTCATGAAGCAATCCAGCCCTTTTTGCAAGTTTTGGGTTCAGGCCCAATTCCGAAGCCATGGTTGCCGTTAAATTGGCCACTTCCCTGCTGTGCTGAAGCAAGTTCTGTCCGTAGGACGAACGGTACTTCATTCTTCCGACCATACGAATAAGCTCCGGATGCAAACCGTGAATACCCAAATCAATACAAGTACGTTTTCCCGTTTCGATTATTTCTTCTTCAATCTGTTTTTTCACCTTTTTGACCACCTCCTCAATACGTGCGGGGTGGATTCTACCATCAGAAACCAACTGATGAAGAGCCAATCGAGAAACTTCTCTTCTAACGGGGTCAAAACAACTAAGGATAATTGCCTCAGGGGTATCATCTACGATAATTTCCACTCCGGTAGCGGCTTCAAGGGCACGGATGTTTCGTCCCTCTCGTCCAATGATTCTTCCCTTAATCTCATCATTCTCAATATTAAATACTGAGACGGAATTCTCAACGGCCTGCTCTGTTGCAACCCGTTGTATACTCTGAATCACAACCTTCTTGGCGTCAGCGTTAGCCGTCAGTTTCGCTTCGTCCATGATGTTTTTGATGTGATTCATGGCCTCGGTTCTAGCCTCATCTTTCAGCGCTTTCATCAGCTCCGCCTTTGCATCATCGGCCGAATAATTCGCAATCTTTTCCAACTGCTCTACATTTTGAGCATGAGCCTTTTCTAAATCCTTCCTGCGTTTTTCAACGACACCAAGCTGTTTCGATAGATTTTCACGAATCGAATCAGCTTCGCGTTTGGCTTTTTTGTTTTCTTCGATTCTCTTGCTCAGGGTAGACTCTCTATTCTTGAGTTTATCCTCAGCACTCTGCAGCTTTCGGTTACGGTCTTTGATAACCTTTTCGTGCTCTTCTTTGAGCTGATAAAATTTTTCTTTGGCCTGGAGCATCTTGTCCTTTTTGATGGCCTCTCCTTCTTTTTCGGCTTCTGTTTGGATGGTGTTTTTCTTCTTCCTATATATCCCGTTTATGGCGAAGCAAGTTATTTCACCTTCAATATTTACCCCCGCAAGGAGGCCGATCAAGAGATCTGTTGTGTTGATATCCATTTTTATATTCTTTAACCATCGTTAAAGAATCGTTGCGGAGAATCAAAGCAGACTATCGACGAGCTTTTCTAAATTTTCGAGCGCTTTTAAATCAAAATCGACCTTATCCGAAGATGTATTGGTTTCAGCATGCGTGGCCAATTGCAGGGCGGTCATAGCCAAAAGATCCTGCTTGTCTTTTACGGCATAGTTATCGAGGAGATGCTTAACGCTGTCATCCACTTTTTTTGCCGCACCACGCACCATTTCTTCCTCTTCGGGTTTAACGGAAACCGGATAAATCCTACCGGCTATGGTTACTTTTATCGATTTTTCGCTCATCTGCGACCCATCTATCTGTTCAATAGTGCAATGCACTTGTCAATCTCCCGCACCAATTCATTAACTCTGAATTTCATTTCGGCCTTGTCAGCGGTTGTAGTAACCAAAGTCTTGGCCAATCTTACACGGTCATAGTTTTTTTCGAGATCCCGACTCTTATCAGAAGTATCACGAAGCTCCTCTTCAAGCAATGTTATGCGCTTTTTGAGCTCGGCGTTTTCAGCAACCAAACGTTCTTGATTGCTTTGAACCTGTTTTAGTTTATCCCCTAAGGATGAAAATCTTCGGGCAACCTCTTCGCGAGTCATTAACTCATAAAACTTTAAACTTTCAGCAAAATTATACTCGTCTACAAGATTAACAAAAAGCTTTGGTTTTTAAGGCCTCAATTCTTTTCACGACGCGTTGTTTACATTTCATTATGTTTTGGCCCGAAGCTTGTGCTATTCGATGACTAATCTTGAGTATGATTTCTCGTCTGGCAAGTAGATCTATAATTCTGGGCACTTTAGTGCTTTTCACGAATCTAAAATCTCAAGATTTAGACAGTCTTTTTACTTCTCCTTTAGACATTCCACTCTACCTATCGGGAAACTTCGCCGAGCTGAGAAACAATCATTTCCATACGGGAATCGATATTAAAACTCAGGGAGTAGAAGGTCAGAATGTTTTGGCTGTAGCCGATGGGTTTGTTAGTCGCATAAGTATTTCACCTTACGGCTACGGCAATGCGATTTACATCGAACATCCTAACGGTTACACCACATTATATGGACATTTACAAAAGTTCAGCCCTGAAATCTCTGAAGTTGTAAGGGAAAAACAATATCAGTCCAGTTCGTTTCGAGTAGATTTCGTTCCGAAAGAGAAAATCGAAGTAAAACGAGGCGAAATAATAGCCACGAGCGGTAATTCAGGCAGCTCAGGCGGACCTCACCTTCATTTTGAAATTCGAAGAACATCGGATAGTCACGCACTTAATCCTTTAAAATTTGGGTTCGCAATTAAAGATGATATTCCACCTCGTATACGCGGAGTAAGGTTTCATCCTTTGAGTGATTCAACTCTGATAGATGGGAAAAATGAAGCAAAAAGTTTCGTGGTTCATGGATCGAATGGTAAGTATAGGCTGAAGACAACCGAAGCGATAAATGTCTATGGAGCTTTTGGGATCTCGATCCACGCCTTGGATTATTTAAATGGATATCCAAATAAATGCGGTCTATATAAGGTTTATCTGGAAGTTGATGAAGAAAAAATCTGCGCTCAGCAATTTGACGAGTTGGATTTTGCAACGATCGGTCATATCAACTCATATAAGGCTTATGATGTATATCGCAGGAATCGCTGGCACTACCATAAATCATTTGTTGAACCCGGCAATGATCTCGAAATATACACCGAGGCTATGAACGGCAATGGTATATTATTTTTTCCCGATACAGACACGCACCGAGCTAATTACAAAGTGACTGATGCCTATGGTAATCGTTCATCGCTTTCTTTTGAGTTTACTTCTATTTCAAAACCAACAACAATAAAAGAAGGGACGAAACCATATGACGCTTATTTCAAGTTTGATCAACCCAATGAATTCACTTACAATGATGAGTTAATGGTCAGTTTACCTGAGAATTCTCTTTATACCGATCTCAAGTTTTCACTTGGAAGGGAAGAGCCTAAACAGGGTCAATACTCGGCAAGATTCAGCGTTCAGAACGAGTTGGTTCCTTTGAAGAAACCTATGAACATTACCCTTTCGGCATCAAACGTGCCCGATTCTTTGAAGAATAAAATTGTCATCGCACGTTATGCTTCAACAGGAGGAGCTTCCTACTTAGAAGCCGAAAGAAATGAAAACCACTTTCAAGGAAAATCCAAACAATTCGGAAAATTCGTTCTTGAAGCGGATACAAATGCACCGGACATTACGGTAGTTCAAGTACCAAAAGCCTTTTCGGTTGGTTCAAAAATCGTGGTAAGGGTCAAAGACGATAAAACCGGAATTTCAAAATTCGAATCAAAACTGAATGGCAACTGGATTCTGACCGAATATGAACCGAAAAAGCGGACTTTAACTATTCGAATATCCGATAGGGATAAATTAGTCGACCTCAACCAACTTGAGATAGCTGTTTCCGATCTGGTTGGCAATACCGCCGAAAAAAGAATAATTCGCTAGTGTTCTTGGTGGAACTTTAGTAGTCCATCAATCGGAGCTCTCATGATCTTATCGATCTTCACCCCGTACCTATCAGCTCTTGCACAAAGTTGCTTTTCAAAAAAGAATCCTACCGAACCGAGAACACGAAGGTTGTAAGATTGATAACTCGGGTATTGGACGATGTATCGCTTAAAGAACTTCATGAAGGCATCATCGACCATGTCGGCTATATAGGGGTGGTCTAAATTCTCATTGGCGAATTTGCTAAACGATGCCAAGAATCGATTAGGATATGCATCCTTATACACCGCGTAAATAATCTGATCTTTAGTCAGATAGTATTTTTCTTTAAACCTCTCCTGTACGTCCTTAGGCATCAAATCATTCATAAACTCCCTAACAACCTTTCGTCCGATGTGCATCCCGCTCCCTTCATCCCCGAGGATATATCCATAACCTCCAAGGTTCAACTTGATCTTTCCATCTTGATAAAAGCAAGAATTAGATCCGGTGCCTAAGATCGCTGCTAGTCCGGATTCTTCTCCAAATAGAGCTCGAGCGGCTCCAAGAAGATCGTGAATGATATAGATTTTTGCATTGATGAAGATTCGTCGGAAGCCAACCTCCATAATCTGCATGCTCTTTTTCGTGTTTGACCCCGCACTGTAGAAATACACTTCATCGATATCCGCGTGCGAATAGGGCGCAAATGAAATCTTTCTCAATGTCTCAGAAACGCTTTCGTCCGTGTGGAAATAGGGGTTAATCCCTTCGCTCTTGTAGTCAAATACTTCACCTGATGGGGCAATCAAACGCCAATCCGTTTTGGTTGACCCGCTGTCTGCAATCAATTTCATCGGGGCCAAATCTATATAATTTGACTGACTACTTTGAAGAGAACAGAAACTTGTTCACGTTGACCAGATTGGTCTTAACGGCATACATTACGATCGATGCAGTATTCTTGACGCCAAGCTTTTGCATAATGTTCTTTCGATGCGTATTAACTGTATGCGGGCTTAGAAATAACTTTTGAGCGATATCTGTATTGGTATGACCTTCAGCGATGTAAG
>CAZWQX010000083.1:0-17973 GCA_964635965.1 uncultured Cryomorphaceae bacterium
GTCTTTTCTTTTTGGCTACCATCGCACTGCAGCCCCAGGGATTCGATTTAAGCCGGGTCCTCGGTGCTTTTTATTGGGAATCCGTTTACTTCAGACCATGGCAAATTGTAACCCATATGTTCATGCACGGTGGATTTGCGCACATTTTTTTCAATATGTTCGCTTTATGGATGTTCGGAACGTCCATAGAACGAATTTGGGGCCCGAAACGGTTTTTGATTTATTACCTCATTACAGGATTTGGAGCATTCTTCCTTCACTATTTGGTTGTAGCCTTTCAAATTAGCCAAATCGCACCTGACATATCTCCTGAGATTTTAGCATACATCAAAGAAGGTAGCACCAACTTTTCCTTTCCGTCGGCGAATCGCGAGCAAATTCAACAGCTTTGGTATTTGTACAATACACCTGTCGTTGGTGCTTCGGGAGCCGTTTTTGGAATTCTTTTGGCTTTTGGAATGATGTTTCCCAATACCCGATTAATCATGCTTTTCTTCCCTGTTCCCATCAAGGCGAAGTATTTCGTAATCGGCTACGGAGCGATTGAGTTGTTTTCAGGAATTGCTAATCGCCCTGGAGACAATGTTGCACACTTTGCTCACTTAGGTGGAATGTTATTCGGATATTTCTTAATTAAGTACTGGAACAAAAACCAGAATAACTCCTACGGTTACTAAAATGGCAAAGATTCTGGACGATCTGAAATTCAGCTTCCAATCGGGGAATATGGTGACGCGATTCATCTATATCAATATCGCCGTATTCGTATTTCTTAGTTTGATAAGGGTATTTGGTTACTTCTACCAAAGTGATCTTCTCGGAGTAGTTCTTCCTTGGATTTCCGGGTCATCCGTGCCCCAAACCATGTTATTCCGTCCATGGACTATTATTTCTTACATGTTTGTTCACGTGGGATTGTGGCACTTGGTAGTAAATATGATCATGCTTTGGTTCTCAGGTCGTCTTTTTGGAGATCTTCTAAACGACCGCAGATTCATAGCCGTCTATTTTTTAGGGGGAATTGCAGGATTTTTACTCTACTTCATTGCATACAACGCATTTCCCGTTTTTTCAGGAACCGAAAGTACCCTAATTGGAGCTTCAGCGTCCGTTATCGCCGTATTGGTCGCCATTGCTACTTATGCTCCCGAAATGGTCGTTAGATTGGTGCTAATCGGACGGGTTAAGCTAAAGTTCATCGCTATATTTTTTGTAGCCCTTGATATTTTATTTCTTGACGGTGGTAATTCCGGTGGACGGCTTGCGCACTTGGGTGGTGCTTTGTTCGGCTTCCTTTATGCACGAAATTTGGCTTCAGGCCGAGATTGGTCCAATGGTTTCTTCAAAGTAATTGATTTCTTCGGTGAATTGTTTCGTCCAAAGCCCAAGTTAAGAGTGGCTTCTTCAAACAAAAAGCGGAGGGGGACTAGAAAGACCCAGACGAGAAGCAAGGAGGTAAGGTCTGAAAAATCCAGTCAGAAACGCATCGACGAAATATTAGATAAAATTTCGCAGAGCGGATACGACAGCCTCTCGAAAGAGGAGAAAGAATTTTTGTTTAATGCGAGTAACAAGTAGTGATTCGAAAGGTTAAGGCGTTCGGAAGAAATACAATTCTCACCATAAACCTCGTTGCGGTTGCTGCTCTCCTCTTATCCTATCTTTCCACGAAAATAAGTCCTGCACAATTTGCCCCATTGGCTTTCTTCGGCATAGGCTATGGATTTCTTCTGGTTACGAATCTCTTTTTTGTCGTCTTCTGGTTGTTCTTTAAAAAACGTTTGGCATTAATCTCTGCCATTACCATCGTTTTAGGGTACAACTCACTCAGCTCCTACTTCCAATTGAATTTTTGGAAATCTCCCGAAATAGAAGGGAACTCATTCCGTATTGTATCGCAAAATGTCAAACTTTTTGGTTGGTATAACTGGTCAGAAAATATCGCTAATAGAGATGATATCATGCGAAATCTGGAAACCATAAACGGCGATGTATTTTGCTTTCAAGAGTATTTTCACCATTCACGACCAGGTATTTTCGAGACTCGAGAACGGCTCAGACTGGTTCTCAATGCTCCTCACGTGTATGACGCCTATACCACGACGGTTGCGGGCGACCAACACTATGGAATAGCCATTTACAGTAAGTTCCCCATTGTGAACAGGGGTGAAATGAGATTTCAAGGCGAAAGGAATAACAACATGTGCATTTTCACCGATCTGATTTGGAATGGTGACACCGTGAGAATTTACAATGCTCATGCTGCTTCCATTCGGTTTAGTGAATCAGAGTATGCGGTAGCAGAAGAAATTGCCACTGAAAAAGATGAAGCTAAAGTTGACTTGAGAGATTTGAGAAATATTGCAGGCAGAATGTTAAATGCCTATGAACGGAGAGCTACACAAGTAGAGGCAATTAGGAAACACATGGACAATTGTCCTTACCCTTCAATTGTTTGCGGAGATTTTAACGACACGCCAATTTCATACAGCTATTCGACGATTTCAGAGGGGTATCGTGACGCCTTTCGCGAAAGTGGTTCGGGAATAGGAAGCACTTATCGAGGGGCATTTCCATCCTTTAGAATTGACTATATCTTTCATTCAGCTAATTTAATTTCCAGAGGGTATCAAACACATTCTGAAGAGATTTCAGACCATCGTGCCATAAGCTGTCTTATTGGTCGACCGGAGTGATGTCCACCCTTCTCAAATCCAAGACATTCATTGGATTCTGATCCAATCCGGAGATTTTATTTGAGACGAATCTCATCACCATATCATAATACAATGGAACGATCGGCGCTTCAGTCATCATCAAGCTGTCCATTTGAGCATACATATTTGATCTTTTCTGAGGATCTGTCTCCGCCATGGCTTTTTGATAAAGCTCATCAAATGATTCGCTATCGAAATGAGTGTAGTTGGGTCCTTTAGGGGATCGATTGGAGGATACATAAAGAGCCATGAAGTTTTCATCATCAGGATAATCTGCCAACCACGATTTTCTGAAGAATTGAAGATTGCCTTTAGCGCTATTCTCGCGATGAACTGAAGCCGGTAAAACCTCTACCTTAATTTGAATACCGAATTGACTCAATTGATGCTGAACGTATTCGCAGAGGTCCACATAATCGGTTGTAGTACTCAACTGTAAAACAGGGAGACCATCTCCATCCTGATAGCCCAATCTTTTCAAGATTGATCTCACCGAATCGGGGCGGTAGTCGTAACCTATGGTTGATCGATACCCAAGCATTCCTCTAGGTATAAAACCACCTGAAGCGGGGGTATATACGTTGTTTCTCAAGTAGCGCACCATTGATTCGCGATCAACGGCGTAATTCACGGCGCGTCTAAGATCTGTATTAAGCCAAGGAGATCCTTCATTAAGTGAATCATTCGTCTGAAAGCCTAGATAATCAGTCTTGAGAAAAGGAAATTTTTGAAGATATATCTTGTCTTCATAGAGCTGCTTGAGTTCCCCGGATTGTGTTATCAATTCGTCCTTGTAACTCGAATGAAGACCAGACATCATATCGTAGTTGCCCTTCAGGAAATCGAGGTAGGCAGCACTTTTATCCGGCACGAATGAAACACCAACTGCATCGATGTATGGCAGCCGGATTCCCTTTTCGTCAAATTCAAAGTAGTTCTCGTTTTTGTGCAGAGCGAGTCGAGTATTCTCGATCCAGAAATGAAATTTAAAAGGCCCTGTTCCCACCGGATTACTGCGAAAATCGTCCCCGTATTTATCAATCGCCTCTTTAGGTATTACGGAACAATACTTCATTCCAAGAAGACCTAAAAAAGGAGGAAAAGATCGTTGAAGTCGAATCTCCAAGACGGAATCATTGATAGCCGTGAAAGGCCTCAATGAATCTACCGAACTAAAAACCCAAGAACCAGGTGTTGTTTTCACAGGATCTATGACCCTATTGAAGCTAAAAACGAAATCTTGAGCTACTACTTTCCTACCCTCACCTGAGGCAAACACCTCGCTATCGTGAAAATAAACATCATCGCGCAGCAGAAAAGTGTAGGTCCTACCCGATGTATCGATGGTCCATGATTTTGCAATTGCGGGAATCACATTGAGCGAATCATCAATTTCTACGAGTCCGTTAAACAGCAAATTACAGGCCCAAAGATTCTCCAGGTTTCGACTGAAGGCAGGATCTAAAGATGAGATTCCTGCCGATTCGTTGTACCGAAATACTTTTTTGTCCGTTGTCTCTTGTTTCGACGAGCAGGCGCAAATGAATACAACAAGAAAAAGAAGGTATCTTCTCATTGACACAAATTAAACAGGAATTAGAATGGAGTTTTGACAATTCATCATTCGTTTCCCACAGAATTGTCTTCAAGCAAACAAATCCATTTCTTCTGAAAACCGAATTCTTTGGCCTTCTTAACATCTTTTCCCATGTACAGGTCAATTCTCCTCCTGAAACGATGATTCATTTTATCCTTTACCAAAAAGGTATCTCCTTCAAAACCTTCTATCAGTACTCTGGCATTTCGCGTGAGACCACTATCGAGAAGATCTCTCGATACGGCAATGCATTTCATACCCGGGACTAAGGTGTCTCCCCATGCAGCTATATTGCCTGAACTTCCCGGCCTGGTTTGATAAGGCAGACTGTTGTATGCAGTGGCTGAAACCTTGAAACAATTCATATCGAGTGGCTCCGTTTCAGAGCCGCAGGAATAACAGCAGAATGCCAATAATGGAAGAAGTTTTCTTAACACGGGGATCAAAACGCTGTATCAAGAAAAGAATTATTGCAATCCGTTTTAGCTATTCACCTTCTTTGTAAGGAATTGTATCCAAGACATGGTTTATCGCTTTCAACCTAGCCGATGATTTTTGGTTGGCATCAACAATGACCCAGGGGGCTATACTGGTATTGGTTTTTGAGAACATTTCTTCCTTATACTCCGTGTACTTATCCCATAATTCTTGAGCTTTTTCGTCCACTGGAGTCATTTTCCAACGCTTCAGAGGGTTGGTTTTGATGTCGTCAAACCTTCTTGCTTGTTCATCTTTCGTAATGGAGAAATAAAACTTGATAAGATAGGTATCACTTTCGACCAGCATTTTCTCGAAGTCATTTACCTGCGACATAAAAACCTGATATTCTTTGAGGGTACAGAATCCGTTAACAGGTTCAACGACGGCACGATTGTACCACGATCTATCGAAGAGAACGATCTCACCTGGTTTGGGAAGTTGATTAATATATCGCTGAAAAAACCATTGATGCCGTTCATCGTCTGTTGGTTTGTCTAAAGCAACTATTCTGAAATGTCGTGGATTGATATACTCTGTAATTCGCCTGATTGCCCCTCCCTTTCCGGCTGCATCGCGGCCTTCAAAAACGAGCACAACTTTTTGCCCTTTTTCAATAACCCAGGATTGAAGCTTGATTAATTCTTCCTGTCTTTTACGAAACTCAATGGCATACTTTGTCTCATTGAGTGCTCGCTCAATATTTACCTTTTTGGATCGGAGAAGTGAGTGAAGGCCCAGTTTCGAATTGAGCAGTTCCACATCGTTTTCGCTGAGATATTTTTCGCTCATGGTACCTTAATTATCAATTTGTATGGCGCTTCGGTGATAACGCATTATTACATTTGGATCAGGAAGCAGGGTGACGTTTTGCTCTCCTTTTCCTTCATAGTCGAATTGAGATAATACATAACGCATGCTCTCAAGCCGAGCCTGCTTTTTATCATTCGTCTTTACAATTATCCAAGGACTAAAAGCCGTATGAGATTTGCTAAACATTTGTTCCTTGTAGTGGGTATAGCTATCCCAAAGTTCCTGTCCTTTCATATCAACAGGACTGAACTTCCAACGCTTCAGTGGATTATTCAATCGATCGGTAAAACGTTTCTTTTGCTCTTCTTTGGATATCGAAAACCAGAATTTTATGATGATCATATTGTCTTCATAAAGCAGGTGTTCAAATTCAGGTACTTGCACCATGAATTTATCGTACTGATCCTTGGTGCAGAAACCCATCACCGGTTCTACCACGGCTCGGTTATACCAGCTTCTATCAAAAAAGACTACTTCACCGGGATTGGGAAGCACTTTTATGTAACGCCTAAAATACCATTGTCCTCTTTCCACCTCCGTAGGTTTTGTCAGAGCTACAACTCGTGAAGTTCTTGGGTTAAGGTGTTCTTTAAATCTTTTAATCGAACCACCCTTTCCGGCAGCATCTCTACCTTCAAAGATTATCGCAACTCGAAGTTTGTTTTTGGCGATGTGTTTTTGGAGGTTGACGAATTCTGCTTGGAGTTGTGCCAGCTCGTTGAGGTAGGCAATTTTCTTAAGTGTTTTCCTGATCTTGATATCCTTGGCCGTAGCCAACGACCGAAGATCCTTTCTGGTTTTGGCGTTTGCCAAATCCTTAGCGCTGTATTGCATAAAAGCCGAGTGAAATAGTAGAATACAAACCTAAAAAGGCCGAACAACCCATGGAATGACAATGGTCAGTTTTCGGAAATTTTGAAATATTCTTTAGCCTGAATTCCTATTTATACGGAGATAATAGCCAAAATAAACCCAAAAGCCGTGGCCACGTAAATCCTGTAAAATAGAACCAAAACGATAATCTAATCCTACTTCAAATGAATTTCGATCCTTTCCAAGATATCCCAATACAGGAACTATTCGTACTTCATTTACAAATTGATCTCGAAAGCGTGCGAGGTATTCAATGGAAGGTTTCAAGTAGAGCTCTTTAGGGTCGAGATTATTACCGAAAAGTGGATACTCCAAAGCGAGTCTGTAACGTAACCTAAACTCAAATGGCTCATCGGGATCCCAGGTTTGATCGGTTCGAATTCTATTAGCAGTTCTAATCCGTCCATAGGAATGAGTAAAGGCAACTTGTTGCAAGGTTCTCTGCACAAATCTTTCAGATTCAAACCGAACTAAATAACCTAGCCCCAGTTTCATCGTTGGTGCAATTCGCTTACCCAGAATAAGGGTTAGGTCTTGTCGCTCAAAGTTGTAGTCGGAATTATTCTCACCAGTGGAAAAAGACCCCTCTTGAAAGATCTGCCTGTTCTCATACTTAACATTCAGACTGTAGTTCTTCTCAAACTTGGTGTAGGTATTAAAAACAGGAAGGATACCAAAACGGTAGAGGTCTTGTCCCGAAATTTCAAAGCAGGAAGCACAGACAAAAGCTATGAGCAAAACCCTTTTCAATAAATCAAAATATCGCTGGAGTTCTGGATAATTTTGGCTTTACTCAAGAACCTGCCTTCGACATCAAATAAGAACTCGAAATAGCCTTTTTCATCTTTAGAATTTACACTAATCACCAACTCGAATCGCTCGGTGACCCCCTCAATCAAATTGTCTTCTTTCAAAGCTCTTAGAACTGCCTCATTTTCTCCCGACCATTGTCGTTGTTTTTTTTGATAGCGCCATTTGGTGAAAACTTCGTCCAGATAGGCCTCAATATTTTGTCGCGATTTGCGCGGAAGGCTATTCTGATGGATTTGAATTTCGGCATCTTGCAGCTTGCCATCCATGAAAAACTCAATACTATATTGGTTTCCGTTCTGCTTAAATTTTGCCTCTACGGTTTCCTTTTCAGAACCAACTTCGCGATACCAGGAGATTTTTGTTTTCTTCTCAAGAAACCCTGAATCATAAATAAACTCCTGCGCCTTTAAAGGCACCGAGTCCCTTTTTATCTTGTACTCACGTTCAATTTTATCCTGTCCATAAGCTATCCCTGAAAAGGCTATGAGCAGAAATACACAACTGAATATTTGAACAAATCTGAACACCATTTGTAATTGGTTTTCCAGGTCTAAAATAAGAGTTGACCAGCCCATTTTCACACTTTAGTGATTATTAAAACGGTAGTACCTTTGCGCCATGCTCCAATTTAAGAAGGTTGCATTTTATACTTTAGGATGTAAGCTGAACTTCTCTGAGACCAGTACGATAGCACGTCAGTTGCAAGACGCGGGTTATGGTCGTGTCGCTTTTGAAGACAATCCGGATGTGTTTGTGATAAACACTTGTTCTGTAACGGATAATGCTGACAAGAAGTGTCGATCTGTTGTCCGTAAAGCGCTGAGAATTAATCCGGATGGAATCGTAATTGTAATTGGGTGCTACGCTCAGCTCAAACCAAAAGAGATATCGGAAATACCGGGAGTCAACTTGGTACTTGGAGCAGAAGAAAAGTTCAATGTCGCAGAGTATCTGGAGTCTGAATCAATCTTTGAAAAAGGTCATTCTCAAGCTCGAGCAATCAAACACACAAAAGAGTTTATTCCCGGTTTTTCATCAAATGATCGGACAAGAACCTTCCTCAAAGTTCAAGATGGCTGCAACTATTTCTGCGCCTTTTGTACGATTCCATTGGCTCGAGGAAGATCTAGAAACGCTTCCATTGAACAAACCATAAGAGTTGCGCACGAAACAGCCGAGGCGGGCGCCAAAGAGGTGGTACTCACAGGGGTAAATATTGGAGACTTTGGCAATGGTACCGAGGAGAACTTTTTCGGGTTGATTCAAAAATTAGAAAAAGTAGATGGAATAGAGCGATTCCGAATTTCGAGCATTGAACCCAATCTTTTGGAAGATCGCATTATTGATTTTGTCGGTTCCAGTGAAAAATTTGTTCCCCACTTTCACATCCCACTCCAGTCGGGATCTGACAGAATTCTTCAAGCAATGCGCAGAAGGTATCGCAGCGATTTATACCGCGAGCGGATCAAAAGAATCAAATCGGTTATGCCCGATGCTTGCATTGGAGTTGATGTCATTAGCGGATTCCCAGGAGAAACGAAAGAGGAGTTTATGGTTACGTACAATTTCCTGAACGAACTCCCTGTGAGCTACCTCCATGCATTCACCTACTCAGAACGCGCCAATACGACTGCCATAAGATTGGATGGAAGCGTCCCAAAAGACATCAGATACGAGCGTACCAAAATGCTTCGAATCCTCAGCCACAAGAAGAAAAAGGCCTTTTATCAGGAACAGATGGGAACGGACCGCCATGTATTGGTCGAAGCGGAGGAAGAACGGGGAATGCTCAATGGGTTCACCGAAAACTATGTAAAAGTGAAACTCCCTTTTGATCAAAGCTTGATTAATACCATTCAAAAAGTTCATTTGACCGAAATCGATCGGGATGGTTTAATGAAAGTTGATCTCATAAAAGAAGCCATTCATGCATAACCTGGAAGAAGTCCTCCATCAAGTTGTTCAAATCAGTAAGGAGACGGGTCAATTTTTAAAAAACGAAAGGCTCAGCATAAAGAGTTCGGAAATTGAGCAAAAAAGCGGGAAAAACGACCTGGTATCACGAGCCGATAAAGAAGCTGAAAGCAGATTCGTAGAATTTCTAAAAAAGCTCCTTCCACAAGCGGGTTTTATCGCTGAAGAAGGAACGGGAGAACGCGCGGAAAAGCAAAATTGGATAATCGACCCGCTGGACGGAACCACAAATTACTTATTTGGAATCCCATGTTATTGTACCAGTGTTGCTCTCTGGGAAGAAGGTAAAATAACCATCGGTGTAATTTATGATCCTGAAAGAGATGAATGTTTTAGTGCAGCCAAAGGATTGGGTGCTTTTTTAAATGGGGATCCGATAAAGGTATCCGACCAGTCAGATATAAAACTCACACTGCTAGCCACTGGTTTTCCCTATGACAATCGAGGAAGACAACTGGATTACTTGAATATCCTGGCCGAAGTAAACCGCAATACAAGAGGCATAAGACGTTTAGGAGCCGCCGCTGTCGATATGGCCTATGTGGCCTGCGGCAGACTCGACGGTTTTTACGAATATGGATTGAACGCCTGGGATGTCGCTGCCGGTGCGTTGATTATCGAAGAGGCAGGTGGGAAAGTCTCTGACTTTTACGGAGAGAATGATTACCTCTTTGGCAACACATTGGTATGTGACAACGGATTAATCCATCGGGAAATGGTGGATTTTGTCAAGAAATGGTAAGTCGAAAAAATGAGCCTTAATTCAATAGAATCCCAGCTTAAAGGAGGACATCCAAATTCTCTCGGAAATACAGTTGAAGTTGTGGATTCAGTCGTGTCCAGTGAATCTTCTCTGGAAGATCTTTTCGCTTGTTACAAAAGCAATGATGAAGTGGTGAGGTTAAGGGTGTCAAATGCAATGAAACGAATCGCCAAAGCAAGGAAGACCCTACTCCTTCCCTACCTCGATAGGTTTATCGACGAAATAGGAGAGCTTGACCAAGCCTCGGCGCAATGGACCTTGGCTCAGTTGTTTTTGGTTTACACCGAAGACCTCAGTGGGGATCAGCATGAGGCCGCTTTAAAAATCATGAAGCGAAATCTTGAAAATCACTCAGATTGGATTGTTCTGAATCAGACGATGAAGACTTTAACGGAATGGTCAAAGTGGGATGAGAATCTAAAAGAATGGCTTATTCCCAGACTGAAGACGTTATCGACTGACGATAGAAAATCGGTCGCAAAGACTTCATCCAAATGCCTCGCTGGCTTGTCCGCTTGATTTAGAAAGACTACTGATTAGAAGGCCTAAAAAGGTAATGAATCCGTTAATCAACAGGATCTCAAATCCTATCTCATATCCCCCGAATAAATCAGCGGAGAACAGATCAAGGACGTAGCTCAAAATTGGTGATAGAACGGCTATAAACGGCACGTGTTTGTCATTGACAGTTCTCTTTGTAAATAACCCAAAGGCATACATTCCCAATAAAGGTCCGTAAGTATATCCTGCAGCGGTAAATAACTGAGAAATCACCGAATCGTTGTTAATCACACGAAAAATCAATATCACGATGATCAGGACCACCGACATGGCAATATGAACCTGCATTCGTTGCTTTTTAGCAGATTTTTCATCCTTCTTATCTACCTCGAGAATGTCGATGGAAAAAGAAGTAGTTAACGAGGTAAGCGCCGAATCTGCGGAAGAGTATGCTGCCGCAATGAGGCCGAGAACAAAAAGCACACCCACGGCCAAGCCCAAATGACCATCTACCGCCAAGAGCGGATAGAGTCGATCGGTCAATTCAGGAATAGAAAGTCCTTTACTCTCAGAAAATATATAGAGCAAAGCACCAAGTGAAAGAAATACCAAGTTCACTATCACCAATACCAAACTGAACGATACCATATTCTTCTGCGCATCTTTCAAGCTGCGACAACTCAGGTTCTTCTGCATCATGTCTTGATCCAGACCGGTCATGGTGATGGTTATGAACATCCCGGCCAAAAACTGCTTGAAAAAGAACTTTTTATCATTCACATCATTAAAAAAGAAAATCCGTCCATAGTCACTCGTGTTGATGGTCTCAACCAACCCTCGAGCATCTAAGTTCAACGATGTAGAAATTGAATAAACACTGATGCCGACTGCCAAAAGCATGAATGCAGTCTGGAGTGTATCTGTCCAGATGATTGTTTTGATGCCACCTCTGAATGTATAGAGCCAAATGAGTAAAACGGTTATGATCACGGTGACCGCAAAAGGTATCTGCATTCCCAGGCGATCAAACACGGCTAATTGCAATACCATCGCCACCAAGTACAGTCTAAATGAAGCTCCAATAATTCTTGATAGGAGAAAATATGATGCCCCGGTTTTATAAGAAAGGCGACCAAATCGCTGATTCAGATAGGTGTATATACTCGTAAGCTTCAGTCGGTAATAAAGCGGTAGTAAAACAAAAGCCACTACCATATATCCCGGTACATACCCAAAAACCATCTGCATGTAGGAAAACTGTGAGTCTCCAACCCATCCCGGAACTGAAATAAAAGTTACTCCGCTCAGCGAAGCGCCGATCATTCCGAAGGCCACTACATACCAAGGAGCATTTCTGTTGCCAACGAAGAATCCGGCATTATCAGCTTTCCGTCCTGTAATTCGTGCAATGATTACCAATGCCACGAAGTACAGGCCAATTAGAATAAGAATGGTAGTTGGTGTCACGGTTGTCAAAAGAACGAATTTTGACTACCGCTCGTGTTCTGACCCCTGCTATTTTCTCAGCTTCCAGATGTGAATTTTATCTCAGCAGGAGTTTTCCTGTGGCACGATTTCCGTTATCGTCCCGAAGATCAATCAGATAAACACCTGTGGTTGCAATTGGAAGATTATTTATACTAGCCCTATTTCCGTATACATTGAGACGATCCGTATAGATGGTCTTACCAGTAATATCCAAGATGGCCACATTCAGGTTCGCAGAGAAAACACTTGGCACAATGAAGGTGAGCATTTCTCCTTGAGCAATAGGATTTGGAAAAAGTCCGACAGAACCAGAGTTTCCTGCCACATCGATGGTTCCTGTAGTGGTTTGAAGAATCTCCAAAGCATCCACAAAATTTGGTATACCGTAACCCAAACTGTCATTTGGGTTTGCGTATAGATGGGCGCTTTCTTCGATGGCTTGAAAAACCTCATGTGCTGTTGCGTTCGGTACAGCTTGCCAAAGCGAAGCAGCCATTCCCGCAATAATAGGTGAAGAGAAGGAGGTACCATTTGCCACTGAAATCCCATCACCCATATCCGTAACAACGGCCTGAAAACCTTGGGCGACTACATTTGGTTTAATGGCCCCATCGACACGTGGACCTCGAGAACTAAAACCTACCAATTCAGTATCGGGTCTTAAAGCACCAACGGCCAAAACACTGTCACCGTCTGCAGGTGCACTGATATAGAACCACTCTGAGTTTCCCGAATTCCCGGCAGATGTTACTATCAGCATACCCTTTGATGCGGCTTTATCTGATGCCCTGGTAATCAAAGTTGTGTTCCCGTCGAGAAGCTCGTAGCTGTAATCTTCTTCAGGTACATCAAATTGGGTGTATCCAAGACTGGTATTGATTACATCGACTCCAATGCTGTCCGCATATTCGGCAGCCGCAGCCCAATTTGCCTCCTCGATTCTTCTTTCGACTAACACATCCTCGGTAATAAATAAAAGATAAGAAGCCTCTGGAGCCGTACCTATGAGACTATCGGTCATGTTTCCGGCCATTGTTGAAAGAACGAATGTTCCATGGCTACTGCGAAAATAAACGCTTGAGTTTCCGTCAACAAAGTTCCTCGTGCCAATAACCCTGTCCTCAATAAATAGATCAGATAGTGCATCAGCCTGATTGGCGAGAGAAAAACCTCCGTCAAATACTCCGATCCACATTCCTTCACCTCTGAATCCTTGTTCATGAAGATCGTAACCGCTAATCATATCAATTTGATTAAATGAAGGACCATAGTCGGATTCATTTTTAGGCTGACCGGGAAGTTCGTAGGGTTCTTCGGGATAAACTTCACCTGTGATAACGGGGCTAATTTGCAGGCCTACTACGGGTGGTAGTGATTCTATTCCCGCAAGCACATCTTCGTCTTCCGTTTCGATTAGGATAGCATTAAACCACTTTAGCTCATAGATGAGTTCAACCTCGCCCAAGTTTAATACTTGTTGAATGTAATTGGGACTTACCGGTAAATCATCATTAGTTATAGGGATATTTTGATTGAGTCGTCTTTGTATAGCTCTTGTCGAAAGAAACTCCTCCGGTTCGTTTACAGAATACGGGGTTCCTTCCTTATCTCCGAAATAAACCAAATACCTGTTCTCATCTACCTGACCAAAAACAGTTGAGCCAAACAAAATGAACACGAACAATATTTTCCAATTACTCTTTTCCATAATCCACTATCTCCCACATAAACTCGTGACCGGACCGAATGTTCTCAGCCACGGGGTTATTAATAAAATCAATTTGCGTCGTAAAATCTCTCTCATACCGCAAAATCAGACCGACATTTTCGGCATAAATCTCGTAAGCACGTTCATCGTCAATCAAACTTTTGAAGAAGTGTTGATCGACAAAAACGGAATTGGCAAAGTTTAATCCGCCAATTGTTCTACTTTGATTCAGGCTGTCGTAGCTTGCTTGCCACTCATCTCGAACATTTAAGGCATTGACATCCCAAGTTGCCAAGCTACTTATTGGGAAAGCCATTTTCACATACCTGAAATTCTCCTCCAACCTCTCGGCATTCTGCGAAGATCTCTTGGCTGACCAAACATCAACCAAGCTCCAATCAGATAATTCACTCTCCCTTTTATACCGTTCGATACGAAGACTGAGTTCACCGGAGGCATCTTCAAATTCAGATTCAATTACTTCGCGAATAAAATAAGATGTTGTATCGTGAATACCTTCAATCGTAGGATCAGGCTGATCATGCCATATACTATCTGCGCGGTATTCTACAAAGGTTCCAATCTCAGCAGGGAAGAAAGCATATCCTGGATCGGGCACCTGGTTATTTTCTCCATCATCAGTACAACTGGCTAGAAGTAGAGCGGTAAGAAATATGGCGATACTTTGGCGCATGTTCACGAATAGTACAAATTAATCCTTTAGCTCCCCCATTTGGTAGTTCTCTCGTTTGTCAACTTTACCTTTTTCAGTGTAGGTAATTACTTCCCCATGCAGTTCTCCCTTTCGGTAATTTCCTTCGCGGTAAAGTTGAGTGCCATATAACTTTTGAATTGGAACCCGATTACCAAATTCATCCGTACGCTCCTCGTTTCTCCACTCTCCTAATTCAAACCATTCTTTGAATGGACCATCTTTTAAGCCATCCTTATACGTGTATTCCGATCGTTTGATATCATTTGGCCAATAAGAGTCAAACGTTCCATTTTTAGGATATTCATCCACAACTACATCCGATCGGTAGACATAAATAATCTCAATAGACCCATTTTCATTGTAGTGATACCAAGAGCTTTCTTTTTTGCCCTCCACATATTTACCTTCAATAAGCTTTTTACCATCGGGATAGTATGATTCATATTTTCCTTCATAACTCAGACCATCAATCACGGTGGCAATCAGTTTTGGGTTTCCATTTTCGAAGTATTGCTCCCATTTCCCATTCTTGACTCCAGCTTTAAAAACCATTCGTTCAGAAAGGCTTCCATCCGGGTAGAATATTTCACTGACACCGTTTTTTTCACCCATGTTATAGCTCTCTCTTGAGGCTAAACTTCCATCTTCCGAATAAAAAGACCATACGCTGTCACGCTTCTGCTCAACATACTTCCCTTCGGCCATAAGCACAAGAGAATCGGGAAAATAGAGCTTGGCAAAGGTTGAACCATCGGGTTTATGATCGAGCAAAGCCTGCAACCCTCCTTCCTCGTAAAAGCGTTCAAACCTGCCAATAGGTTTCCCGTGATCAAACTCCCCCTGATACATAATTTTGCCCGACTCGTGATACTTGATCCATGGACCGTGTTTTTTACCTTCCTCATCCAATTGATTCGATTGGCAAAAAGAAGTCCAAGAATTGAAAAGGAGTGATAAGATCAGGATGTACTGTAGCAGGTATCTCATATGGTTTCGGCAAATTTCAAGAACTGTGAGCAAAAGTGAGGCCAAGTGAATCGCTGTTTTGCTCGTTGAATATTTGGGATGAACGAATTTTCCGATTCTTCTTCAAAAAAACGTCTGAGACCTTCTGCTATTGCCTGAGGATTAGGTTGAACTACTAAGCCTGTTAGACCATCGTCAACAATTTCAGGAAGTCCACCAACCTCAGTAGCTAACATTGGTTTATCAAAATGAAAAGCAATTTGAGCTACCCCGCTCTGGGTAGCAGACTTGTATGTTTGAGCAACTAAATTCGCTGCCCCAAAAAAGTATCGCACCTCAGATTCGGGGATATAGTCATCTTTGATAATCACACTATGTGTAAGCTGGAGTTTTTCAATCAATTGATCATATGTTGTGCGATCTTCATAAAACTCGCCTGCGACCAAAACTCTAATTTTCTTATCAGCTAAACCCGACTTTGCAAAACCCTCAAGCAGAAGGTCCAAGCCCTTGTATTTCCGTACGAAACCAAAAAAGAGAATGTATTTGTACTTGTCTGACAATCCAAGGTGATCCAACGCTTCCTCTCGACTCGTTTTTTGACCAAAAATATCATATAACGGATGAGGACTAGTTTCCACTTTTGTTCCTGGTCTTATCTTTTTTAAATCATTGGCAACCTGCTCTGATAGGGTGAAAAATCCATTGCAATTCCGAAAAAACCATCCTGACAAAAAGGAATCCCCAATCCTCGATTCATGAGGAATGGCGTTGTCAACGAGACCGATCACTTTGACTTTCTTCCTCTGCAACTGCTTGGCTATGGTCCCAAGTGAGGGGCCCATGAATGGTAGCCAAAAACGGATAACCACCATCATCGGATTCCATGCTGATATCTTATTAGCTGTCTTTCTCCAGGATTTTGGATTAATACTGCTAATCATATTGTGAATCTCCAAATCAAACGGAGGAGGAGAATCTGTTTTCTGCGATTTTCCAGGAAAGAGTAAAGATGGATATTGGAGGTAGAAACTGACAAGCTTCACATGATATCCTTGCTTAATCAATTCTTTGGCAAACGATTCATTGAAATGGGCGATGCCCCCTCTAAGTGGGTGAGCCGGACCGACGAGAACGACAAGCTTATTCTCTTTCACAAAGCGAAATTAACTATCGTTTGGGTGACGAAAACTAAGTATCCGAATGATTACCCAAAAATGACTGTGAAAAGAAATCCCCGATGAAAATCATCGGGGATTCAAATCAAAAAGGATTGATTTTACTTCTTGTAAAACTTCGTTTCAAATGTTGAATCACCGGCAATGATTCGCAAAACGTAATTGCCCGATTCTAATCTTGAGACATTGAGACTATTGCCGTTGAGTACTTCTGATAAAACCTGCTTTCCTTGAACATCGAATACGACCAATGAAACTCCGGTGAGCTCAATAGGAGCATCAATGAACAATTCATTGATAGTAGGATTCGGATATACCAATATCTCTACTTCTTCTAATTCATCTTCAATCGATAGAGGTGACGACCCTTCGGTTATTTCAAGCATTCCGTTTGGCGAAGGAGAATAAATTACATCTACAGCTCCAGAAGGCCAAGCTACAACAACACTATCAATCTCGCTATCAGCACCCAAGCCGAAGTATGCATTTAGCGAACTCATAAATCGGAATCCATCTCCACTTCTTACTTCGCGAATTTGTGTGAACGATTCTGTGTAAACGGTTATTCGCGAACCTATACCGTTTGTATTGCTTTCAACCCCATTCAAATGAACAACCAAATAATTGTTATCATTTCCGTCGTTTACATGAATAACACCGTTGCTAACCACATCAAGGAATCCGTCGTTGTTCAGATCACCTACCGGACCATTCCAAAAATCAACCTCACTCACAGAGAAAGTGAAATCACCATTGTTTCGGAGGATGTTTCCACCTCCTCCGAGGATATCAAGGTATCCATCGTTATCGAAGTCATGAGTTACCCATTCAATGCTAGTTCCGGGTAATCCTTCTAATCCGGATCCTTCAGTGGCATCATCAAAAGTTCCATCGCCGTTATTAACCATTAGCTTGCTCGGACCATCCGAAAAACTACTCGCTCCAACCCAGGCATCCATGTCGCCGTCATTGTCGTAATCACCCCAAGCTGCAGACCACGTTTGAACAGGATCGGCAAGGCCAATCTCATCGGCAACTTCCGTGTAGGTCCCATCTCCGTTATTGCGGTGCATTTCATTGATATTGATGGTATTAGAACCTGCACGACACTTGGCAATGAACATGTCATTGTCTCCGTCATTGTCATAATCTACCCAAATAGAACCATAGTTTCCTCCGCCCGCGATATCACCGAGTCCTCCTCTGGTAAATGAAAGATTCCCGAGTCCATCATTGATGAAATAGACATTTGTGTCGACATCGTGACAAACAAAAACATCCAAATGGCCATCATTATTGATGTCGATCATATTGGATCTTTGGGAAAAGATATACTCATTCGTAGTGAACTGCTCAAAAGAAGTTCCATCATCAGAACGGAACATGATAG
>CAZWQX010000084.1:0-17397 GCA_964635965.1 uncultured Cryomorphaceae bacterium
AGACTCATTCCAATGTTCCGAAAGGCCTGCTGATAGTTGCTAGTTGTTTTTTCAGTGATGAGCTTCCTGTTCTCGAGATTCTTTTTGATCGAAAGTAGAATCTGATTTGGATTAACGGGTTTGATCAAATAATCCGAAATCTTTGAGCCTATTGCCTCCTCCATTATCGATTCTTCTTCACTCTTGGTAATCATCACCACAGGGATAGAAGGTTTGGTGGTCTTAATTTCACTCAGTGCTTCTAAACCCGAAAGCCCGGGCATGTTCTCATCCAAAAAGATGATATCGAAATTTTCATCCTTTACGAGATCTACCGCATCAGATCCACTATTAACGGTGACCACCTCATATCCTTTATCTTCTAAAAAGAGTACATGCGGTTTTAGCAATTCTATCTCGTCGTCAGCCCAGAGTATTTTTGATGACATATGCAGTGCAGGTTTATGAGTTATGCCTTCAGCCAATTTGGCTTACTTTTGATCTAATTAACAAAAATCGCACCTCTTTAGTGTGTTAATTATTCAAATCACTTGAGCGCGGACACACCTAATTCATCAAAACGTAAGATTGTCAATGATCCGGTTTACGGTTTTATAACTATTTCCGATCCATTGTTACACGACATAATCGAACATCCTTCTTTTCAACGATTGCGAAGAATAAAACAAGTAGGGATGTCACACTTGGTTTATCCGGGTGCCATACATACCCGATTTCACCACGCTCTCGGAGCAATGCATTTGATGAGGGAGGCGATCTTATCACTTCGCGAGAAAGGAGTAGAAATTTCAGATGAAGAAGCTCAAGGAGCATTGGTTGCGATTTTGTTACACGATATTGGTCACGGGCCGTTCTCACATAGCTTGGAATTTACCTTGGTTAAAAACGTGACACACGAGCATATTTCAGAGATTCTCATGGAGAAGCTCAATAGTGAGTTTGGCAATGCGCTTGAAACAGGTCTTCGCATTTTTCGAAATGAATACTCAAAGAAGTTTTTACACCAACTCGTTAGTAGCCAGCTAGATATGGACCGTCTCGACTACTTGTCCCGAGACAGTTTTTACACAGGAGTTTCAGAAGGAGTAGTGAGTAATCAGCGTATTATCAAAATGCTCCAAGTGATTGATGATAAGTTAGTAGTAGAGGAAAAGGGAATTTACTCCATTGAGAAATTTATCGTGGCGCGAAGACTGATGTATTGGCAGGTATATTTGCACAAGACGGTTGTTTCGGCCGAACGATTGCTGATCAATATCCTAAATAGAGGGAAAGAACTCGCTCGATCAGGAGAGAATCTTTTCGCTTCTCCTGCGCTTCGATTTTTCCTTTACCACGATTATGGCCTTGAGGATTTTCAGAATAACGAAAAGGTCATTTCCAATTTCATAGAATTGGACGACACAGATATTCTTGGTGCCATTAAAGTTTGGACGAAGCACGAAGATCATATTTTGTCGGATCTATGTCGAAGATTAATAAATCGTCAGCTTTTTCGCGTAAAGCTCACCAATGAAAAGCCCGATGAAATGATAATCCGTGAAATGGAAGAAGCCACTATTAAAAAGGCCAAAATTGAACCGAAAGATCTTCATTATTACTTCCAAGTAGGTGAGTTAGAGAACAATGCCTATGATAATGCATCAAATCGAATTCTAATTTATCGGAAGACAGGGGAAATAGTTGATCTTGCTGAGGCTTCGGACAATAGAGCCCTCCTAGCCCAGACCCAGCCAGTGAAAAAACAAGTCTTATTCTGTCTGAAGTCAGTATATACCGCGCCAAGAGGTTAAATTTATATATTTGGGCGATGAAATTCTCGGCCTCCCAAATTGCACAACTTCTTGAAGGAGAGGTTGTTGGTGATAACTCAGTTTCCGTTTCCGGTCTAAGCAAAATCGATGATAGCAAAAAAGGAACGCTATCTTTTTTGGCCAATCCAGCATATAAAGATTTCATTTACACCACGGAAGCTTCGGTGGTTATTGTAGCTAATGATTTCGAACCCGAGCACCCGTTACCTGAAGGCTGCACCCTGATCAAAGTCGAGGACCCCTATGGTAGCTTTGCCAAGCTACTCGACGTTTACAATCAATTAAAGTACGATCGGAAGGGCATATCACCGGGAGCTCATGTGGAACAAAATGCTTCCATAGGAAAGGACGTTTTCATCGGAGCAGGGGCGGTAATTGAAGAAGGAGCAACTATAGAAGAAGGAGTCAAATTATTTTCTCATGTTTTTGTAGGGAAAAATGCTCGAATTGGAGCAAACACAATCTTACATCCAGGTGTCAAGGTATTGGCCGATTGTCAAATTGGCCAAGAATGCGTTCTTCACCCAGGAGTAATAATCGGAGGAGATGGATTTGGTTTTGCCCCAAATAGCGCTAATAATTACAAGAAGGTAGCACAAATCGGAAACGTAATTGTTGAAGATCATGTGGAGATCGGAGCAAATTCTACCATCGACAGAGCAACATTGGGACATACTATCATTCGCAAAGGCGTGAAATTGGACAATCTCATTCAAATTGCTCACAACGTTGAAATTGGAGAAAATACTGTTATTGCAGCACAGACAGGTGTTGCCGGTTCTACTAAAATTGGCAAAGATTGCATGATCGGAGGTCAAGTAGGAATCATTGGTCACTTGTCGATTGGAAATGGGGTTAAGATTGCAGCACAAAGCGGAATTGGTGCCGATCTTGAAGATGGATCAATTGTTCAAGGCTCTCCTGCAAGTAGTATTGGCGATTATAAGCGCTCTTATGTGGGATTCAAGAAGCTACCCGAAATAATGATGGAACTTAAACAACTCCGAAAGGAACTTGAAAATCTGAAAGCAACTGAACAGAAATGAGCACAAAACAAAAAACCCTGGCTAGTAAGCTCGATTTTCAGGGAATTGGACTCCACACGGGAGAAAAAGTATCGATGACAATACATCCAGCACCGGATAATCACGGATACGTTTTTAAAAGGGTTGACCTTGAAGGAAGTCCATTAATAAAGGCCGATTTAGACAATGTTATTTCTACAAACCGAGGGACAACCTTGGGAGTTGGCGGCGCAGAAGTGCATACTACAGAACATGTTCTGGCTGCTCTTTATGGTAGTGAAATTGACAATGCCCTGATTGAGCTTAGTGGCCAAGAGGTGCCGATCATGGACGGAAGCGCCAAAAATTTCATTGACGGAATAAAAGAAGTTGGAATAGTTGATCAGACGGAGGAAAAAGATTATTTCACGCTCAAGGAAAACCTCTATTACGAAGATGATGAAGGATATGTGGAAATGCTTGCTGTTCCAACTCCCGGAAGCGAATTCCGGATTACGGTAATGGTGGATTACAACTCTCCCGTTCTGGGAACCCAGCATGCCTCAATGTATCACGTGGGTGAATTTCAGGATGAAATTGCTCCGTGCCGAACATTCGTATTCCTGAAAGAGCTTGAATTTCTTGCAAGCAACAACCTCATAAAGGGTGGAGATCTTGACAACGCAATCGTCCTGGTAGAACGCGAGCGAACACAGGAAGAATATGACAAAATTGCCAAGATGTTGGGCAAGGAAGATTTGGAGGTCAAGGTTGAAGGTATTGGCGTTTTGAACACAATTAAACTCCAGTTTGAAAATGAGCCTGCCAGACATAAATTACTCGATATAGTCGGTGACCTCGCTTTGGTAGGAAAACCGATTCAGGGACATATACTTGCAGCCCGACCGGGTCATGCAGGAAACGTCGCGTTTGGTAAGATTATCAAAGAACTTATTCAAGAAGAGAAAAAGAAGGGTCCGACAATTGATTTGACTAAAGAACCTGTATATGACGTCAATCAAATCATGGGGATTCTCCCACATCGATACCCGTTCCTTCTGATAGATAAGATCATCGAGATTTCTTCAGATCATGTGATTGGAGTTAAGAATATCACGATGAACGAACCGTATTTTCAAGGCCATTTCCCCGGAAATCCTATAATGCCCGGTGTTTTGCAAATAGAGGCAATGGCTCAGGCAGGAGGTGTTTTGGCCTTACATAATGTGGATGAGCCGGAAAAATGGAGCACCTATTTTATGAAGATTGACGGTGTCAAGTTTAAAAAGAAAGTGATTCCGGGAGATACAATTGCCTTTAGATTGGAGTTATCAGCGCCCATCAGAAGAGGAATCGTTCAAATGAAAGGAACAGCTTATGTCAATGATCAGATCGTTTCAGAAGGAGATCTCATGGCGCAGATTATTAAGGATAGATGATTCACAAATTCTCTGATATTCACCGTGATGCACAACTTGGTGAAAACGTTTCCATAGGGCCGTTTACATCCATTCAAGGTGATGTACAGATTGGTAGTGGAACGAAAATCCACTCGAATGTGGCCATTATGGATGGAGCGAGGATAGGTGAGAATTGTGAGATTTTTCCCGGAGCTGTCATTTCAGCCATCCCCCAAGATCTAAAATTCAAAGGTGAAAAGACCACCGTCGAAATTGGCAATAACACCACCATTCGCGAGTGTGTGACAATTAATCGCGGTACTGTAGACAAGTACAAAACTGTAGTTGGAAACAATACACTTTTAATGGCTTATACACATTTGGGCCATGATACTTTCGTAGGAAATAACTGCATCATTGCCAATAGTGCCGGGATAGCAGGCCATGTAGTCATTGAAGACTATGCCATTTTGGAAGGCTTGGTCGCCATCCAACAGTTTGTTACCATTGGAGCACATAGCTTTGTTGCAGGAGGATCGCTGGTACGAAAAAACGTCCCTCCCTATGTCAAAGCGGCAAGAGAACCTCTTTCTTATGCAGGCGTGAATCGTATCGGATTGCAGAGAAGAGGCTTTAGCGATGATGTAATAAACAGTATTCAGGATGCCTATAGACTGATCTATGTACAAAATAAGAACATGTCAAAAGCACTTGAATTAGTGGAGTCTACTCTGCCTGCTATACCTGAAATAAAGCAAATTATCTCTTTCATTCGCTCCTCTGATAAAGGAATAATGAAAGGTGTCCAGGATGTTTAAAATCGAATTAGTAGGCGCCGGTAAGCGATACAATCAAGACTGGATCTTTCGAGATTTAGACACAACATTTCAGTCAGGCGATTCCACCGCAATTCTTGGTGGAAACGGAAGTGGAAAAAGCACCTTTTTAAGAGCGGTTACCGGGTATACCCCACTAAGCAAGGGAAGCATTGTTTATAGCTTCAACGATCAAATCGTACAACAAGATGAAGCTTATGCTTATTTCAGTTACTGCGCACCGTATCTCGAGCTCTATGAAGAATTGAGCTTGGATGAATTGGCCGATTTTCATTTCTCACTAAAAAAACCAATAGAAGGATTCGAAGCGAAACGGTTTTCTGAAGCAATAGGTCTGGAATCAGCTTCGAAAAAAGCGATAAAATATTTTTCATCGGGTATGAAGCAACGCGTCAGAATAGGGTTAGCCGTTTATAGCGATGTGGCTGTTATCTGCCTGGATGAACCAACGAGTAATTTAGACAGGAAGGCCATTGAATGGTATCGTGAGACAATAGAGACTAACAAGAAGGACAGAATTGTGCTCGTTGCTTCAAATAAACAAGAGGACGAATATTTCTTCTGTACCGAAAAAATCAACGTCGAAAATTACAAGCCTTCCTAATTTTCTATTTTTGGGAACAAATTAATTGACAATGGCCAATACATCCGATATACGAAACGGACTTTGCATCCGACTAAATGGAAAACTCTACACCGTGGTTGAATTTCAACACGTAAAACCAGGTAAAGGACCCGCTTTCGTTCGAACGAAGATCAAAAATCTGGAAACGGGAAAAGTATTGGACAATACTTTCTCAGCAGGTCACAACATCGATCCTGTAAGAATTGAAAACAGGCCATATCAATATCTATACGGGGATGATAATGGGTATCACTTCATGCACACAGATACCTATGAACAGATTTACATCGAGAAGCACTTAATAGACCAACCTGAATTCCTTAAAGAAGAAATGGTTGTAACGATCATTTTCAATGCCGATGATGAAACGCCTTTGACGGTTGAGCTTCCCTCATTTATCGAAGCCGAAGTGACTTATACCGAACCGGGAGTTAAAGGAGATACTGCAACAAACACCATGAAGCCTGCGACGATCGACACTGGAGCGGAGATAAAAGTGCCATTGTTCATCGATATCGGAGATAGAATCAAAGTTGATACACGCAAGGGAGAATACAACGAGAGAATCAAAGATTAATTTACTCTTTGATCATATAAGCGTATACATACCCCCCCTTACCCGTTGTAACCAAATCAGGGGTCCCATCCAAATTCACATCACCCAAAACAGGTCTTCCCGAGCCGTATATCGGAAAACCATCTATCAAGTTGCCCTCTCCGCGGTACAAATAAACGGTGCTATTGATCCTATCCACCAGACTTATAAATGTTCCTGATTCGTATTGATGAGTTCCCAGCAACCATTCTGACTCATTTGGCAGATCTATTGAATATAGAAGGTCTCCCTCAAAGCTGTAAAAACTAAGTTCATCTTCGTACAAGAATCCAAAGTCCATTTCGTCATTAGAGTCAAAATCTCCGTAAATCACTCCCTTTAAGGTCTGCTCCTTCGGATTGAATTTTTCCACACCTCCATCAAAACGCAATCGGAAAGAAGTACCGGAGGAATCTGCATAATACAGTTCAGAGCGCTCGATGCGGTCCCCCTTTTCTATGACATAAACCCCACCAAAGATTTGATCAATTTTGGTTGAAACAGGATGTCTGATTTTACCTTTTCTGTTAAGAAGTAGAACGTCCCCATCTTCCGTATGGGTGAAAAGGTAATCCTTGTTCTTGATACGAATGTGTTCAATTGAGTTGGTAATGGCACCATGTTTTGACTTGTAATCCCAGCCTTTAACCTTTTTTCCATAACCATCAAAGCAGAGGATATCATCTCCTTCAACGGGAATGAACAACCGATAATCGCGACTGCGATCGTAGTCTACTACGCCCAGCGGAGCGGTAGCAAAAGATCCAAGACTTACCGGAAAGGATTCAACATTGTTCCCATTCCTATCCAAAAGGTGAATATTCTCTTTTGTGGAAAATAGAATTTGCAGCTTTTTGTTCTTGTAGAGATCAATCTGTTGAACAGTACCCAAAATAGGACCATCAACATCTTTCTCCCATAGTATTTTCCCACCTGCAGAAATCATGTAGAGCCGATTATCCTGATCTTGAATTAAAGTTTCCAAAACCCCCGTGTAATGATTTTTGATCAAATGAGGAGCCCCTGTTGTTTCCGAGTTAAGCGCCACCTCCCACAATGAACCCGTTTCGGATTTTTTATCCGATTGCTGATGAATCGAAATATGATTGTAAAATAAGTTCTCGGTAGAATGACTTACCTGGTATAACACTGAACCAAACCTTTTGAAATCCTCACGGTTTTCCTCAACCAAATTGGCATATTCAGCATTCAGAGCTCTCTCATAGATGTAAGGGCTTCGCGATATAGAACCATAAATAATTAAGTGAGCATCTTTGAACAAACTTGGCGAAATAAGCTCGTGTTCTGCTGTTTGTGTGAATACTCTGTTGGCGGAAATTGCTCCGATGTAATTTCGGAGTGCATTTTCTGAATTGGCAAATGCAAGTACCTCATCATCGACCAATACGACAAAGGGATTTGAAATCCCGTCAAAAGCATCACCAAATGTGTCAGAAAGTAAATCGCCTATTGGAAGTTTGATCAGCTTTTGTTCGAGGTATTCTGACTCTTCAATTTCCCCATAGGACCCTGCTAATTCCCGTAAGTTCTCCATTGCATCCTCTCCATCCTTGGCAGATAACAAAGCGAACTTATTGACACTGTATTCCTCATTAGCAGGCTCCGTGACAAACACTAAGTATTGATCTGCTAGCCAACTTGTTATGAGTTCCCTGGCATCACAATCACATTTTTCTGCATGCTTTGACAAGTTGTTTTGATATGAATACAACAGGTTGTTCTTGGCCAATCGGTCCGATTTAGCCTCCTGGTATTTTTCGAAATCTTCGAAACCATTGAATGAAAAGTAGGCAATACCAGATGGCAAATAATCCAATAAGTATGGTTTGGAAGGATCTATGTTGGTGTACGAACTCAGAATAGACTTTGCGCTATCTGTTACGGAAATAAAACCGCTTAGACTCAATGACTCCGAGCCAACCTTAAGGTCGAGGGCAGCCCAGTCTGCAATAGGCTCTTTGAAGGTATATTTTGTCTTATTCCCCTTAGATAAGTAATTCGATAGAATGGATTTCGCCTGAGGATAATTCAAATAAACCTGCCCACGAATGTTTCTATCAACGGTTTCTCTAACGGATAAAAAAGATGGATTCTGAATAACTGATCCGTCGTTCTTCAAAGCTCGTATCGACTCTTCTATGAGGATCTCTGAAAAGCTAAAAACAAGCATCTCATTTCTCAAGTAAAAATGAATTCTGTCATCAACATAGGCTGAATTAAAAGAAAAGACATTTGTTTCGTCGTAGCTTCGGTGATCAAGTTGGGTAACTTTAAAGAATCGCTTAATTGTTTCATACACCCCTTCTTCTTCTAATCCGGGCTCAATCTGAAGTGCTACCAAAAATCCAAAATTCTTGCTTCCTGAAGGATGCATTGAAATTGCAACGGGGGTATCCGCCAGGTAAGAACGCAACTCACCATTGACCCGAATAAGACTATCTAACGTCTCAGCCAGCACATCCAATTCAAAAAAATAAGAAGTAGTCTTCAAGTCAGACCAGAAACTACTCTTATCTGAAAGCTCCCTTCTCACCTCCCCAATATCAGATGCTTCAAGAATAAATGCTGCTCCTTCGGGTATGGCTGATAATGTATCGGTTACAGCTGTAGCAGGTGGTTCAATTTCTCTATAGAACCAATAGATAGCAATAGCTACCAAACCTCCAAGCAAAAGGATATTGAGGATTTTTCTCAGCACAAATCAAGGATTTGAACAAAGGTAAACAGGTGGATTGCAATAGTCCTTTATCCCCGCAAGTGCTTTGAACAGGTTACTGTGAAAAGCTATCGCTAAAAAAATCGAGCTGCCTTGGAAGGAGGGCAAAAGATTTTCGATGGAAGGGAGTTGCGCCATGATCTTTAATGGCTTGACGATGCGCGACAGTGGGATATCCTTTGTTCTTTGCCCAGCCGTACTCGGGATAAGACTCATGCAATTCCTGCATCAATCGATCGCGATGGGTTTTGGCCAAAACGGACGCAGCCGCAATGCTTCGATAAATACCGTCTCCTTTGATAATGCAATTATGGGGGGCACCATGATAGGGAGTAAATCGATTTCCATCGACCAAAATAAGCTCAGGTTTTACCGTGAGTTTATCCAAGGCCCGATGCATAGCTTTAAAAGATGCCTTGAGAATATTGATTTCGTCGATTTCCTCGGGTGTGCAAATACCGACTGCATGGTGCTCAACTTCAGCAAGAATTGAATTTAAAACCTCAATTCGCTGTTTTTCCGTCAATTTTTTCGAATCGTTCAAGAGGGGGTGATTCCACCCTTTGGGTAATGAAACGGCCGCAGCTACAACAGGACCCGCCAGACAACCTCTTCCTGCTTCATCGCATCCTGCTTCAATTTGACCTATTTTGAAATACGGCTTTAGCATGAAGTGAACGAAGTTAGTCCTTTGAAGATAACTTTGCATTCATGAGCAGTTTCGCATTGCCTTCTCCCGAGGAAGAAGTGAGCCATCGATTCCTGAATAATCGGAATATCCGACTCTTCATAAAAAGAGATGACTTAATACACCCTGAGGTTTCGGGTAACAAGTGGCGCAAACTAAAATGGAATATCGAAAATGTCCTGGAAACGGGTCGAGATACTATTTTGACATTTGGAGGAGCTCACTCCAATCATATTGCCGCAACCGCAGCGGCGGCGGCCCTCTACCAACTCAAATCGATTGGGATAATTCGAGGCGAAGAAGCGGACCCGGAAAATCCTACGTTGAGCTTTGCTCGTGAAAAAGGTATGGAACTCCATAGGGTAAGCCGCAGTGAATACCGTCGCAAAGAAGACCGCGACTATATTGAATCTTTGAGACATCAATTTGGTTCTTTCTACTACATACCTGAAGGTGGCCAAAACCATTATGGCGTTCAGGGCTGTACCGAACTAATGAAGGAATTGAATCAAAACTACGACCGAATATTTGTGTCATGCGGAACCGCAACCACAATAAGCGGCATGGTTATCGGGAATAGAAAGAATGCTCATATTGTCGGAGTATCTGCATTGAAGGGAGGCTACTTTTTACGCGAAACCATAAAATCGTACGTACAAAAAACCTTTCAGGACCAAGACACCGAGGCGGAAATGATGAATAAGGTTGATATTCTAACCGATTATAGTTTCGGGGGTTACGCAAAGATCAATTCTGAATTGGTAGACTTCATGCGCAATTTCACTTCAGAAACGGGCGTTAAATTAGACCCAATATACACCGCAAAAACTGCCTTCGCGATGATCGATCAAGCAAAAAGTAACCCACCTGAATCTCAAAAAAAGTGGCTACTGATCCATACAGGAGGGATGCAAGGATTAAGGGCCATGGAGTCAAAAATCGGTTATCCGATCTACGTGAATTGTTAATTTCACATATACCTGTTAATAAGAGGAGAATTTCTACCCAATACCACCGTTGAAGTACCGATAACTTTGACAATGAAGGGATTTAGCCCTTGATCATATTCTGTTGAAAACATGTTGAGAAAGCACATTTTGATTTTATTTTTTGGCCTAACCAGTGCTTTTCAGGTTGTTGCAGATGGAGATCCCAATAAGCGATATTCGCGAGCAGAATATATCGCTTTGTGGAAAGATGTGGCAATTGATCAAATGGAAAAACATGGAATCCCTGCTAGCATCACTTTGGCGCAGGCTATTTTGGAAAGCGGTGATGGAAATAGTGAACTGGCCAGGGAAGCGAATAATCATTTTGGGATCAAGTGTCATGACTGGACCGGTAAAAAAGTTTACCATGACGATGACAGGAGGAATGAGTGTTTTAGAAAGTACTCAAATGCAAACCAGAGTTTTGAAGACCATAGTTTGTTTCTTCAGAGAAGTAGATATCAATTTCTTTTCGATTATTCAATCACGGATTACAAGTCTTGGGCAAAGGGTTTGAAAAAAGCGGGATATGCTACAAACCCCAAATACCCTGAATTACTCATTCGTCTGATCGAAGAGAATGATCTGGATCAATATGACAAACCCAGTTCTTCTCGTTCGAAGAAAACCGTCAAATCAAGCAGCAAACAGAATCCTTCAGAGGAGATAGTGCTTGATCTAAACGCAGGAAGCTCGATTCAAATGAGCTCGAATCGAATCAAATACTTGGTGTCCAAAGAAAGCACCACCGCGGAAGAATTATCGAAGAAATTGGGAATGGGTCCATGGCAAATTCGCAAGTACAATGATCTCGAAAAAGGAGCCACCATTAGCGAAGGTGATATCGTTTACCTACAGCCCAAACGAAACAAAAACAGAGAAACTTCGGTGCACGTTGTTAAGGAGGGTGAAACTCTGAGAGATGTGTCTCAACTCTACGGAGTGAAAATGAAGAAGATTTTGAAATACTCGGGATTTGCACCTAACTATAAACCCAAAGCGGGCGATAAACTAAAGCTCAGATAATTTTAAGCGGATAATAACATTCAGTAAATGGTCCTCTTCCTATATTTACCCGGGATGAGTTCCCGAGACCAATGAAGATACTGTTTGTTATTCCTTCAATCACGAACTATTTTACCTTCCTGGAGGATTTGACCCATGAATTGATTCAGAAAGGGCACATGGTCCACTTGGCCACTTCGCGAAAACATATTGCCAGGATTGATGCATACCGAAGGGGAATAGAGTGCGAAGTTCACCACATTGACTTTCCAAGGGCACTGGATCCCATTAAACATCTCACAGCGGCGAGCCAGGTTAATAAACTGGTGCAGGAGATTAAACCGGATATCATCAACATCCATTTTTCGGCAGCTCTTTTCACAACAATGCTCGGCAAAAAGGATAATTGGCCACCTACCACAGGGACTATCCACGGCCTTGGCTCCCCGTTGATAAAAGGATGGCGGAAAGTGGCGATTGCCCAGGCCGAAAAATGGAGCTCTGAGCGGGTTGATGAAGTATTTGTCCTGACAAAAGACGACCAAGACTATCTTAGAGATAAGTCCAAAAAAGCGAGGGTGAGTGTTTTGAACTCATTCGGAATGGGATGTGATTTGAGGCGATTTGACCCCTCTTTCATATCAGAAAACAAAAAAACAGAACTACGCAGCGAGCTAGGAATTGAAAAGGGGGATTTTGTTTTCATTTTTATTGGAAGACAAACCTATTTTAAAGGCTTTGATAAGGTGGTCGGCTCATTTGTCAAACTCAGACGTAATTACCCCAATATAAAGCTCCTGTTGATCGGTGAAAAAGATAGAATACACCCTAGTTCAAGGAAGCAACGCTCTGATAAAAGTGCGAACGGAGACAAGAGCATTATTCGTGTCGGCTGGCGAGAAAACGTGCAAGATTATTTAGCCATAGCTCATCTGAACGTCTTTCCAAGTGAGCGAGAAGGGCTTCCGGTTAATTTGATGGAATCTCTTTCAATGGGGGTGCCCGTAATAACTATTGACAGTCGCGGATGCCGAGAAGTAGTACGAAACGATGTCGATGGCTTGGTGCTGAAGAATGGCAGCGAAACTGAAATTACGAGTGCCATGGAAAGCCTAATGACTAATCCTGAGCGGCTTCAGGCATTGTCTGCCAACGCATTAAACGGAAGAGACCGATTCGATCGAAAGCACTTTATCACAGATCAGTTGAGAATTTATAACCGATTAACAGAAACGGTCGATTGATCAAGGCATATCCTCGATTCGCATTTGTTTCAGTTTGAAGCTCTCATCTTTGCGCTTAAGAAAAAAAGAACATCTGAAATTACCTTTTGTGGTTTTCAATGTTCCTATGTAATAATAGTCGTCCAATTTTGATTTTCCTTCGTGTTTTAACTGGAAATCCGTTGGGCTGTTCTCAGAGAAGAAACTTTTCAAGATCATTTCTGCTTGATCACTACTGTATACGTCTTCAGTAGATTTAATCGTAAGATCGATAGAAGGGAGAAAGTACTTTGACATAGCATTTGCATCTCCCGCTTTAACCGCGCCTACAATCGCTTCTTTTTCAGCCACTTGCCCAATAATCATTAATTGCGCAAGGGAAAAAACAAAGATCAGTAAAAGCCTTTTGAGTTTCATTGGTTGCTTGAAAACAAATATCGAGCCGTAAAGTAAAGATAAGAAATGCGGGTTATTGAATGAAGAATCTAATTTTGAACCATGAAGCTGATCTTTCTTTATGTTGGAAAAACGGAAAAGGGCTACCTCAGCGAAGGCGTCGATCAGTTTACCACAAGAGTAAAAAGATATACGCCATTTGAGGAAATTGAGGTTAGCGAAGACCGCAAATGGAGTAAGCTCAATAAAGAGGATCGATTAAAAGCAGAATCCTCAGCTATCTTATCCCATATTGAGGCAAGTGATATTGTTCTTCTTTTGGATGAAAATGGTAAAGAGTATACCAGCGAGAACTTGGCAAACTACCTCCAAAAAATCATGAATTCGGGCCCAAAGAGATTAGTTTTTGTTGTCGGTGGCCCTTTTGGCTTTTCTGAGTCAATGAAGAAGAGGTTTCCATCAAAGTTAGCCTTGTCAAAAATGACGTTTTCTCACCAAATGGTTCGATTATTTCTAGCTGAGCAGGTTTATCGAGCGTTCGCCATCCTTCGAAACGAGCCTTATCACAATCCTTAGAAACCTTTTTTGACGTATTGCCGTAAAAGCCTCTCCGCCCCTTGAACGCGTTTTTTTAAACCTGCACGTTCATGAAAAAGACACTACTTCTACTCGGGGCACTTTCAAGCATTCATTTATTTGGTCAAACGGGATCGGCTGCTGATTTTCAGAAAATCTCAAGTCAATCCGGGGGATTACAATCAGAACTCATCGACGAAGGTCGTTTTGGTTACATCTCGGAATCACAAACTCCGAATATTGTGTTCTCAGGGGCCCCATTTAATGCCAATGGAGAATTCTTCATTCTTGAGCTCAACGATGAGGGAAGTGTAACTTCTGAGACCAGGGTTAGCGCTGCAGACCTTTCCTATTTCGATGGATTGATTGGAGCAGAATTCGGGTCAGCAGTAGTAGATTTAGGTGATCAAAATGGTGATGACCAAATTGATCTAATCGTTGGCGCTCCTGGCCTTGACGGAGGTAAATTCTTTCTTCTGATAAGTTCAAGTCAAGGGTATCAACTGACCGAGTTGGAAGTTCCCGTGGACGTCCGCAACATTTCTGAGAGACTCGGTGAGTTTATGGCCTACCACAATGGTAATCTTTACGCGGCTTCTTCCCATGCTGAGGGTGTAGTCTATCGATTCCAAATTGGCGCCAATGCGCTTACTGTATTGGAAACTTTCGGTGTTGAAAATCCTATGCTTGCAGGAAAGCTCGAGGAGGGCGATCGATTTGGAAGTGGACTATCATTGGCTGATGTCAACAATGACGGAATTGCAGATCTTCTTTGTGGAGCTCCCGGTGATGATGACCAAGACACAAATTTTGGTGCTGTATACATGCTCTATTTGAATGCCTTCGGTGATTTAGCTGAAGTGCAAAAAATATCGCGACTCGAAGGAGACTTCGGAGGGTTTTTGAACGTCGATGATGAGTTTGGAATATCCGTCCGCGCAATCGGAGACCTCGACCAAAATGGAGTGGTTGATCTCGCTGTTGGTGCACCCGGTGATGACGATGGAGGAACCAATATCGGATCGGTTTGGATTCTATTCAGACACCCCGATGGCTGGGTAATCAATGAGCGTAAAATCAATCGATTCGAAGGTAACTTCACCCTGGAACTGGGAACAGAAGATCGCCTCGCTGATAGAATTGCCCTTGTGGGAGACTTGAATGATGACGGAACCATGGATATCGTTGCCAGTGTTCCGGGAGATGACGATGGAGGTAATGATCGGGGTGGCTTTTTTACGATTTTCTTAGAGTATTGCCCGGCTCCCAGTGGTGATTTTGATTTCGAAGTAGAAGGACCCACCGTCCAATTTTCAGCAGAAGGTGGTGAAGGATATTCCTATATCTGGAACTTTGATGATGGTGGTTTCAGCGAACAACAAAATCCAACTCACACCTATCAAAGTGCAGGAACTTATATGGTTTGCTTAGCAATTAACAACGAATGTGGTGGAGACAATTTCTGTGAGAATGTTCAGGTAACGAGTGTGTTGAATACCGAAGAAATTCTTTCCAGTCATGTATCTCTTTACCCCAATCCGGCAAACGACCAAATTTTCGTTTCGGGATATGACTCGGAGGCATCAATTCGAATAATTGATATTACGGGTAAGGAGGTCAAATCCGAACGATTGAATCGAGAAGGTATTGAAGTATCCGAGCTAAATGAAGGGATATACTTGATGGAGATTTCTAATCGAGAAACCAGAGTAATAAAGAAGTTCAAGGTGGTTCGGTAATGCTATCTCAATAATGTGACCATTCCCGTTAATTCGACTGGATAAGCCAAGCCATTCAGGTTTTGATTAAATGTAATCAGATATACATAGATCCCATCATTGGCATAGAATTCACTGTTAGGAGATTCCCCACGCCACGGAATGTCGTAGTCTTGTGAAACGAAGATCTCTCTTCCCCAACGGTTAAAGATGGTCAATCGGTATTCGAAAACAGGACAATCAATTACGGGTTTAAAAAAATCGTTTAATCCATCCTCATCGGGAGTGAAAACATTTGGAACCCAAGCCGGGCATAAACAAGATTCCAGGTTTACAGTAATCGAATCGCTATAGGTATAACAATCATCCGAAAAAGAAAAAATAATCGTTGCACTTTCAGTAATCTCAAAGGTGTTTTCAATCACTTCGCCATTGCTTAAGGAATAAGGGCCAAATTCATTCGGAAATGAGAGTGTGTTTTCCGTTTCAAGGCAAAATTCAATTTCCGAAAAATCGAAGATGGGGGGTGAATCGGGTGGATTAGATAATACCTGGAAGCTGTAAGATAGGGAACATTGCCCCGAAAAATCCGTCACGACTACCTCATAGATACCCGTTTCAAACACGTCAATGGTAGGATTCGTTGTGCCATCTTCCCAATCAAAAAAGTAATTCTCATCGAAAAAACCGATTGTTACCGTGTCCTGCCCCTCACAAATGTTTGAAATTTGCGGAAACGGCTCTGGCTGAAAATCAACTACTGACACTGTTATCTCGACAGTTTCCAGATCACAAATAGATTCAAAACTGAATTCATACGTTCCCGGTTCGGAAAGCTCGAATTCATTCGATGAATTCCCAAATTCGTCGGTAATAGTCCATTCGGGAAAATCAGCTACTAAAAGAATGAAAGTTTCGCCTTGACAGAGCTGTACCTCTGTTTCTATGACAGGTAATGTTGGAGAATCTATTATCGTAACCGAGATCACAATATTCTCCTGTCCACAATCTGATTCGAAATTAAAACTGTATAATCCTGATTCGAAAATTTCAAATTCTTCCGATGAATTGCCAAACTCATCAGTTATGTTCCATGTAGGATAATCGGAAGCAGAAAGGATGAAAGATTCTCCCAGACAAAGCTCAATTTCGGTTTCGACATCGGGTGGCGTTGGAGAATCTACAAAGGTCACGGAAATCTCAATAATTTCTTGGCCACAATCAGACTGAAAATCAAATCCGTAAGTTCCTGTTTCCGTGATCACATATTCGTCCGTTGAATTCCCGAACTCATCGGTAATATCCCAATCGGGATAATCTGAAGCGTCGAGAATAAAGACATCACCCTCACAAAGTTCAATATCGGTTTCAACATCTGGAGGTGGCGGAGAATTAATTATGGTCGTAGTACCTGTGCTTTGATAGGTACAGCCACTTTCCGTGACAACGGTCAATTGAAAATCGAAATCTCCGGGATTATCATAGGTCAAAACGGGCTGATCGTCTTCTGAGGTAGTCCCGTTGCCAAATTCCCAAGAATAGGAAACGATCGCTCCCGCCTCATTTTGTAGATCAAATGAGTAGATAACGGCTTGATTTGTGCAAGAGGAATTATCAGGAAGGATTAGTTCTCCCTGGCAAACAATTCCACAAGATTCGATAGCTGGTAGGTCAATTGATTCTATTGAAAACTCTTCAATATCAAAAACATCTTGCAAGATCCGTTCACCTGGCTCAAAATCAATTCTAGCAGTATTGTAATTTTGCCATGACACTGAAGGGTTGACCAGA
>CAZWQX010000085.1:0-16753 GCA_964635965.1 uncultured Cryomorphaceae bacterium
TTTTAAACCAAACAGAAAATGAAGAAGTGGATTTACGCGATGTTTTTGGCAGTTGTCGGATTGACGGTAACAGCTCAGGTAGTGACAGTTGACCCGCCTTTCCCAACCATTAATGATGAGGTAACCATTACTTTTAATGCTACTGAAGGTAATGGTGATTTGACTGGAGTCGTACCGGTTTATGCTCATACAGGTGTCATTTTTAACGGTGCTCTCTCTGAATGGCAAAATGTACAAGGAGAGTGGGGTACGAATGACCCTGATGTATTGATGACGGTTGTCGGTCCTAACACGCATCAGATTACATACAACATTATTGATTTTTACGGACTAACCGGGGATGAAAACGTGACTCATCTTTCATTCGTTTTTCGAAATGGAAATGGAACAGTAGTAGGTCGTGATACTGACGGTTCTGATATTTATGTACCCGTTTTCCCCGAGGGACAATTCGCTGCTACGATAACAGCACCTACAGCACCTGAAATAATTTTCGATCCTGTTTCCGATTACGCGTTTTCAGGCGAGGCGAATCAGGCTTCGGATATTACCCTATATCTCGATGACAATGAAGTAAGCTCAGGGAGTGGTGTTCAATCGGTTTCTGCTTCAGTTGATCTTACATCATTAGCTGTAGGACAATATTGGCTGTGGATGGAGGCTGATAATGGAGAAGCAACCGTTACGGATTCCACTTACATAATTATTCAAAGCGATCCGCAGGTACTACCATCTCCTCCGGGGGTTGAAGACGGTATTAATTATCTGGATGACAACACGGTTGTATTGCAGCTCAATGCTCCGTTCAAAGACTTTGTTTACGTTCTGGGTGATTTCAATGATTGGCAGTTTGATACTGACTATTTTATGAACGTTACTCCTGAAGGAGATCGTTACTGGTTGCAGATTGACAATCTGGTTGCAGGTCAAGAATACCGTTTTCAGTATAGCATTGATGAAGAGGATTTAAGAATTGCGGATATCTACTGTGAGAAAATCTTGGATCCCTGGAATGACCCATTCATTCCCGAAGAGACTTATCCTGGATTAATTGATTATCCTGACGGGCTGACAACAGAGATTGTTGGTGTATTTCAAACAGCTCAAGAGCCATACGATTGGCAAGTAGAAAACTTCCAACGTCCGCCCCAGGATCAATTAGTGATCTATGAACTTTTGGTAAGAGACTTCTTGGAAGATCACTCTTATGAGTCTTTGATTGACACTCTTCCGTACTTTGAAAGACTAGGGGTTAATGCTATCCAGTTCATGCCGATTATGGAGTTTGAAGGAAACATTTCATGGGGTTATAACCCGATGTTCTACTTTGCTCCCGATAAGTATTACGGTACTGAAGAAAAGCTTAAAGAATTCATCGATGAATGCCACCAAAGAGGTATGGCAGTAATTCTCGATGCCGTATTTAACCATTCATTTGGCCAAAATCCTCAGGTAAGAATGTATTCTGAAAACGGAGCAGCTGGCCCTGTGACAGCGGAAAATCCTTGGTTCAATGTAATACCAAAGCACGACTTCAATGTAGGCTATGATTACAATCACGATTCAGAAGACGTACAAAAATTCGTAGAGAGAAATTTGCGATACTGGGTCGAAGAGTACAAAATGGATGGATTCAGATTCGATCTCAGTAAAGGGTTCACACAAAACAATACCCTAGGTAACGTAGGAGCTTGGAATCAATACGATCAATCGAGAGTCGATAACTGGACTCGTATTAGAGATGAAATTTATGCCTATGACGACGGGGTTTATTTAATTCTTGAGCACTTGGGCGACAATCCCGAAGAAACAGTTTTGGCGAATGAAGGATTCATGCTTTGGGGTAAAATGACAGAGCAATACAATCAGAATTCAATGGGGTATCCGTCGAATGCAAACCTAAACTGGGCAGACTATCAGGTAAGAGGATGGAGCAATCCCAACCTGATCAGTTACGCTGAGAGTCATGATGAAGAAAGATTGATGTACAAGAATCTTCAATTTGGTAATAGCAGTGGTGGTTATGATGTAACTGACCTAGAGACTGCCTTATCAAGACAAGAGGCTGTTGCTGCCTTCTTGTATCCACATCGCGGCCCCAAAATGTTGTGGCAATTTGGTGAATTAGGTTATGATTTCAGTATCAATTATTGCGAAGATGGATCGATTCAAGAAGGTTGTAGAACCAATCCTAAACCCATTCTTTGGGAATACCAAGACGTACCTGCTCGTGAAAGGTTATATAAAGTTACAGCGGCATTAATCAAGCTCAAAACTGAAAATGAGGCATTTAGATCGGACAATTACACTTGGGATGTAGGAGGTTTGGGCAAGAGGCTCATTATCCAGCACCCTCAAATGGACGTAGTGATTATTGCCAATTTTGATGTGAATCCAATCAGTATGGTTCCGGGATTCACTCAGACAGGTACATGGTATGACTACTTTACGGGAGGTTCTATAATCGAAGAGAATTTGAGTAATCCTTTTCTCCTCGAACCGGGTGAGTACAGAGTATACACTACTGTTGAGTTAGAAACTCCTGACATCACAGTCGGTGTATACGATACAGATTTTGCCGGAGGAGCGCTTGATGCGCCGTATCCCAACCCATTTACCGATTTTACTCAGCTCTCCTTTGATTTGGAGAAGTCGTCACAAATAGAAATTCTTGTGATGGATCTTCAAGGAAGAGTAATTAGAAACTTAGCTTCAGGAAAATTCGCAGCGGGAAATCACATGCAGAGATGGAACGGTCGCGACGATTCGGGTGCTAAGGTTCCCGCTGGACTATACTTTATCAACCTGCGCTCTGAAACGGGCGTTGCCACCGCAAAAGTGATGGTTAACTAAAAGATGATTTTTGTCAGGTTACTCAGTTGTGTACAATTGACACAATGATTTTTTTATACTTTTAACACATTCTAAAAATCGCTCAAGCATGAAGAAGCTTTTTACCCAATTTTTATGGGCGCTTTCCTTGCTCTTGATTTCATCCGCTGGTCTTAATGCGCAGTCAATCGTTGGAACGGTTTACGACGAAAATGGATTGACTATGCCTGGAGTTACCGTGAGAATCGAAGGCACCACGAAAGGTGATGCCACCGATCTCGACGGAAAATATGAAATCACCGACGCACCTGTAGGAGAGCAAACGCTCATCTTTTCTTTTATTGGTTACCAAGAGCAACGCGAAGTTGTGAATGTCCCACCATCGGGATCGGTATCCGTTAATCGCAACATGTCCCTGGACTCTGAAACACTGGAAGAGTTTGTGGTAGTCGGATATGGAGTTCAAAGAAAACGAGAAGTGACAGGTTCCATCGAGAAGGTGGGAACCAAAGAACTTACCGATATACCGACTCCAAGTTTTGAGGCAGGTCTTCAAGGAAAAGCTGCGGGGGTTCAAGTAACACAGGGGAGTGGACTAGCTGGTTCGGCCTCCGTAGTGCGTGTCCGTGGTATTGCTTCCATCTCAGCCGCAGGTGACCCACTTTATGTGGTTGATGGTATTCCCATTACACAGGATTACTTCTTGAACGGGAATAGAGGAGCAATGAACAATAATCCATTAGCTACAATTAACCCCAACGATATTGAGAGTGTTGAGATCTTGAAGGATGCTGCAGCTACAGGTATTTACGGTTCCCGTGGTGCAAATGGAGTAATATTAATTACGACCAAATCCGGTTCGGGAACAGGCTGGGACTTCAATTTAAGTACTCGACACGGTGTTTCTCTCCCAACGGCGCGTCCAAACATGTTGAACTCTTCTGAATGGCTTCAACTTTATCAAGAGGCTTGGGAGAATGATGGTAATGTGGGTTTGGCTCCGCTTCCGGGAAACATTTCATGGGAAAGAGCACGTCAAACCGATACTGATTGGGTAGATGAGACTATCGGGGTTGGTTTTAAACAAGCGTATAATTTCTCGGCGAATTTTGGTACGAGGAAATTGAAGTTGTTCAGCTCAATTGGTTATGACGATAATGGGTCTTATCTGGAAGGAAACTCATACGTGCGCTCCTCTTTCAGAACCAACGCTACATACCAAGTCAATGATAAACTGGATTTATCTGCAAGTGTTTCGGTGAGCCAGGGTATAAATAATAGAGTAGATGCAGCATGGAGTGGTGGTCTTGGAGCTGCTATGTCAACAGCCCTTCCAATTTATCCCATATTTCACCCCGATACCATTTTTGATGGTCAAGGAAATATTCTCCATTTACCTGGAGACTATTGGGATGATGGATCGAATCCTGTTCGCCAAAGAGAATTGACTGAATGGAGAACCACTGAATGGCGTTCGATCAATAACTTCTCTCTCGAGTATCGGCCGATCAAAAACATGTTTGTGAAAGCATATGTTGGTTATGACTACTTAGACTTGAAAGACGACAAATTCACGGATGCTCTATTAAGAAACGGCGAAAGAACATCCGGTTTGTTCAATCTTGCTGAACGTTGGTCAGTATTTACTAATAACTGGAATACAAATGGTACGGTTTCTTACATCCACGATTTGGATGATAAGAATACCTTAACTTATATGGCAGGTTTTGAATACCAAGAATCACGGACCTTATCAAAACCGAGACTATTTCGTGAGGATGAATCCGTGGATGGACCGTTTTATGACAATGATGATTTATTGAATCAGCAGTTCCAACAAGTTGAAATTGGAGACAGCACGGTTACCGTTCCGGGAGTTCAAACAGATGGAAACAATGATACTCAGGTCTTCAACTTTATTTCCGCCTTTGGACGAATCAACTATGCCAGAGATAACAAGTACTTTGCACAAGCAACATTTCGTGCGGATGGATCTTCTCGATTTGGTGAAAATAATAGATGGGGATTCTTTCCAAGTGCTAGTGTTGGCTGGGTAATGTCAGAAGAGAACTTCTTAAAAGGAAATGAGACCATTTCATTTATGAAGTTGAGAGCAGGTTGGGGAATCACGGGTAATGCCGCTATTCCAAATTACCGCCAATACGGCTTGTACGAAACCAGACAATTAGGTTACAATAACGAGGATTTCAGATTCTTAAGTGTAGCTCCGAATCCTGATCTTCAATGGGAAACTTCGAATGTATTCGACATCGCCTTGGAAACCGGATTCTTCGAAGATCGCATCACAACGACACTATCGTTTTATAACAAGAGAACTACTGATGTTCTACTTCGAATTACCCCTCAGCCCAGTACCGGATTTACCGAGTTTTGGGATAATGTAGGTGAGATTCTTAATTATGGGGTTGAATTTCAGTTAAGCAGTGTTAACATGGATCGAGAAAACTTCACATGGAGAACTGATTTCAACATTGCTTATAACTACAATGAAATTGTGAGTATTGGTAGTTATAGCGAAGACGCGATCAGCGGTGGTACGAACGATACGAGGGTGGTTGTTGGAGAGCCTGTAGGAACAAACTTTTTGGTTGAATTTGCAGGCGTTGACCCGGTTACAGGAAGAAACGTTTACTTGGATATCAATGGAAATCCGACAAATACATGGGATCCATCTAATAGAAAAGCCGTAGGGCGTGTGTTACCTCTAGCTGTTGGTGGTATTACCAACACTTTTGATATTGGTCGATGGAGTATTGGATTGGTAATGATTTTCAGCGTTGGAAGTGATATCTACGATTCTTCTTCAAAACGTCAAAATGGTGTCGTAACTGACTGGAACATGAGGACGGAAGTATTTGATCGTTGGAGACAATCCGGTGATCAGGCCGAATTTGCCCAACTTTCTCGTCAAGTGGAGAATTATGGTCTGGATGATGCATTTAACAATAACACAACTCAGTGGTTGGACGATGGAGATTACCTCCGAATCAGGCGTCTGAGTGTTACATATAACCTACCTGCCTTCAACGTGGGCACGGCTAAGTTTAAAGGAGCTTCAATCACCGCTAGCGCTTCAAACTTCTTGACATTTACCAACTTCGATGGTTTGGATCCTGAGATTGCAAGAGATTTCGAAGACGCCACTGATAGGAATATGAGTCCGAATATCACGTATTTGACTCCTCCTCAGGAAATGAGCTTTAACCTAGCACTTAACTTATTATTCTAATTACCATGAAAAAGACACTAAAATTTAGACGTTACGGTTTAGTCGTCCTTCTATCGGGTCTATTCCTTTTTTCATGTGAGGATTTACTGGAGCAAAAACCACCAACCGACCCCGGTAGTGGAAACATTCTTCCTTCTGAGGCGGTGCAGACACCAGCGGAAGTACAGGAAGTGTTGGTTTCTGCCTACGATGTACTGGCGAACACCTATAATGGGAATTTGCAGAATTTATTCAATCTACTAGGGGATAATCTCGAAAGACCCGTTCAACAGGATAATTACACCTCGGTGTGGCTCCGCAATACCAGTATTTTCAACGGAAATGTTGGCGAACGCTTTAGAGATTTATATATCGCAGTGCTACGATCTAATACGGTCTTAGATAACTTGGATAGAGTTTCCGTTCCCGAGCCTATGGCAAGCAGAATGGCTGGAGAAGCAAGGTTTATTCGTGCCCTTTGCCATTTCGACGCGGTAAGAGGTTGGGCGCATCCGTACGATTGGACTCCTAATAACTCACATGGAGGGGTTGCTATTAGATTAACCCCTGAAATCGTAAATGCCCCAAGGTCTACTGTTGGAGAAGTTTACAGTCAGATTCTTGCAGATATAGCATTTGCCAAAGAGAATCTTCCTGATATGAACACTGCAGGAGGCGAAGCATATGCAGATCGATGGAGTGCAATTGCCTTAGAAGCAGAGGTGCGTTTTCAAATGCACCAGTATGATTTAGCATATGACTTAGCTAATCAAGTTATCACTTCCGGGCCTTTCGCGTTTGATCCTGATAATGTGAATCGCTATACATGGCCAGCAGTAAATCCTGAAGCTATCTTTTACATTTTTTCTGCAATCCGTGACGATGGAAATGTTGACGGGCGCAGCGGGGGCTTTTCAGGAAACTATTATTCAGGCCCGGATGAAGTGACCACATGTAATTTTCAGGAAGAGTTTTTTCAGGCGAACAATGCATTGGGTCCATTAACTCCAAGGGCTTCCCAGTATGCCAATGTAAGTCAAGAAGAATCTCAGTTTTACATTACCACGATGTTTGCGCCTACGGACGATCGTCCCACGAATGATTACAACATCCCTATCTTGAGTATCACTCAAATGAAATTGATTAGAGCGGAATCAGCCGCCGAATTGGGTGTTAACTTGGTGCAGGCAATTGACGATATCAATGATATTCGCGAACGGGCCAATGGAGGTAACCTCGGGAATTTACCCGGTTCAGCAAGCGCTGCAGATATTATCGAGGCGGCGAGATTAGAGAGAAGACTTGAGTTCCCTGTAAACGGTCAACGACTGCATGACCTAAAAAGAATTGGTTCTCAAGGTGAAGAAGTAATTGTGCGCGGAGTACCGTATGATTGCAACGGTATGATTTTACAATTTCCCTCCACGGAGGGAACGGATCTCTTTCCGTTAAATATTTCGGGAGGATGTTAATTTTACGATTATGAAGAACAAGTTAAATTTAGTTTATCTACTGATGCTCATCATGTTTGTTTCTCAAGGATGCAAAGAAGATGAAGCAGAGATAGGAGAACCTTTTGATAAAACGGAAGGTTTGACAGCGACGGATTGGGTGATTAGTGAAGTATACTTGGTAGACGAAGGAAACCCTTCAAAACCGCAACGTGAGATTTCTGAGTTTTACGTTTCGGGTACTGATCTTCTGCAAATGTCGTTTGATGCAAATGGAACGTTTGAATCCATTCAAGGTGATGGTTTGAATTTTTTCCCACCTTCCGGAGAATGGAACTTTAATGATTTGTCTGCTCCTACGAAGATCATTTTTACCTCTAACGGTGAAATATTTGACGCTCCTCTCGGCGGACCAACTAGAATATCTGATAATCAACTCATTTTGAACGTAGAGAAGTCTTGTTTTGTCGATGGTGAGGAGAAGGCTGTCTTGGGATACAGATTCGTTTTTAACAGGAAACCTTAATTGAAGTAAGATGAAATTTAAATTAACTATAGCGTGTTTTTTGTTGTTATGCTCAAGCATGACGCTGAAGGCCCAGGAGATATTTTATTTGGATCCTACTCCTACAGATGTTACTGGTCCGGCGAGATTGTACATAGACCTCTCGCCTGAAACAATTTCGAGCTGGTTTGAGGGATGTGGAAACTGCGATGTAAATACTTTTGATGATCTCGATCCCGAGACCAACCCACCTTACTTATGGATGTGGTTCAGAGATGGATATTCACGACCTCAGAATGCACAAATAAATGGAGAGGACGTAAATGTATCCAATGGAGAATGGTCAGCTTCTAATCCAAATATGGTTTTAAAGCAAGATGAGAATAACGAGAACCTCTGGTATTTCGATTTCTTGGGAACGTCCATTGCCAATTTTTATGGGCTTCCGGCTGCTGAACTCTACTTAGAGGACTTCAATTTCTTGGTTAAACAAATTGATGGTAGCGATATAGGTGAAGGTCAAGAACAAAAGACAGCGGATTTTGGAATTTTGCCCGAACCTGTGGGATGCTTTGAGAAAATCTGTCCGTTTCCCGGAACTTTTTTCCAAGATCAATACTTCGTAATTACTTATGATAACAACAAGGAGGAAATTCCTACACTTCAAAATTTGTCTCCGGGTGAAGCTTTGATCTGGTTCCGCTATAAGGTGAATGGAGGTTCTTTCCAAGTATTACAAGATGAAAGTATCGGCGTAATGGAATTTGATGGGGATGGAATCTTTTCAACGACCATGATTCCTGAACAATTTTTTGGATTGTCTGATGGAGATATTCTTGATGAAATTCAGGTTTACATTACGAAGAGCCCGATTCAGGCTCCACCTTTTACTGCACCGATCACGCTTTTCCCTGGCTGCCCCGAATAGGCATCTGTTAAAGTTTGTTGAATTCACATTTAAGAGCGCTCGATGGCATGTTTTGCCAATCGGGCGCTTTTTTTGTTCCGTACATTTAGCGAGTCAACCGCTTGCGTAATTTTTATAGCCCGAGCAAGTCTTCCTTCATAGTTTCGTTCTGCTAAATCATGATCACCCTAAAAGACGTAAACAAGAGCTACTACATCGGGACGCGTCCCTTACCTGTGTTAAAAGGAATCAATCTCAATATCAAACAAGGAGAATTGGTTTCTGTCATGGGATCCTCAGGCTCCGGCAAATCAACACTGCTCAACATTGTTGGGATTCTCGATTCATATGACTCAGGTGAATACCACCTTGATGGAAAGTTGATTCACAATTTATCAGAAACCAAAGCAGCGAAATATCGAAGTGAAATGATTGGATTTATTTTTCAGTCTTTCAATTTGATCTCATTCAAGAATGCCGCCGAGAATGTTGCACTGCCTCTTTACTATCAAAAGGTTAGCAGGAGAAAACGCAATGATTTAGCCAGAAAATACCTGGATAAAGTAGGACTTCTGGATTGGGCCGATCACATGCCGTCAGAACTGAGTGGAGGTCAAAAACAACGTGTTGCGATTGCAAGATCTCTTATAACTCAGCCAAAAGTAATCTTGGCAGATGAACCGACGGGGGCACTAGATAGTACTACATCTTATTCTGTAATGGAACTCCTTCGCGATGTGAATAAGGAGGGTATGACAGTAGTCATCGTTACGCATGAAAACGATATTGCGGATAAGACTGATCGCCTTATTAAACTTAGAGATGGGGTGATTGAAAGTCATAATTTGTTAGCCGATGTTTGACCTCGATAAGTGGCAAGAAATATTTTCCACTATCGGGAAAAACAAACTAAGAACCTTCCTGACGGCATTCTCCGTTATGTGGGGAGTCTTTATGCTCGTCATTCTCCTAGGTGCAAGCACAGGCTTGCAAAACGGTGTGATGCACGCCTTTTCCGACGATGCCATTAATAGCATCTGGGTGTACTCAGGAAAGACTTCTCTGGCTTATAAGGGACTAAAACCAGGGAGACAAATTCAATTCAAAACTGAAGATTTTGAGAATGTACGAGATCTTATAGACGGTGTTGAATATGCCACTGCCAGATACATGATTTGGAATGCTGAAGTCGCTTATGGTGATGAGTTTAGCACCTATCCTCTACGTGCGGTTAATCCGGATCACCAGTTTTTAGAGAACACAATCGTCAAAAAAGGGAGATTCTTGAATCCTGCTGACCTAGATGAAAAGCGGAAGGTGGCGGTAATCGGAATTGATATTGAAAACGACCTATTCCCAGGCGAGGATGCCCTGGGCAAATACGTAAAAGTTTATGGGATTCCTTTTAAGGTCATTGGCGTTTTTGAGGACACGGGGAATGCGAGGGAGCAACGTTATCTCTACGTGCCATTAACATCGGGCCAGAATGTATTTGGGGCAGGCGACGATATTCAGATGTTCATGGTAACTACGGGTAGCCTCACCTTACCCGAAACAATGAGAATGTCCACTGAGATCGAAGATATGCTTCGCCGAAAGCACACTATCCATCCCGACGATGAAAGTGCGCTGAGCGTATCTAATAACAATGAAGAATTCAAGGAAATAACGGATATCCTCACTGCCATTAAAATGTTCGTTTGGATTATCGGAATCTTCACAATTATCGCAGGTATCGTTGGAGTGAGTAACATTATGAGCATAGTCGTGAAGGAAAGAACCAAGGAAATCGGAATACGAAAGGCAATTGGTGCAAGTCCCGCTTCCGTAGTATTTCTAATTCTTCAAGAATCTGTTTTTATCACTGCGCTGGCCGGATACATTGGTCTTCTCCTGGGTGTATTAACGCTTGAGGGAGTATCAAACTTGATTGGGGAAGTGGAAATGTTCCGTCGTCCTGAAGTAGATTTCAATGTTGCCTTACTTACACTGGCAATCATGGTAGTTGCCGGTGCTCTGGCGGGATTATTTCCGTCACTTCGAGCCGCTGCCATCAAGCCTGTAATAGCCCTTAAAGACGAGTAAGATGTTTGATCGAGATAAATGGGCGGAAGTAATTCAGGTTTTAGGAAAGAATCCTTTTCGAACCATCGCCACCGCATTCGGTGTAATGTGGGGAATTATGATGCTCATCGTGATGATGGGATCCGGTAAGGGACTCGAAAACGGAGTTACCGGAAACTTCAGTAGAGTAACGAACTGCATGTTCATCTGGACACAGACAACGACCAAGCCGTATGCCGGTTTCCAACAAGGAAGACGGTTTAATCTGAGAAGCGGAGATGTTGAGTATCTGAAGGCAAATGTTCCCGAAATAGATATTTTGTCACCCAGAAATCAGCTCGGTGGTTATCGAGGAGAAAATAACGTTACCCGTGGCATTCGCACAGGATCTTTTTCAGTATTTGGAGACACTCCTGATTACATACTGGTCGAACCTAAACCAATTGTAAAAGGCAGGTTTATTAATTGGGCTGATCTCGATCAGCTTCGCAAAGTTTGTGTAATTGGAGAGCGTGTGTACAAAGAACTATATGCAAAAGGGGTCGAGCCAATAGGTACTTATATAAAGATTAGCGGGGTCAACTTCCAGGTAATAGGTGTATATAAATCAACTTTTTCGGGAGAGCGGGCTGAAGAGGATACAAAGAGCATTTTCATCCCATTCACAACTTTCCAAAAGGCTTTCAATTACGGAGATATTGTGGGATGGATGAGCATCACCAGTGATGAAGATATTCCCGTATCAGTGATGGAGGCAAAAATCATTGAAAAACTCAAAGTCCGTCACAAAGTTCATCCCGAAGATAACAGAGCCTTTGGCCACTTCAATTTGGAAGAGGAATTCAATCAAATGAAGGGTATTTTCGGCGGAATTAAGGGATTATCCTGGTTTGTCGGGGTTCTTACTCTGATAGCGGGAATTATCGGAGTAAGCAACATTATGCTTGTAATTGTAAAGGAAAGAACCAATGAAATTGGCGTTCGAAAAGCCCTTGGAGCTACTCCCTTTAGTATAATATCACAAGTATTATTGGAGTCCCTCTTTTTATCAGCGATGGCTGGGTTTGTTGGGGTGATACTCGGAGTATGGCTGCTGGAATTGGTAGCGAGTTTTATGGAAGGCCAAGATGGAGCTTTTCAAAACCCGGGGGTGGATTTTGGGATTGTATTTACTGCACTTACCGTGTTAATTATATCTGGCTCCATGGCGGGTTTGCTTCCTGCGTATCGAGCGGCACGTATTAAACCTATTGAAGCATTAAGAACGGAATAGAATAACCATGAAAAAAGCAATTTTCATCATCCTAACTGTTGTCATCGTTGCGCTCTTGGCGTGGACAATGTTCTATCTCTATGAGAAGTCGCAAGAGAAGCCGGTTACCTACAATACCGAAAAGGCTGAGATGACTGATATAATTCGAAAGACAGTCGCCACTGGATCTGTAATGCCTCGAAAAGAAATTGAGATCAAACCTGTCGTGTCGGGAATAATCGATAAGCTTTACGTCGAACCGGGGGAATCCGTTGAGGCAGGGACGGTTATTGCCCGAATCAAGGTCATTCCTGATATGGTTACCTTAAACAACGCCGAGAACAGGTTAGAGGTAGCACAAATCGCCCTGGAAAATGCCAAAATTGACTTTGATAGGAATAAAAAATTGTACGATGATGGTGTGATTTCTTATGCTGACTATCAACCTTTTGAGCTAGCGAAGAAAAATGCCAATTCAGAATACCAGGCCGCAAAGGATAATCTTCAAATCATCAAAGAAGGGGTAAGTTCAAAGAATAGTGCAGCGGCTAATACTCTTGTGAGAAGCACGATTACGGGTATGGTACTTGATGTTCCCGTTGAAATAGGTAATAGCGTCATCGAACTGAATAACTTCAATGAAGGAACTACTATTGCGACTGTTGCAGATATGAGTGACTTGATTTTCGAAGGAAAGGTTGACGAGAGTGAAGTAGGTAAAATCAAAGAAGGAATGGATCTAATTCTAACAATCGGAGCAATAGAAGATGAAGAATTCGCGGCTAGTTTGGAATATATAGCTCCCAAGGGTGTCGAGGAAAATGGGGCCATTCAATTTGAGATTAAAGCCGCGGTCGACCTTAAAGAGAATCAGTTTATTCGAGCTGGCTATTCCGCTAATGCGAACGTGGTTTTGGCACGACGTGATAACGTATTGGCTATCAATGAGGGCTTAGTTCAATATGAGAATGATACAGCTACTTATGTTGAGGTTTCTGTTGGTGATCAGCAATTCGAGAGGCGTGAGGTGAGACTGGGACTCTCAGATGGAATTAAGGTTGAAGTTCTGGACGGAATTAGCGAGGAAGACGATATTAAAATTTGGAATCAACCTATCACAGAAGGATGACAAGACTCCTAATAGTAATCCCTTTTCTGATCTTAAGTTGTTCTACTCCAAAAGAATCTACAGAGACTCGAAGTGATCAACGAACGGAAATTGAGGTGAAATATGCTACGGGCTTCAAGCTTTACAGGACTGAAAACGGTTATGACCTTGAAGTAAGGAATCCGCAGGATACGACAACGATACTCGATACCTATCACTTCATAAGCGGTATAGATTCTTCAGCTATTCAAGTTCCTGTCAAATCGGTCGTTTTAAATAGTACCACTTTCGGGGCATTTTTTGACAGATTAGATGCATTAGCCCGTGTTAAAGGAATGACTTACACCAGCAGAGTGATGAACGAATCGATCAAAGACCGTATCTCGACCGGGCAAATTCAAGAAGTGATTTCAGGAGATGGAATCAATTTTGAACGAATGATAGAAATCGATCCTGATGTCGTCTTGGCATATCACTACGGTGAGGCTGACTTTTCAAGGTATGAAGAGGTAAACATTCCCATTGTGTTGATAATGGATTACATGGAGTCACACCCTTTAGGGCGAGCAGAGTGGATTAAAGTGATTGGCTGTATCCTAAATCAAATCGACAGTGCTGAGGAGATTTTTGCAGAAATTGAAAACGCATACATGGAAACGCGCAATCAGGCCATGTTGCATTCTACTCTTCCTTCCGCTTTCACGGGAAGTAAATACGGTGATTTTTGGTACGCGCCAGGACGAGATAGCTACATTGCCAAGTTTATTCAAGACGCCGGAGCCACTTATGCTTTTGACCACATTGAAGGCCAAGCCAGCGCTGAGCTTGATTTTGAACAGGCCTTTTCAGACATCTCAAAAATTGATTTTTGGGGATTAGTAGTGTCTTCTCCTGAAGAGTTCACCAAGAAGGATATTCTTGAAATGAGCCCCCTTTACGAGAACTTGGAGGCTTATGAGAATGACCAAATTTTTGTCTGCAACTCGGCGGAATCCGACTATTTTGGTGATGCCATTCTCGAACCCCACTTGATCTTGAAAGATCTTCACCAAATTTTCCATCCTAGCACTTCTGAGGATACTACATTCTACTATTTCAAACCTATTCACTAGGCTTATCTTTGCCCTATGACGAATTTGGTCAAGTGGGCTCTTGCCATTCTTGGATTGTGTTGTTTGATTCCTGCCTCCTTGCTCATAGGTTCGGTAGATATTCCTTTGAACTCTTTCTTTGGTAATGCTACCGATGTCGAGAGAATAATAATCGTCGAATCCCGAATACCGAGAACCTTGGCTGCACTTTTTGGTGGTGCGGGTTTATCACTTGGCGGCTTATTCATGCAAACGCTATTTCGAAACCCTCTGGCGGGTCCATCTGTGCTGGGGCTCACTTCAGGGTCTTCCTTGGCTGTTGGTTTTTTAATGTTATCAGGGGGAGTTTTGGCTGCATCACAGCTTGCAGTTATATCAGCTGCCGCTTCGGGTGCCCTGGTGGTATTGCTGATAATCCTGGCGGTTTCCAGAAGATTTGTCAATATGGCTTCGGTATTGATTGTTGGGCTCATGCTGAGCTTTTTTAGCTCTTCTGTTCTAAGCGTATTGCAGGCCTATGCAGATGAGACTTCGCTCAAAGTTTTTGTTTTTTGGGGTTTTGGAAGTTTTTCCAATCTCAGCTTCGGTCAAATTCCGCTGTTTCTGATTCCGGTAGGACTGGTAATTATTCTATCACCCTTATTGATAAAGCCAATGAATAATCTTTTGCCGGGAGAGTTGCATGCAAAAAGTATGGGATTCGATTTAAGGTTGATTCAAACTTCCCTGGTAGTTTCTACCGGAGTCATGGTGGGAGTCATAACAGCATTTTGTGGACCTGTGGCGTTTATCGGTTTAACCGCACCCCACTTAGCGCGAATACTTTTTTCAACCGCAAATATTCGTATCGTCCTTCCGGGCAGTCTCTTAATAGGCTACTTATTGGCTTTATTTTGTGATATAGTCGCAAGGTGGCCATTCAGCGAAATTGCCTTACCGTTGAATACGGTATGCGCCTTTATGGGTGCTCCTGTTATCGTTTATCTTATTTTGAAAGGAAGAAAGACCAAAATATTGTCATGATAAGGGCGAGTGAAATATCGATATCATACGGTAGTAGGCTATTAATCGAGGGTCTTGATTTAGCGTTGGAGAGTGGTTCGATGACTGCGATAATCGGTTCAAACGGGTCTGGGAAATCCAGCTTAATGCGGGTTCTAAATGGTATCCAAGATCCAGTTAAAGGAAGTGTTCAGTGGGACGGCCGTGAAGTGAAGGAATTATCGATCAGGGAAAAAGCGATGATTTCTGCTTCACTATATAGCGAATTTGCTCGTGTAGAAGGGTTTTCAGTTCGGGATTTAATTTCTTTAGGCAGAAGCCATTACACGGGTTTTTTGGGAAGGCTTTCAGCCAAGGATAAAAGCAGGGTAGAAGAAGCAGCACAAGCAACGGGTATTCAAGACTTACTTGATCAGAATATCATTTCCCTCAGCGATGGTGAATTCAGAAAGGCCATGTTAGCCAAACTGCTCGCTCAAGATTCTGAAATCCTATTTTTGGATGAGCCAACATCTCATTTGGATTTGCCTGCAGCATTGGAGTTCTTGACTCTCCTAAAACAACAAGGGGCTAACGGCAAAACCATTGTTCTCACAACTCATCAATTACCTCTGGCTTTTAAAATGGCAGACATGGTTCTCTTACTCGACGGTATGGGAAGATTTGCCTTTGGGCCTCCATCCGAGATAATGGAGCATGAGCTATTGTGTCACTTCCTCAAGACAGATAAGATTCGCATAAAGGATGGGAACTTATTAATTCAGATATGAAACAAAGGATCTGCATTGTCGGCTTAGGATGGTATGGAATGCAATTGGCTAATTCAGCTCGTGAAGAGTTCGATGTAATCGGGACCAAGCGTTCTATTTCCGGTGGCTCCTTTCCCTTTGAGGTGTTTCCACTTTCTTTTGAGCCAACATCAAAAGGCACCTCTCTGGAAAGAGTTCTGGATGCGGATTTCCTTGTGTTTAATATCCCCCCTAATTCTAGAAACCCCGAGGCCTCGGACAATTATCGTAAAATGGTGGGGGAGGTAATTTCCTCACTGGAAAAGTCACCTATCAAGAGAGCCATTTTTGTGTCTTCTACAGGAGTCTTTGGCGATAATTCTTCAGTTGTGACAGAAGACGATGCTCCCTTACCGAACACGCTGTCGGGCAAGATTTTACGGGAGGCAGAATTGAGCTGGCTTAAAGGAGTCAATTACGAGCCGATTATTCTTCGACCGGCAGGATTGGTTGGAGGTGAAAGACATCCTGCGAAATTTTTGGCGGGAAGAACAGGAATTAAGGGACAAAGCCATCCGGTTAAT
>CAZWQX010000086.1:0-16316 GCA_964635965.1 uncultured Cryomorphaceae bacterium
TTGTTGCTCTGTGGCTATCATCGTTTTCCCAAGCTATGGTCCCAGAGAGGGCGGACACGTCATCTATTTTGACAATGTGGTTTTTGGCGAGGGCGATCCTCCTGCACCTGAGCCCATGGTCTCGGCTCCTGACCCCACCATTGATGAGAGCCTGGTTATTTCAGCATACAGCGAGACGTACCAAACAAATACAGTGACCAACTTCAACTTGAATGCATTTCAAGGAGGTGGTACAATCAGTGAAGTGGATATTGAAAACGATGGAAATAATACGATCAAAATTGAGGATTTATCCTTTTATGGAGCTGAGTGGGATGCGGAAGATGTTTCCGAATTCGTGAATGTTCATTTCAACTATTGGGCAACGACTTCTACGTCATTTAACTTTTACATTATTGATCAGGGTGCCGGAATTCCGGGTGGAGCACCTGAAGAACCGCGATATTCAATTGCATTAACCGGAGGAGACGAGACATTGGTCCAGGGAGAATGGGTGAGTGTGGTTATTCCTCTCCAACATTTCTTGGATTACCCCACAGGTGGATTCAACTTTCAGCTTGACGAAATATTCCAATGGAAATTTGACGGTAATGGAACCATTTACATTGACAATGTCTATTTCTCAACTGATCCTTTGAATGTTGATGATTTTCAGGTTGAAGGATTAGAAGTATTTCCTAATCCGACAGTGGATTCATGGACGGTTAAAACAGCTTCAGAGTCCATTCAGTCCGTTCACATTTTTGATGCAGTAGGTAAGTTGGTATGGAGTGCGAACCCATCGTCAAACCTCGTAGAGATTGATGCAGATAAACTTCCATCCGGTGTTTATGTGGCTCAACTCCGGTTTGAAGGAGGTATAGAGAATATTAGACTGGTTAAGGATTAACCTCGTCCAAATGTCAAACTCGGTGCGCCTTCTCCTTATTCAAGAGGTGCATCGAGTATGACATTTTCTATTTCATATAAAAACTTGTGATCGGGAAATCATTTACCAAGCTGTAATTTTGTTAGAAAGAATAAGATTGTGCGTCGTTGGCTAGCGGTACTAGGTTTTATAATTGGAGCAGTTCAATCAAATGCTCAAGGTTATAATATCGTTGGCGATAGTTTTGAAGCAGGGGACGACTGTTACATTCTAACGCCTCTGGGGCTATTTCAAAATGGTGCGATTTGGTACAACCAAGCCATTGATTTGAACGATCCCTTCACCTTGCAATACACGGCGAATTTCGGAGATAATGACGCAGGAGCTGACGGTATGGTCTTCGTCATGCAACAAGTGAGTAATTCTATTCTTGGTGAACCTGGCGGAGGAATTGGTTTTTCAGGCTTTTCTCCTTCTTTCGGAGTGGAGTTCGATACTTGGCAAAACTTCGATAATTTCGATCCTGCCTTTGACCATATGGCCATCCTTCGCGATGGAAATGTAAACCACGGGAACCCGAACAATTTGGCTGGTCCTGTCACGATATCTTCCACTTCTACCAATGTCGAAGATGGTCAAGATTACATCATTCAAATCGACTGGGATCCTTCGGCCAATTCGTTTACTGTTTCCGTTAATTGTACTCCGCGTATTTCATTGGTCATCGATTTGTTAGGACAAGTGTTCACCGATTCTCCGAATGTATTTTGGGGATTTACCGGAGCGACTGGCGGAGAGTTCAATATCCAGAGTGTTTGTTTGGATTCTTATATCCTTGGGTTGCCTGAGACATTTGAAACCTGTTTCGGCGATCCCGTGCAGCTCGAAGCTCCAGCTGCAACGGTGGGCACTTTTTCATGGGAACCTGCGGAATTTTTGGACGATCCAAATTCAAACGCTCCGATTGCCACCGTTGACGTCGACACAGAATTCACCCTTACTTATGAGGACTTATGCGGTGAACTTCAAACCCAAACCACAACTGTAATAGTTAATAACCCGACCTTGGATTTGGGCGGAGACATCTCTGTTTGTGGCAACGTGGATGTCGAGTTAAACCCGGGAGCAACTTACGATGAGATAGTATGGTCTGACGGCTCGGACAACCCCACTCTGGAAGTGACTCAATCCGGTACTTACTGGGCGGATGCATTCATCGGAGATTGTTTTGATACCGATACCGTGATCGTTGAGTTTGTGGAAGCGCCCGATTATACCGGTCCGCTCAATATCCAACTTTGTGAAGGAGAGTTTTATGTATTCGAATTGAATCAGCCTGGAACGACTATAGAGTGGTTTGATGGAGATGATTCAACGGAACGATTTTTTAATATCAGCGGTACCTATTCCTTTGATCTTTCCATAGGTGATTGCACGACATCTTATGAGCTAGAACTCGACTTTGCTCAAAATCCATCGATTGATTTAGGTCCGGACATTAATGTGTGTGGCGATGAAGATGTACTATTGGAAATTACCGGGGTATTTGACTCCGTTGAATGGTCGGATGGATCAAGTCAGAACCAACTAACGGTAACTCAGTCTGGAACCTATTGGGTAGATATACAAATCGGTGCTTGCTCAGGGACGGATACAGTGGAGGTAGCAATTTTGGAAGCACCAGAATACAATGATCCACTGCAGATAGATCTTTGCGAAGGAGAATCATACCTCTTCGAGTTGAATCAAGCGACCACCGACATTCTTTGGTTTGATGGAGATGATTCAGATACCCGGACATTCACTCAAGAAGGGTCTTATGATTTTGAACTTACCCTCGGAGATTGTAGCGACGAGTTCACTTTAGAAGTAGAGGTATTTCCCTTTCCGACTTTTGAGCTGGGAGCAGACATTTCGATTTGTGAGGGTCTGTCAACTACCTTGGAGACAGGACTGACCGATGCCCAAGTAACTTGGAGCACGGGTGCGACGGGAACCACCATTTCAGTAAGCCAAGAGGATACCTATTGGGCTACGGCAATCGAAAATGGGTGTGAATTTTCCGATACCGTTTCACTCTCCTTGATTCCACCTCCTGAAGTTAGCGTATCAGGTGTTGAAGCGCTTTGCCCGGGTGAGGAGGGAGATCTGACTGCTGATACTTCAGAAGAAATTAGTTGGTCCACCGGTGAAACAACCAATACTATTACCGTAAATGAAGGAGGCTTTTACACGGTAGAAGTTACTGCCTCTACAGGTTGTAGTTCTCAAGAATCCTTTTTTGTTCAAATACTCAACTTTCCTAGAATTATCTTGGAAGAATCACTGGTGAAATGTGCCGATGAGCCGTTTCGAATCGTTGCCGATTCTGACGATGATGTTAACCTTATCTGGGACGATGGGACAAAAGGCCCTGTGTTGATCGTCGATTTTCCCGGATCGTATTTCGTTGAATTGACGAACGATTGTGGGACAACACAAAGTGAAGTTGTTGTCACTGAAGAGTTTTGCTTCGAACAGGTCTATTTACCCAATGCATTTACTCCTGATGGTGATGGATTGAACGATATATTCAAGCCCGTTACCGAAAATGTAGAAGAATTTGAACTCCGGATATTCAACAGGGGAGGGCAAGAGGTCTTTCAAACAAATGACCCCACCGAAGGGTGGAATGGAAATTTTAACAATGATTCCTTCTACTGCCAGTCGGGAGTATATACATGGAAACTAAGAGTGCGATTCGAAGGAAACCTCGATCCCGAGGAGTGGTATGGATTGGTGACCCTTATCAGGTAAATTGTTCCATTCGAGTGAGCGATTTTCTCCGCTATAAGATCACGGATTAAACCAGATTTTGACCAGGCCCGTTCAGATCCTTACTCTCATCACCACAAGACGAAATCAGAAATGTGAGGAGTACGATTCGGATGAAAAAATTACATCCCGAAAACGACATTAAGGGGTTCTTGCATTCCATAAGGCGTTGGTTAGACCGTGAATATAAAAAATATGGTCTTCCAACAAATTTGATCTTCTCAAACTTGACACAGATAATCTATTGTTCTAGGCAGTCGTTTGGAAAATTTTTCTCGGTTATATTTATATCCTAACCAACGCAATGAAATGACTACTACTCCTGAACACGATGCTCGCATCGCGAAGCTGACTTTTGCCAGTGTTTATCCCCACTATGTGACTAAAGTTGAAAAGAAGGGCCGTACCAAGGCCGAGTTACTCGAAGTAATTGAATGGCTAACCGGCTTTAACGAGACAAAGCTGAATGAGAAGATCGAGAATAAATCGACTTTTGAAGAATTCTTCAGTGATGCCACCATTCATCCAAACGCCGAGTTAATTAAAGGTGTAATTTGTGGATATCGAGTAGAGAACATCGAGACACCACTTACGAAGCAAGTTCGCTATTTGGATAAGCTGGTTGACGAGTTAGCCAAAGGAAAAAAGATGGAGAAGATACTGAGGAACGGCTAGAGCCTCCACAAATTTTCCAGCTGATACAAGCATCTGCTTTCTTTAATTCCGATCAAGAAAGCCTTTAGCCGTGCACCACGAAAAAAGAGAATCATTTCTAGCGTCCACCTGGAGCGTAAGTAACCGCCTGTGGCGGTCTGGTCGAGCAAGACACACTTTTTTGTTCACGACCACTTAGCGGTTCTTCTATGTTCTTTTAAATATCATTTGATCCGATGATTTGTCTGAGCCGATCACCTTTCGGTGCTAGATGGAAAGTTTCTTTTTTGCTGAAATCTTCCTAGTATCGCGTTAATTAAATTTAGCTTGTAATGAAAGAAGGCTTCGTGGAGGCATTCAAGCGATTCAGTTTTTTGACTCTACCTGATTTGGTCACCCTGTTTGGCCTTTCGACGCTGAAGTCGTTTGAGAAAGGCGAGATAATCTCAGAGGCAGGGATCTACTGCGAACACGCATTTTTAATCAGAAAAGGAATAATCCGAACCTATGTGCTCACTTCGGAAGGGGAAGAAAGGACCATTAGACTTGCAAAGGAGAAAGACTTCACTTCCTGCGGCGCAAGTTTCCTGCATGGTGAACCTGCAACGGAGTATCTTCAGGCTTTGGAAGACTGCAAAGTCGTAGCTGTCAATACTCAGAAACTCCAAGAAATATCCAAAGAGAATATTAGGATCCTGAGACTTGCTCATGAAGGCATCAAAGAAGCTTTCGCCGAGACCATTAAAAGGGTTGAGTTTTTTACGGTTCTTAATCCCGAGCAACGCTATAAACTACTCTTGGATGAATCTGCAGAACTACTTCAGCGAGTACCACAGAAATACCTTGCTTCCTATCTGGGCATTACTACAGTATCACTATCGCGAATTCGCAGTAGGGTTTCCTGAAGTCATTAATTAACAAATGTTATTTTGTGCCTGACTGAACCGCCATAAACTTGTAGAAAATTACAAGTTATGCAACCAAACACTACTAACACCACCACAAGCACAAAGAAAATTTCAAAGTCTGAAAACCTTAAAATGGTTTTGTTCTCGAGCTTTATTCCGGCTCTTTATATCGTTGGTAAACTGATTACCGAGATAGTTTAAGGCCCCATGGACACCGTAATCATCGATGTGCGGACCGCTAAGGAGTTTCTGGAGTATTCCTATCCGGGAGCGATAAACATTCCTTCGGGAAACTTTGATATTTCTCACTTCGATTCATTCCGCGACAAGCACATTAGCCTTGTTTGTTTTAGCGGCAATAGAGCTAACCGCGTTCGAACCCAACTTGAAAATGCAGGATTTTCGAATGTGTCAATCATGCAGAATCAAATGGTCCATTTAATCGAAGGAAAGCGATCGGAGAGGACTGGTTGGACCATCGATAGGCAGTTCAGGCTTGCCTTAGGACTATTAATCGGTCTTTTTCTCTTGGGCAATTACATACTCAACTCTCCTTTTTCAATCGCTCTCCTAATCATTGTTTTTTCCGGGTTGCTTTATTCAGCCTTAAGCGATAACTGTTATTTAAAAGAGCTGATTTCTATCCTTCCTTGGAATAAAGGCGGGTTAAAAACCTGAGATTTTACTCCTCAATTATTCACTCACCGTTTCACTTCTATTTTCGGCGGAATCAGCTTATAAACCACAGGCGTTACAATCCGCGAGAGTAGAGTAGAGCTGATAAGTCCCCCGATCAACACAATTGCCAAAGGAGAAATGAGGGGATTGGTTGAAATGGCAATAGGAATCAATCCTCCAATCGCCGTCAGGGAAGTCAATACTATTGGGAGAAAACGCAATTCTCCAGCCTCACTGATCGCTTCATCCAATCCTTTTCCTTGTTCTCGTAACTGGTTGGTAAAGTCAACCAATAGTATCGAGTTTTTCACCTCAATTCCAGCTAAGGCAATCAAACCTACGATAGCCACAAACGATAGAGAATTCCCTGTAATCCATAGGGCAATTAATGCTCCAACCATTCCCAAAGGAATCACCGATAACACGATAATCGTGCTCTTGAAGGTCTTGAATAGGAGCACCAAAACCGCAATAAACAAGAAGACAGTCACTATGACCACGGTTTGAAAACCTCCAAACGCTTCTTGTCCCGATTCAAATTCACCACCCATTTCGTAACTGTATCCTTCGGGAAACTCCATGGCATCCATCTCCTGAATCACTTCGGTTATGAGGCGATCGTTTAGTACTCCTTTTTGCACAAAGGAAGTTACCGCTACGCTTCTAACCTTATTGTAGTGATCAATGCGAAGGGGAGAACTTACCAACTCCAAATTAGCCACCTGATTGAGGGGGATGGCGGCTCCAAGAATATTGTTCACGTAGAGATTCCGGAAATTTTCCATAGAGGCTCTTTCATTTTTTGGTGTGGTGATAACGATATCCCGCTTATCACCCAGCTCATCGGCAAATTCACCCAGCGTCAATCCGGCTACCGAGAGTCGAACGGTACGATCGATATCAGCAATATTCAAAGCCAGCGACCTTGCTTTGTCTTTATCGATATCAACCTTTATTTCCGTGTTCAGGTTGCCCACCGGATTGTCGACGTAAATCGCTCCGGGATTGGCTTTTAACATGTTTTCAACTCTTTTCGCTAATACGCGAAGGGTGTCGAGATTTTCTCCCAGGAGACGAACTTCAACAGGTGCTGTAATGGGAGGACCTTGTTCGAAATTTCGTACTTCCACTCTGGCACCAGGATAACTGGCAAATTTCTGTCGCAGTGATTCGGTTATTTCTTGTTTCTCAACTACACCGGTCCCCGGTTCGAGTTGGACGAATATTTGAGCGAAGTCGGTCCTTTCGTTTTCAGGGATCTCATTGTAATAGATCCTTGGATTTCCCTGGCCCGTATTGCTGGCATAATACTTTACTTCTTTGATCTCTGCCAAGGCCTTTTCAACGTCCTGCGTTACCCGATCCGTCTCGTCCATTTTGGTTTGCAAAGGAGTAATGATGTTTACCAAGAACTGGGGCTTCTCTGACTGAGGAAATAGACTAAATCCTATTACGGGAAACAGACTTAACGAGCTTCCGAATATTACCAGAGCAATAAGCAAGGTGGTAACCGGTTTTTTAAGTGCTCTTCCCAAAAGCGGTGCATATGATTTGTTGATCACGGATTGTAGTGATCGTAGGAATAAGTTCCCTGTATGCCCTCCTTCGTGTTGCTTTAGAATACGATTTGATAGAAATGGAATAATGGTCAATGCCACGAGCATGGAAGCCAATACGCTACAGATTACGGCCATCGGCAATCCGCGGATAAAATCTCCTGATCCCTCAGGGAGAAAGACCAATGGCATGAAGGCGATGATCAAAGTCACGGTACATCCTACTACACTGATGCCGATCTGTTTTGTCCCGAGCAAAGTGGCTTCCATCCTTGAATGTCCGTCTCGAATCCATCGTTCAATATTTTCGACCACCACAATACTGTCATCAACCAAGAGTCCAAGCGCTACCACCAACCCTACAATACTGAGTTGATTGAGCGTGAAGCCAAGGGCATCGAGCATCACTATTCCCAGTGAAAGCGAAAGCGGGATGGATATCATGACAATGAGAGCAGCTCTTAACCCGAGAGGCAACAGTGTAATCGATACCAGGAAGATGGCAATCATAAAATCAATACCCAGACCTCCCAAACGACTATTCACCGATTCGGCTTGGTCGAAACTGAGCTCCATCGCAATATTCTCAGGCAATTTCTTTCCGTATGCTTCAATAAGTGGCAAATACTTCTCTTGTACCTGAGAGATATTGGTTCCTTCCTTCAACGCAGCTGTAACGAAAGCTGCCCGATTTCCATTGAGTCGGGTGATGTGCTTACTGTCTTCGTATTCAAGTCGAACTTCCGCGATATCGCTTAACCTGATGGAGTTCCCGTTGGCTGAATAGACCAGCGTTGCACCAATTTCTTGAACGTTTTTGTAGTTGCCGCTGGTCTTTACACTGAAAGCTTTGGTGCCCGCTTCGACCGTTCCGCCGGGTATATTGGCGAGTTCACTCTGGATGCTTCCGATAATTGCGTTTAGAGGAATGTTCATTTGAGCGATTTTCTCCAAATGGAGATCGATGCGTGCGATTTCATCGGGTATCCCATAAATATTCACGGACTTCAGTTCATCAACCTTTTCAAGCTCGTCTTGCAGAAGCTCCGCCTGTTTCTTAAGTGATTGACGTGAAGCATTTTCACTCACCAATCCGATCTGTAGAATATTCACCTGAGAAGGAGAAAACTTCCTTACTTCCAGACTGTACAGTTCATCGGGTAATTCACGACGAATATTATTCACCTCTCTGGTGAGCTCTTGGTATTTTTCGGTTACATCACTTTCATAGATGTAATCAACCCGCATCACCATCACTCCGTTTTTCGTCTCGGTGCGGATACGTTTGATATCTTCCAATCCATAGATTTCCTTCTCGAGAGGGTCGATTACCAGTTCTTCCATATCGGCAGGACTGGTACCCGGGTATACCGCTATCACGGCAAATTGCGGAGCTTCAATCACAGGATCTTCGCTTCGAGGCATATTCATTAGGGTGGTGAAGCCCACTGCGATTGCCATCAAGAAGATGACAAGGGTGAACTGGTAGTTCTTTACGGCGTAATCGCTGATTTTCATAATTTCTAGTCGTTGATGATGGTTACGATTGATCCGTCTGAGAGATAAGGACTTCCTGAAATAATGAGACTATCATGGTTTTCAAGACCCGAGGTGATCAACACGTTTTCGGCATCTATATCGCCTGTTTCCACTTCAATTCGTTTTACCAATGAGTCGTTTTCCAATACAAAAACATAACCTCTTCCGCCGTGCGCGTCGAGTAAGGCACCGTAGGGAATGGCCCAGCCTTTTTGTGTTTTTGAAGGGTGGATGGATGCTTTGCCAAACATTCCCGAAGCCAGCTGGTCTGCAAATCGCGTGTCAATTGAAAGCTCGATCCCGAAGGATCCACTCATGGGCTGGGCACTCTTTGATTTTCGAATAACGGTTGAGCTGATTTTGACACCTGGCAGAGCATCTGCCGTAACAATGGCCGTATCACCAATGGCAATTGTTGCCCAATCTCGACCACTCACGCCCACGTCCAACTTCCATTCACCGGCACTAACCGACGTTCGAAGTACGGGCATACCTCCTCCAACGACTTCTCCGTCATTCGCCATCTTCATCAGGACATATCCATCAGCCAGGGCTCGAATTTCAGAATAGGACTTATTGAAGTTGGCCGTGGCATACTGCTCTCGCGCCAGCTCCAATGCCGTTTCTGAGTTCTGCAGTTGCTCTAATGTGGCAACACTGTCTCGGTAGAGTCTCGTAGCACGCTCAAAATCGCGTTCAGCTTTTTCTAAACCTGCTTTGGCTTGGGCCGTGGCTGATGCAATCTCCGTTGGGTTGAGCTTGGCCAACAGTTGACCTTTTGTAATCCGATCCCCTTGTTTCACGTACACGCGATCGATAACTCCTCCTATTTTGAAAGCCAACATGTTTTCATCTTGTGCGGCAAATCGGCCCGATGCAATCACGGGCCTTGACCAATTTGTTGATTCCAGAGGAGCAACTCGAACCGGGACGGCGTCCGTGGTTGTTGGTTTTTCTTGTATTTCTTCTGTTCCGCAGGAAATAATGATTGCAGCTAACAGAGGAATGAAGTTTGAATATTTCATTGGTGTAGAATTTATCTTAAAGGCTGTTGGTAGTAGTGGCTAATTCACGTTCGAGGATGGCTTGATTTGTCAGTAGCCTGAAATAGGTAATGGCGACATCCAATTCAGCATTAGTAAGCTGGTTGCGCGCATCGAGGTATTCAATGTATGCATTGGTCCCCGCTTGAAATCCGGTTTCCACCAGTTTGAAATAACTGCGAGCAGAAGTTCTTTTCTTTCGTGCATTTTCTAAGGCGGATATTGACGAAGTAATGTTGTTTCGGGCAGCGGCTGCTGCTAGAGTCAGCTGTTCTTGTGTGTTTTCTTGTTGAATTCTGAGAATTTCGGCGTTGAGCTCACTGTCTCTAATTGCCAAATTATTCCGATTCCCACTGAATATTGGGACATTCAATTGTAGGCCAAAGAGATAATACCTGGATTGGTCATCAAAATCAAAATTGAAGTCTTGAGCCCCCAGATCAAGAACTGCAGTTAAGTCGGGAACCAAATACGATTTATTGTTTTTAAGTTGGATGTCGGCAATTGCCTTAGCAGATTCTAGTTGTTGAATCTCAGCTCTGGCACTCATATCCAAAGGTTGATTCGTTGCGGGAATAATGGCTTGACTCAAATCGGGTTGCTCATATTCTATAGGGGAATTCAAATCTCGATTAACCAAAAAATTGAGATAATATCCTGCATTCAGTCGCTTGGTTTCAGCGTCAATTATTTTGGCTTTCACATCCTCTACTTCACTTTCAGCTCGGAGCACATAGGCAGGTAAACCGCTGCCATTGTCAAGAAGCGATTGGGTATTTCTCAGGTTTCTTTCAACCAACTTGAGCGCTTCTCGATATATGTCTACTGCCGTTTCGGTAATTGCATAATTGTAATAGGCTTGTTTTATATCTCGTTTCAGATCTGCCCGGTACACTTCCAAATCCAATTCAGAAATACGCACTTGCTGTTCGCGAATTTGAGAACCGTATTTTCGATCCGTATTTAAGAGGGGGTAGGAGATGCGAAAGCGAGCGTCGTAGAAGTTGTTTGGAAAGAATTGCTCCTGCGTATTTTCAAAGGTGGGAAACTGATTTGTACCCGTGAGTTCGTTTAGCGTAGCGTATGCGGGGTTAAGCAGGTCGCCTAAAGGGAGGTCAATCGTTCGTCCACCATCTGCCAAGGTGTATGATCCTCCTAGCTCCAATGAAGGTAAGTAATAGGACTTGGCCGCTTTGAGGGCCAATCTGCTCTGCTCAAGCGAGATGTTCTTCTCCTGTAAAACACGATTGGTTGCAAGGCCTTCTTGCAGGTAGGCGTCCAAAGCGGATTGAGCATATCCAACCGATCCGATGAGAAGGGCTATGATCGAGCTCAGAAGTCGAGGATTATTATACATGGTATGATTATTAAACACTGTTCAATTTTGAGATAAAATTTTTTACAAAGTCTCCATTATTAAAATAAGTGACTGATAGGCGTGCTCCACAATGTTGTCTCTTTTTGCCTCTTCAACAACATCGCAACGCTGTCGAATTTGCAGCGATACCATTCCATGAACACAACTCCAAACCATAAAGGTTAGTGCATCGAGATCATGGCCTTCGAAATGACCGGCATCCATACAATCGGCCAAGGTGAACTTGAGACCGTCATGCACTGCTTCGCCCTCGCTCCAGTTTTTCTTGTCTTCTAAGAACTCAACAGGTGCTTCTTTGATGAACATGAGATCGTACATCTCGGGGTTTTCAATTCCGAAGCGGATGTAGATCTTACCCATTGCCTTGAGTCGCTCCATTGGGTCACTCACAGAATTCAACACCATCATTCGCTTGCCAAGTTCAGTAAATCCTTCCGCATGGAGGGCATGGAAAATCTCGCTTTTGTCTTTGAAGTAGTGATAAATGGTTCCGGGGCTGTATTCAATCAGGTTGGCAATATTCCGCATGGAAGTATTGTCAATTCCCTTTTCTAAAAAGAGTTGCTTAGCTGCACCCATAATGCGGCCCTTCAACTCAGCTTTTTCTCTTTCTTTTCTTTCTGCAATACCCATAAGGAAATTCCTAACGTTGACACAAAGGTAAATGAACAGTGTTCAATTTTGCAAACATTGTTCAAAATATTTTTCTTTTTTTAGCATTTGGAAAACCGATTTTGATGAGACCTTATATCATATGGATCATAAACCTGCTCCTTCTGGCAGTTTTGATTTGGCTGTTTCTTTACAACTTCATGAACATTGATCCTTCAGGTGAAGGAGGCATGAGCGAATTCTTGCTGGCGATCTTTGTTCTTATTGCCATTGTATTTGGCACTGGCCTGGTCCTCGGACTGCTTCTGGCCATTTTGCCGATTTCAAGCATGTCCTTTAGCAAAAAATTAGCATGGACCTTCCCGTTGAGTGCCTCTGCAATTGCACTCATCTTGAATTTGGTGTATGGGATGTTTTATTATTACGAAAATGTTTTGGGACAGCCTATCGGAGACCTTGTGAAATATGAAGATGTAACCGTTCCTATTGGCACAGATTGCGTGAGTGTGCATGATGGAGATTTTATAACCGGTGATCTGAAGATTTCAAGAAAAGGGAATAAACAGGTTCAGAAAGATGGCAGATTTGGTGCGAATAAGGCCTACCAGGTGGAGTGGTTATCTGACTGTGAATACAGTTTGACAAGGGTTGGGAGAGACGAGCCCGAGCTTCTTGTCAAAATCACCGCGGTAAATGATACGGCTTATGAGTGTTATGTCGCAGAAGATGAGTTTGCCTACAAACAGACCATTTTGTTTGTGAAAAACTGATCGGCTTTTATGAGGGATTTAATGCTTAAGCCGAGATGAAAAAAGAGGTGTTCACTTTTCTTTTCTTGCTAAAGGTTGGACTTGTTTGTTCGCAAAACCTCTGGTATGACGAATCGCGGAAACCCATTCCGACCTTTACCAATAAGGGGATAGCCCCAAATACAATGGTCAACATCTACAAGTCAGGTTTGGTTATTGATAATATCTTCAACACGGGAACCGATGAAGAAGAACTTTATGCCAGTATTAGATTTGACGACCGCTCTCGTCCGGTGGAAATAAAGGAAAGTACCCCGCGAAAGAATTTTCCTTTTTACAAAACGACCTTCGAATACGAATCTGACAAAACCTTTAGTGCTACTTTATTTGAAGGAGAGAATCACCGAATTCACAAATGGTTTTTAAAAGATTCCACTTTAGTGGAAGAGTGTACTTTTTATGCGGGGCGAGTTAATATGACTTGGAAATACAGGATTGACTCCGTTGGAACTTCGTACGATGAAAAGTACAACCATCTGGGTAAGTTGGTTCGGGTCGCCATTCTAAAAAAGGACAGCGTTGACACCGATTCACGCTATTGCGTTTGGAAGAAAAACAAGCTGATGCAGATGTCGCTCTATCAATTCAATGAGGAAGGAAATCCCAAAAGGGTGGAGCTGCTCAGTACAGATGATTTGAATAAGGCGGCCAAAAAACTAGGTATTCCCAGATCGGACTTGAGCGAATTTGATGCGGAAAGGATAAGAATGGCGCTAATTGGCTTAACTTATTACTGGAATTTTGAGTACGACAAGAATCGAGAACTGACCAAACAGATATTGTATGATGAGTTCAGTCAGGAGGTTGGTATGGTGCAATACTTCAGAGATGAAAGCGGGAACCTAGAAAGTGTAATTGCCGATGCAGATATTGCTAATCAAATTCCGTGGTATGAGTTTTACGAAGATCTTTCAGGGCTTGCCAAGTCGAAAGCGGTGTATTACTACCAGGGACTGGAATTACTGAATGTCACAAATCACACTCTGTACGATTTCGAAGGTAGACCTGTAGAATCGACGTTTGAATATGTGGGACACAACGTCGGTGGCCACAGGGAGAAGTATCGGTACGTGTACATTTTGGAATAAAGTCTTAACAGCCTTATCGGAGCTCGCAATTAATTCCCAACTTGCGCATCAACCAACCCATTTTCGGAATGAGACGCTTATTCTTGCTGTTTGCAGTCGCAGTGTATCCACTATTTCTTGATGCTCAAACGGATACTACCGTCGTTCCATTTGTCGCATATTGGTGGATAGCAGATTCCTACGAGTTTGAAATCACAGAGATTGAAGAAAAGTGGGACCAGGGAGAGTTGACAGAAAGGGATTCATCTTCTTATGTAGCTCGGTTTGAAGTTATAGACTCTTCAGATGTTCACTATACAATCAAATGGAGCAGGAAAGCCGATTTGACTTGGGATCAAATTGGTTTGGTAGGAAATCCCGAATTCGACAAGTACCTGGATATGGAAGTGATCTATAAGACCAATGAGCTGGGGGAGTTCGTTGAACTTGTGAACTGGGAAGAGCTATCTGAGCTCTATTTGAGCTTGGTGGATGAAGTAACTCAAGCTCTGATCGCGGAATATCCCGAAAACAAAGACTTTGCCGAAAATGCCCTTGAGCAATTAAAGGTGCCCTATTCATCGAAAGAAGGGATTGAAAATTTAGTATGGGACGAAATAGGAAAGATCCATATCCTCTTTGGCATGGAATATCCCGTAGATGAAGTAATTGAATACGAGGATTCATTTCCCAATTTGTTTGGCGGTGACCCAATTAAAGCAAATGCAGAGCTCTATGTAAGTGAAGTAGATTGGGAAGATGAGTTTTGCATTATAGTTCAAGAGATCAAAGTTGACCCTGTAGGAGCTTTGTTTGTGATCAAAGACATGTTCGCTAAAATGAATCTTCCCCAAGCCGAATTTAACGCCGTGTTGGATGAGGCAGTCCTGGATATTCAGGATATCAACGTCATGGGGTTTTATTATTACCCTGGTGTCCCTCTTTATGAAGAATTCACCAGAGAGATTAACATGAGTCTCAATGGAACGGAAATCCGAAAGGTCGAGATCACCCGCTTGGAACTGTTACTTGACTGATCGCTTCGATAGTTGATTGCAGACTTACAGTCCCTCAATCTTCTACAAACCCTGGCCAGCGCCGCATATAGGTTATCAAATTATCACCTAGGTATTGTGATTTCAGATAGTCAATGGAAACAGGTGTGTCTACAGGAGTGAAATTGGGATCTGCCAAAACGCAATTTGCGAAGTCGTGGTGAAGAATGGCCGATCTGCCAACGGTAACGAAGTCAATCCCGCTATCCAATGTCTTCGCCACATCTGCTCCAGAACGTATTTTTCCTGCCACCGTCATTTTAATGTTCCCTCGATTGAGCTCGGTAAAATGTTGCATCAAACTTTTTCCTTGGTGTTCTTCTTCCTCAGGCTCCTTGAAAACATCCCACAAGGAGATATCCAGAAAGTCGACTTGGTCCTCACGGATGAAACGCTTGGTGACCTCTTTGACTTCAGTGAGCTTCATCCCAAAACGCTCAGGTGATAGGCGGATTCCCAGTAGAAACGAATCGCCGCAAGTATCTCTAATACCGTTTACAATCTCAAAGAGAATTCTGGAACGGTTTTCCAGACTCCCGCCGTATGCATCTGTTCGATGATTGATTTCATTGCTGAGAAATTGAGTGAGGACATACCCATGCGCACCATGAACTTCCACACCGTCAAAGCCTGCTTTTTGTCCCCTTACCGCAGCTGCAATGAAATCATCTCTGAGTTGGTGGACTTCTTCCAAGCTTAATCCTCGCGCTCCTGTTTTGGCATTAGGTGATGGACACACAGGATCTAGACCAATCACTTCTTTTGGTGACCGCATTCCCGCGTGATGCAGCTGCATTACAGACAAGCTATTATTAGCTTTAATTCCCTCGCTGAGTCTCTGAAGGCCTACAATATGTTTGTCGTCAAAACAACCGAGCTGACCGGGAAATCCTTTCCCCACCTCTTGCACATGGGAGGCACAAGTCATTGTCAGTCCGAATCCACCCTCGGCTCTTTTGGTTAACCAAGTGTATTCGTCATCAGAGAGGGTGCCGTCGTCTTGACTTTGGGTATTGGTCATTGGGGCCAGCATGAAACGGTTTTTCATCGTTTGACCTGACTTGAAGGAGATGGGTGAGGATGGGTTGATTTTCATAATGGAGGCAAAGTTGGGGAATTTTAAATGTTGAATGAAGAAGTAAGAATTGTAAATGTCGGTAATCGCTTTGCTCGTGATTTGTTTGCCTATTGGTCGCAGGCTACAGGCTACAAGCTACAGGCGGCAAGCGGCAGGCTACGCGTTATAGGTTATGCTCTATGAGCTATCGGCTTCTGGCCATAAGCTACCGGCTACAGGTTTCTTGCTAAACATTATATTTGCTATCTAACATTATA
>CAZWQX010000087.1:0-16253 GCA_964635965.1 uncultured Cryomorphaceae bacterium
CTCATCCTCGGTCTGCGGTTCCCCATCCTTTTTCTTGGAACCAAAGACGCGGTTGACAGCCCCCTGTCTGATGATGCTCCAAGGAATTCGAACGTAGTATTCAATATTGTCATTCACGTCTTGCTTGCCCGAAATTTCCATATGGCCCAAGGTGGACTCAATAGTCATGTTTGGAATAGTTAGTACTCCATCCACAACATCCAAATGGTTTTGCAACGTATCAAATCTCACACTGGTTAAATCCTTATCGCCAAAGTAATCAGAGAGCATGAGCATGTAATCGTAATTCTCCAAACGACCGTTGATAGCCATAATATCCATATGTACTTCAGACTGGTCTAAATCAGGTACAAAGTCAGGGTAAACACGAATATTTCCCGTGATCGTAGCTGATAGTTGTCCATGTAGATTCTCCGATACAATGGCGTCCTGGCCAAAGTTTTCAAACTTGAACAAAAGTCGATCGAGATCAACATTTTCCATCTGCAATTTTGGCTTTAGATAGATGTGTTTAGGATCGCTCCCGTTGAAGTAACCGTTCATATTGATACTTCCTCCTGCGGCATTCATACTCAAGGTATCCACATAGAGGTAATGGTCGTTCGTAGTCCGGAGCTTAGCGGAAATATCTTGTATGTCTATGCGGTGGTAGATGAAATGATCGATTTCTAGGTCGAAGTCCATATTGCTAAAAGGCAATTCGTATAAATTGAAGGACTCAGCATGCTCACTAACATCTTCGGTGGTTAATTCTACTTTCTGTTTTTCGGCTGTCGAGGGATCTGGCTTAAAATTGGTCAATTGATCGAAATCGATATAATTGGTTTTTAGCTCCAGATGATTGTTGTTCTGCGAAAGGATGGAATCTTCGCCCAGGTAATAGGACATATCGATATTAAAAATGCTCCTTCCTAATTGAGCATGAAGATTTTTAGCTGTAAGCCTTTCATCTTGATAATGGAGGCGACCACTTACATCTTGAAAGCGCATCGGATGTAAGAGCATTTTGGCATCGAACTGATCCAATTCAATTTCTATGCTTTCCAAACCTGAGGTAACGTAATGCAAGTTTGATTTCAGATGTAGTTTTAGCTCATCGAATTCTTCGTGGCGATAACCTTCGGGGACATAGTTTTCTCCTTGATAGGTAAAGATGTCTTCCAACCGCAATAAATCCGATTCCAAACCAATATCCAATTTCACATCACCATTTAAGGTATCCTCGAACCAGAAGGAGTAATCGTGAATTTTTCCGTCGAAATGAAAATCCGAATCATCGATGTAACCCACAAAATCTTCTATCTGCAGATCTCTGTCGTTTATGAGGATATCGACGTGAAAGTCGTGTAAGGTATGTGGGTAATGTTCGAGTTTGGCGTTTAAGCTGTCGACAAAAAATTCTCCTTTTGGCAGATGTTTGAAGTTCGCCAAGTCGCGAGCACTGGCCTGAAAGGACAATCCCAGATTCAAATTCTTAATCTGTTCGTTAACTCCAACGGAATCTGCCTCAGAATATCGGGTGAGTTCTGAAACGTCGAGTAGATCAGAATGTACGTCGAGATGAACATTGACGGGAACTGAGGATTGATGAATGATTGAGGGTAAATCACTCAGATAACCGGTAACCTTGAGGTCAGATTCGCCGAGTTTTAGGTCAAATTCTTCCAATTCTGCTTTTTCTCCTTTCATCACCAAATGAGCGTTGAGATTCTTCAATGGGGCAGGTAAATCGGAAGAATTAACGCTCAAATTTTCTACGGTTAATTCACTGTAATATGCTTGATTCAAGCTCTCCAAAGCCCTTTCAGGGTGATCCAAATCAATAATGTCATGGAATTTCATGTTCAGATCAATTGATCCTGAAGCATCATTGTAATCACTCAGATTGAGAAACTCTGCAATAAAACTGAGATCGAATTCCGTATCCAAGATCATATCAATTTCAGGGGCCTCGAAATTCTTTACATGAATTGCCCCGGTGAAATTCCCCTGTCCTAACTTGGCAGTCATATTTTCCATCGAGAATTCCATGGTTGACGGATTCCGCTCGGTGCCATTGGTAAAGTGGCCTTCAAAGCCCATATCATCAATTCGTCTCCCGTAATTGGTGTTCTCCAAAAAGGCCTCACTTGCTCCGAAATTCACGTAGAAGAACGGATCGTAGCCAAATGCGGCAGGACCCTCAAGTTTAGCGTTGAAATAGATCTTGCCCGCATTTTTATACCTGTTCAAAACGGGGATAATCTCATTTGGCGCAAAAGCGATAAAGAGGTCAAAATTGGGTTTGCTGCCTTTGATCTCTATATCCAAATCCAAGTGGTTTTTTGTATCCACCGTTCCCGACAATTCTAATTCGGCATACTCCATCTCAATCGCGGAAGGAGCTATGCTCATAATGCCGGTAGTTTCGTCAAGATCGATATCTGTATGGAACTCAAAATGTTTATGTTTGACGAAAGTGGTATCGCCTTCTTTAATCACATTCAGTTCAAATTCAGTATCAATGTGAGCTGCAATGTGTTCCTCAGCGCTTTCGAAACCACCCTTTGCCCAATAGATACTTGCCTGAACATCAAGGCCATTACTTTCATCCCTTTTTCGAATGTCAATATTCTTCAGCTCGATTTCCTTGAGATGAACGTGTAGTGGATCAGACGAAGTAGTGTCTCCCTTTTCGCTTAGAGCATTGCTCAAATTATCCGTTCCATCTCGATGAAGAATGATATCAAAAAAGCCATCTTCGACCAAAAGCTTTTTTATGTCAATATTTCCTTGGATGATATCGGTGAAATCAAGTCCGATGTATAAGTCAGAAACCTCCAAAATAGGGTCTGCATTTTCCTCTTTTGACTCGAGCAATACCACATCATGGGCCCTGATAGAGATGTAAGGAAAGTTCTTAAATGGGGCGAGATCAGTAGAGCCAATACTCAGTTTACCTGTGTATCCTTGATTAATGGTATGGATCTCGTTTTGGATGATTTCATCTTGGTGCCGGAGTACATAAACCAAAGCACCCCCAAATACGAGTATAGGCAATAGGAAAAGGAGAATTAAAACTCTTCTCCAAATTTTTCGCCGAATGAAAAGGCGTTTCTCCATAAAAAACCAAAGTACAAATTTGTGGTATCCAAAGAATATCCTTCAGTGAAAATGACGAGGCTTTTTTGTGTAGATTTAATACCGATACTCTTAGACATATGCAGAACAAAAAAGAGCATCTAAATCCTGAAGGTCTGATTAAAAGCCCTGCCTTTTCTCAAATTGTAATCACTCAGGGAAATGGCAAAACAGTTTACATTGGCGGACAAAACGCGGTTAACCAAGATCGCGAAATCATCGGAAAGAATGACCTCGCACTTCAGACCGATCAGGTGATGAAAAACCTCGAGACGGCACTAAAAGCTTGCGGTGGAACTTTCGAAAACCTTATCAAATTAGGCATTTATATCGTTCAAGGTCAAGATGCAGGTAAAGGTTTCTCGGTTTCGCAGCAGTATTTATCACGAATCTCAAATCAACCAATTATCACCGTTCTATTCGTAGCAGGTCTAATAAATCCAGACTTCTTGATTGAAATAGAAGCTGTAGCCTTTATTGAAGAAAAATAGTCAGCTGAGATTAAGCTGCGCTTCGTTAAATCATAATGCTAAATTGCAACCAATCAAAACTTTTGCTCGCCTATGCTTAAGCATTTCTGCTATATTCTATCAATTCTGTTGCCCGGATTTGCCATCGCTCAAAGCTTTTCCATCAATCCTAATCCTGTAAGTATAGAAGTTGATTTGGTCCAAGAAAACTTCCCTTTGGAGATTATGGCTGAAGCCACCATTTCTAACAATACCTCTGAGACGTTAAACTTGAAATGGGTGAGGGTTGTGAATGAGAAGCCCGAATGCTGGTTAACCAATGTTTTCGATCCGTGGATATCCTATTTGCCCTTTGTTGATTCGGCTGAATTTGATTTGAATCCGAGCGTTTCGTCAAACCTAAATGTTTCGGCATTCCTTTACGAATCAGGGTTTACACCCTATGCAGGTGAAGCTTTTGTGGTGCTGAAAGTCACCAATTTGAATAATCCTGATGAAACCATTTTCGTGGAATATTCCATAACCGCTACCAATGGAAACGAATGTGTTACCGACGTTACTGAAATCCAATATGATTTGTTGAAATTATACCCAAATCCGACAAACGACCACTTTCAATTAGCTGAAGCCTCGGACGTTGAATTCCTGATAATCTACGATGCTTTTGGCGCCGAAGTTGAGAGATCGATAGCCCAATCTACTCAATACTACAATGTAGAAAGTTTGGAAAGAGGGATCTATTTTGTGAAACTTTTTGACCGAAGTAATGATCTCTTAAAGACGGTTAAACTCGTTAAGAATTAAACCCTTTTTGTCTTCAATCAGAATTTTATAGGAAGCTCGTACAGGCTCTCTTGATCAATATTATTCGCATGGAAAATACTTTTTCAATCACTCTGACTTTTTGTTTAGGCTCAATGCTTTTCCTAAACGCAGGATGCTCCAATACCGAAGTGAATAAATCGAACCAAGATCAATCAAAACCCAAAAGAGAGCACGCTGTGCTGTCGGTCTTGTGGCAGCAAAACTCGGCCGAATACCGAGCCTTGTGTTACCAGGCTTTCAATATTGCGGGTGAGAAAATCAAGAACTTGAAGAATGATGGGGAGAAACGGCTTGCCCTCATTACAGATATCGATGAGACCGTACTCGACAATAGTCCTTACAACGCCATGCAGATAAAGAGAGATCTTGATTTTGATAAAGAAGATTGGATCGAGTGGGGTAGTCGGAAGAGTGCCGACGCTCTTCCCGGTGCAGTCGATTTTTTCAATATGGCCGACTCCTTGGGTGTAGAAGTATTCTACATTTCCAACCGCTATCACGTGCAATTGGATGAGACCTTGGAGAACTTAAATAGTCTGAACTTTCCCAAAGCCGACACGAATCATGTGTTCCTGAAAACCGATTCAAGCGAGAAACAGGAGCGGCGAAATCGAGTACTGGAAAACTATGAAGTCGTCCTTTATCTTGGTGACAACCTCTCTGATTTTTCCTCGGTTTTCGATAACCAGAGCACTGAATCGCGGAATCAATCAGTCGATAATCTAAGTTCATCATTCGGCGAGAAATTCATCGTATTCCCAAATCCTATGTATGGTGATTGGGAGTCACGAGGCATTTATGAAAGCAACCGAGATTGGACCGATGAAGAGAGAGACTCCATTCGTCATGCTAAAGTTTACTCGTACGAATGAATTGGAGGATTTTTCCTCGAGGTTTCCATCACCTTTAGTAAATTCGGAAGCCTATGAAGAAACTATCTCTACTATTAGCCATACTTACACCCATTCTGCTCGTCGGTCAAGAAGTTGAGAAGGAAAGGAGCAAATTCTCAATTGGACTCAACATCTCCCCAAATTACAGTTATCGAACTTTGAGCTATGACGAAGAGGGCAGAGAAATAGTTGAATTTCGCGAGGAGTATGAAGATCCTGGTTTTGGCTTTAATACGGGCGTTGCCGTTCAATATGTCATGAATGAACGGGTGGAACTGGCACTTAATGCTCAAGTCTCACGGCAAACACACATTTTTAAAGATCTTTTGGTGACTGATGTTATTGGCAGTCAGGTAGGACGCTTAAACTGGTATTACAGCTACTATTACTTAGAAGTTCCTGCACGAGTAAACTACCACTTTCTCAAAGGTGATTTTTTTGGTTACGTAACCGCAGGAGCATCGGTAAATTTCTTGCTTAAAGATGAAATCAGAACTGAAATCAATTTTGATAACGGGGAGTCTGATGAAAGAACAACCGAAACTTCCATTCAAAATTTCAAGGAAACCACCATCGGACTGATTGGTGGTTTTGGATTTGGCTACCACCTCAATGAAAAGTGGGATGCTAGAATGGAGCCCGTGTTTCGGTATTCGCTAACCCCATTAGCGGAAGCGCCAATAGATCAGTTCAATTATTCCATCGGTTATCAGATCGGAGTGAATATGCGGTTATGAAATCCGTGTCTAACAATTCCGAACGAAGTAAAAATCAGGATGAGCTCAAATGAAGAGCATATATGCCGGGGAATCAATTGAAGAGTTCGGGCCTGGATAAAGAAGTGATATACGCCAAACTCGAAAAGCAGGGCATCCCCGAAGAGCTGGCTGAGATTAGTCCATATTTTAAGTCAGCAATCATTGAAGATTCGATTACAACCAAATTTGCCAGAGAAAAGGGAACAGCGATTCTGATCTTTAAGGATTCCAGAATCAATATCAACGAAAGAATAAGAGAGGAAATCGAGCAAACAAAAAACAACGATTTATAATGACTTTCCTGATAAGTATCATTTATTATCATAACACCAGATAGTAATTTAACTGAGTCATGAAAATGATCAGTCTGATTACCTGAGCCAATTCAGGGATTGGATTTGAGCTTGCCAAGGGCATTATTACACTGATTTTTGGAGCCGAAATAATCTGCAGAAACAACGAAAAAGGGATAGTCGGCTAAGGAACAAATGATCCCGATGAAGATTAAAAAGGAATCAATACAAGAGCTAATTGGCCAAATCAACGATTTGATCCGTGAAATCGAATTACATGAAAAGAAACACAAGTCGCTTCTTGACAAAGTAAGACCAAGCTACTCAAAGAGTGCCGGTAATCTCATTAACTACAACACTTTGAGGAAGCACGATATTCGAGATCTTCAAAAGAAACTGAAGTACATAGGCGTTTCACGTTTGGCGAATTCAAATAGTCACGTAAAGGCCAGTTTACTAAATACTAAGGTGATCTTAGAGAGCCTCAACGGTCACCCTCCGAAACGTGAAAAAAAGGCAGGACTTTCAATCAAAAACGGACAGAAACTACAGAATAAGTTTGCAAAAGAGCTCTTGGGTTTTCGATCAAAAGGAAGAAGGGTAAGAATTATGGTTACCCAACCTTCACAGACGGCTGATGATTACTTCCAGGCATTGGAGATGGTCAAGAAAGGAATGAATTGCGCCAGAATTAATTGTGCGCATGACAATCGCGAAGTCTGGCTTAAAATCATTCAAAATGTCAAAAAGGCCTCTCGCGAAAAAGGTCGGAAAGTGAAGATTGCCATGGATCTAGCCGGTCCGAAAATTCGTACGGGAGAGATTATGCCAGGGCCTAAGGTTCGTAAGTTCTCACCCGAAAGAGACGATAGCGGGAATTTGGTCAAACCAGCATATATCAGGCTCTCAGACAAGATTGAACCTTATTTGGAATCAGAAATAAAAACCATTCCCGTCGACAAAGTGTGGCTGAGAGAATTGGAAATCAATGATAAACTGGTTTTGAGAGACACGCGATCCAAGGATCGATCTTTGAAAGTAATTTCGGTTGATAAAAACGAAGTTTTGGCCACCTGCTCAGAAACTTCGTACATCGGAACGGGAACGTTAATCAAGACCTCAAGGCATGGCTGCACTGCGGTAAAAGAAATGCCACCGATAGAACAGTTCATTTTGCTAAAAGAAGGTGACATCCTTACCGTGACCAAAACAGGTTTTGGGGAACCTGCCATGATTGATGAAGATGGCACTACTGTGAAAAACGCCCATATCTCCTGTCAAAGTCCGGAGATTTTTGAGGCGGTGAAAGTCGGTGAGCCGGTTCTTTTTGATGATGGGAAAATAGCAGGGGCTATCGTTAAAACGAAAGCTGATTCTTTTGATGTCAAAATCACGCGAGCCAAGAATCCTGCTGCGAAGCTAAAAGCAGAAAAAGGAATCAACTTCCCTGTTTCAGACCTTCAAATAAGCGGACTGACAGAGAAGGATAAAACAGACCTTGAGTTCATCGTAGAACACGCAGACATTATAAACTTCTCTTTTGTCAACTCAGAAAAAGATGTTGAAGAATTATTTCAGGTTTTAGATGACCTCGAAGCTTTGGGGAAAATGGACATTATTCTAAAAATTGAAACCCAAAGCGCCTACGACAACCTTACCAAAATACTTCTCAGTGCAATGAGAACAAAACATATTGGGGTGATGATTGCCAGGGGTGATTTAGCCGTTGAGACAGGTTGGGATAAAATAGGGTGGGTTCAGAAGGAAATACTCGGGATATGCAATGCGGCTCATGTTCCTGTGATTTGGGCAACCCAGGTATTTGAGAATTTGGCTAAAAAGGGATTACCATCAAGGGCTGAAATCACTGATGCCACTACCAGCCTTAAGGCGGACTGTGTAATGCTCAATAAAGGTCCTTACATCAATTATGCAATTGGTTTATTGAACAAGATCCTACGTGATATGGAGAAATACGATGAAAAGAATGAATCCATGCTGCCGTCAATGAAAAAACTCAAAGCCTGAAGGAGAAATTAGGAGCGGTTTAAAAAAACCGCTCCTTTTCAATCACCTCTTCTTAGCGCGTTTATGTTTCATCACCTCTTTTACCATCTTTCCAAAGGCTTTATCCTTCTTTCTTTTTTCATGGATGGTAGAGGAAAAATGAGCTTGCTCCCTCTGAAGCTTCATGAAGTTTTCATAGGTTTCTTTACTCAGCTCTCCTGAGTCCACAGCTGCAACTACTGCACAACTCTTTTCCTTTTGATGAGTGCAATTGTTGAACTTACATTCCTCAGCCAAGTCGTAAATCTCTTCGAATGTCATCTCCAATCCCGATGTACTTTCAGTTATTCCCACTTCTCGCATTCCTGGATTGTCAATTATCACCCCACCGTCGTCAAGAACAATCAATTCTCGATGTGTTGTGACATGTTTTCCTCGGTCAATAGACTTACTGATCGCGGCTGTCTTCATCAAAGAACCACCTGTAAGACCATTGATCAACGAAGATTTACCAACACCCGAAGATCCGAGCAAACAATAGGTTTTACCCTCCTCGATCAGAGATTTGACTATGTCAAGTCCCTCTCCGGTTATATTGCTTAGAGTTAGTATGGATATTCCTTTTATACGATTATTCAGTTCGTTCAGGATTTCATTCAACTCTTCCTGCTTAATCAAATCAATCTTGCTGAGAATGATGATTGGATGAATATTCGATGAATGGCAAATGGTAACATACCTTTCAACTCGATTGATGCTATAGTCCCTATTTACAGATTGCATAATAAGACCATAATCGATATTGGCAGCAATGATTTGTTTCTCACCGGTTCGCCCAACGGCCTGCCTTTCCAAGACATTCGTTCTTGGGTAAACACCATGAATCAAGCCTTTATCCACGTCGTATCGATTGATCGCCACCCAGTCACCAACGGCAGGTAAATCAGTTCTGCTTTGGGCGCCATATCGTAAATTGCCCAACAGTTCACAATCGATCTCACCCTGCTCTGATAATGCCACATACCGCTCTTTATGCTCGAGGATTATTCTCCCGGTATTATAAGATTCCAGGTTGTTATTTGATCTGTATTCATTTAGTTTATTGTTAAAACCTAAATCGGTAATAGTGTATTCTTGTTTTGTCATTTGTTCTAAGTGATAGTATGAATTTGAAATCTGCACTTAGATCTTATTCCAGACTAAATGGTGTACTTCAAGTTACCAAACCAGGATTAAGCTCATAACAGTAAATACTGTTGGTAACAAAACATTTCAAGAGAAATTAATAGAAATTACATCCTGATAGCCACGGACAGATTTCCGTTGCAGTAATTACGAAGAGATTCGGCAGTAAGGAGATGGAGTTGATTACTGCCTAATATACCGACGCTGGCGAGATTGATATGTGAAGAGCTTTATAACTCATGCAGTTACAAAATTACTAAACACACGGCAAAGCGACATTTAATCTGAATAAAAAAACCAAGTCTAATGAAATCGGAAATACGCTGTGTTCACTTTACCATTGACCCTGGCAGGACGGGAGACGGGTTGTTTATGCTGAAATAGATACGGTTATGGGCGATATACGAAAAATGAATATCAAACACTGGAAGTTTTAAGTATCATTAGCACAATCTTTAGAAGAAATGCCGTTCAATCATCGAACCAATTGACAACTTAGAGAATGAACAATAAACCGCTTACCATACTAGTATTGCTATTCGCAATCTGCCTTGTCTCATGCGATCGGCCTGAATGTCAAAACGAAAATCTCGTCTTTGAAAACAATAAACCCAAGTCTAAAGAATACAAAGACGAATTAGTCGAACAATTAAGGACCCTTGATCAGACCAAGCTTCGCTATTGGCTTCAGGAATACCAAGTCATAGATGGAACTGAATCTTTGTTCTTTAATGTTCAAGGAGAAGGGCTGTGTGCCGTGCTACATATGACAATGGACCATTGGGATGGTCTTGAATACCTCAGGGAGAATAAAGGAGTAGGAAGTCGAGGGGCTGAATTCACAAAATTGGAATACGAAATTGTCCAAGAGGCGAACGCTACGGAGTTCATTTATGTGAAACATGGTAGAATAATCGACTGAAAATTGTCCAAAACATCAAATTGATAAGCCGGCCTCAGCAATTGCAGAACTGCTCACAATGATTCGATCATTCAAGAACATTTTTGCCATAATTCTCGCTCTGGTTCTCATTTCCCATCAAGGTTGCGGACAAGAAAATTGGGACTCCAACCTCGATTTCGACCACATTTTGCTTTTTGTTAGCGATGAGGCAATTAAAGATAGTCTGGCGAAAATATTCACACCTGCTGATAAGCTGACTACGGAACACAAGAGTCAAGGCACAATAGGGTATTATTACCTCTTTTTCAATACTTATATCGAACTACTCTTTCTTCAAGACTCTGCACAAGCGAATCTAAACCAGACCAATTTCGGGAGTGATTATGTGACGAGATGGACGAAAAATCCGATAGGTTTTGGGATGATTATTAATCCGGCAGATACCCTTAAAGACTTTCATGTCTACCGAAGTGCTGATGCACCCGTAGGGGAGTTTTACTTGATGTCGAAGCATAACAATGAATTGTCACAACCCTTTGTCTACGTTTCACAACCTAAAAGAGCCTACAAGGCAATTAATTCTCTGGAAGATATTAATCAACGGCCCAAAGAAATAAGGGAAGACTTGAGACACTATTTGACACATAAAAGCAAAGCGAAAAGATTAACTCAAATTATCTACACTCATACTGATGGAGACGAATTTGTTGGAAACCTGAAATTGTTGGAGGAGAGTCCGTTAATTCAAATTAAAAAGTCTTATTTGACATCCATTACTTTAGTCTTTGATAACGGGAATGAAGGAACGAAAGAATATAGCTTAGGTGATCAAGCTAAATTGGTTATCAATTATTAAATAATCTGAACATGGATTTTACAGAATACATTAATGCATGGGTTAAAAGCGAATTGCTTCAAGGCAAGATCATGATTGGAATAGGGGTCTTATTGATCGTTGCATTCATCGCGATCTTGCGCAGCGAGCACGAGCTTTTGAGAGGAGCGTTGATTCCTTTGGGATTAATGCTTGTAATCCTTGTGGGTTACGGGAGCTTCATTCTTTATAGTAGACCGGCACATGCCAAAGAGAGCATTGCCTTGTACGAGAAAACACCTGAAGAGGCAAGGGTAAAAGAAGAGGCCAAACACATAAACGACAACAAAGCAGGTAAAACCCTTCTTCGGTATATTTACCCGTTATTGATAATTGTATCTGCGCTTATTTTGCTAATAGTTCCCGGCACCTATTTCAAAGGAATGGCCGTTGGTTTCATTATTTTATTCGCTTCTATTTACATCATTGATTACGGATTCGTTTCGCGATCTGATGCGTTTATCGACTTCTTGAATACTTAATTTCGATTGTCAGGACCAATGCAGAACATTAGAAGACTTTCGCTAATCGCTCTGTTATTCTGCTCATTGTCAGGCTGTGAAGATTCACCATCTAATGAGGAATTTAAGACCATTGTAATTGATCGGAGAATTGGTGATTTCTCGGATGAGTTTGATCTGGATACACCTACAAAAGCAGGAATCACATTTAACTACTTGCTTATTAATGAAAATGAAGGGCTTCTCGCCCAAGCCAGCTATTCAGGCAAAAAGTATTATTTCCAACCGTCGAATTCTCCTGACAACAGAAGATCCGAAAAGCAGATAAACGAAGACTTAAACACCATTCTCAAAGAGATAATCGTATTCAGGGATTCCATTGCATTTCTGATTAATCAAACTGCAGATAAAGTGTACAATTCCAGAGTCTTTGTCTTTGAAAATGACCAATGGGTCAATTTCACTAGGCGGGAATCTGAATACGCCTCTAAAGAATTAGCGGTAAAGTTTTTTTTCGATAATGCCGATAAATATTTGAGCGAACTGCGCCATGGGAATCGAATAGCAGATGTTCCTCAGGACATGGCATCCTTTGTTAGATATCTTGAAGAGAACGGAGTCCATCCGAAGGATTTCATCTTAGATAAACTGGAAAACCACAAGTTGCTGTTGTACGGGGATGTTCATTTCCGCAAATGGTCTTGGGATCTATTTCGAGAATTGATCAGAGACCGAAGATTTGTTGAATCTACCGGAGTCATTTTTATGGAGCTTGGATTTAACTGTCAGGATAGAATAAATGCGTTTTTGGCCAAGGATAGCCTGGATAAGGAGCTTTTGCTAAATGTTTTTCGCGAATACAAGTTAGATGGCTGGGATGAAAAGGGAAAGTTCGAGTTTATCACGGATGTATGGAGGGTCAACCATAAGTTACCAAAAGCGAAAAGGATTAAAATTGTTTTGATTGATACTCCAAGGTCTTATAGTGAGTACAATTCCCTCGATGAAATGCGAGAAAAACTTATGCCAAGAGATCAACGAGACCGCTATATGGCGGAGATTATCAAGAACACTCTTAAAAAAAGCAAAGATCAGAGAAACGCACTCTTTACTGTAGGAACCAACCACATCTGCAAAACGCTCAACTCTGCGGGGGCCATACTATCAGAAAAGCTGGAAGATGATAAGGTCTATTCGATCTTTACCCACAGTCCTCGAATGGATAACCGGATTGATATTCCCGAAAGGCTCCGGCACGGGATCTTTGATTATGCTTTTCAAGCAATGGGAAATGAGCCGATGGCCTTTGAATTAATAGACAGCCCTTTTGGCAAAGAGCCGTTTGACGGCTTTTATAACAAAGGCAATAAGAACTATCAAGATAATTATGACGGTTATGTATTCTTTGGGTCTCTCGACGAAGAACCCGAAGGAGAAATACTATTTGACCTCTATTCGGATGAGTTTATCGTCGAACTCAATCGGCGATATGCCTGGTATGATTCAAACATCGAAGACTGGTGGGAGATTGAAGGTGGAAGCAGAGATGGCCTAATTGAATATCTCCATAGTAATCAGTCTGAAAGAAGATGGGAGGGTATTATTGAACCGCTTAAAGAGCAAACTAAAAGTATTGTAAATCAAGATAAATGAGCACACTAACATTCTCAAATAACGATCAAATGCCTGCCTTGGGATTAGGTACTTGGAAATCTGCCCCAGGTGAAGTAAAACAGGCGGTTATAAAGGCAATTGAAATTGGCTACCAGCACATTGATTGTGCGGCCATCTATAAAAACGAAGCTGAAATAGGAGAAGCCATTTCGGAATGCATTGAAAAAGGCTTTGTGAAAAGGGAAGAGTTGTGGATCACCTCTAAACTATGGAATGACGCCCACAAGAAAGAGGACGCAAAAGTGGGTTTGCAAAAGACCCTGAATGATCTGCAATTAGATTACCTCGACCTGTATCTCGTGCACTGGCCCATTGCCTTCAAAAATGGAATTGACTTCCCGCAAAGCTCTGAAGGCTACTTGTCTCTTATAGAGGCTCCGCTCGAAGAGACCTGGAGAGCCATGCAGGATATGCAAGAAGAAGGCTTGGTTAAACATATTGGTACTTCAAATTTTAGTCAGCAGAAATTACAGCACCTTATTGATTTAGGTGGTCAAAAACCGGAGATGAACCAAGTAGAACTTCATCCTTATCTACAGCAACAAGGGTTAATAAACTTTTGCCACGCAAATGATATCCATGTAACGGCCTATTCTCCTCTCGGATCGATGGACAGACCTGCCGTTTTTAAGAAAGAAGGAGAACCTATCCCCTTGGAAAACCCCTCAATCAAAGAAATTGCTCAACAAAATGGGATTTCTCCCGCACAGGTATTAATTCGATGGCAAATACAGCGAAATATATCGGTGATTCCAAAGTCAACCAATCCAAAACGTTTAAAAGAAAACTTTGATACTTTGAGGCTAGAGTTAAGTGATGCTCAGATGGATCAAATAGCCGCTTTGGATCAGCACGAAAGAATTATCGACGGCTCTTTCTTTGTCGCTCCTGATAAAGGCTACACGGTGGAAAGCCTTTGGGATGAATAGTTGGTAGGTACGTTAGAACAAAATTGTCGCTGAACCGACATATGCGTTCATCACTTCTCTGAGTTTCTTTTTTGGTCTAAGACTTGATAAAACAATTGCATTAAACGTTCCGTTTATCGGAAGTAAAGCAAAACAAACATGAGATTATCGCTTATTTTAATTCTTAGCCTGGCTTATATCACTGTTTCTTGCCAGACGTCGTCTGACTCGAAAGAAGAAAACTCATATCCAATTCAAAAAACCGATGCCGAGTGGAAAGAGGTTCTGACGGAGGAACAATTCCGCATACTTCGCAAACAGGGAACGGAACGCGCTTTCACGGGTGAATACTGGGACAATAAGGAGAAGGGAATATATTATTCAGCTGCCACGGGTCAGCCTTTGTTTAGCTCAGAGCACAAGTTCAAATCAGGGACGGGATGGCCAAGCTTTTACCAGCCAATTGATGACGATGCGGTAAAGGAAATAGCCGACAGAAGTTACGGAATGGTCCGCACCGAAGTAGTTGATGCAGGCAGTGGTTCCCACCTCGGTCATGTCTTCAATGATGGTCCTGCTCCAACAGGACTTCGGTATTGCATGAATTCCGCTTCGATGATCTTTGTAGCCGAAGGAGATGAGCCACCGGCCATCGTTAAGGAATGGCAAGAGAAATATGGCAAAGAGTAAGATGTTCGAGTGACAATTAAATATGACGACCTTGGAGGCATCAAGGCTTCGTAATTAATTGCCATTATTGACATATTCGGTGAAAAGAGATAACCCCAGCCAGATTTGACTGGGCGTGAGCCCGCTGAATTGTAAGGCGAGAATTTCAACTGCTTTTTGATAAAAATCAGTTAATTTCCGCATTATGAAAACACCGATCTACGCCTTACTATTCAGCAGTTTATTTTGCTTTTTACAGTTCGCAAACGCTCAGGAGAGCGATAATACCTGGAAATCTCCCGAAGAGGATATTCTTTCTATCCTTTATGCGCCCCAACTCCCGAGGACTTCGATCTCCCCAACAAAAACACATTTGATGTTGTCGGATAGAATACTCTATCCCACACTATCTGAGCTTGGAGGCCCGATGCTCAAGCTGGCAGGAACGCGAGTAAACCCGAGAAACAATTATTACCATGGTCAACACGGAGGTACTTCACCTAGAGTTCTCAATATCGATAATGGTAACACTGTCAACATCAATATCCCCGATGGAACCGAAGTGTTGTCAGCTACCTGGAGCATGGATGGGCAACGTTTTGCATTAGCAGTAGGGTTTGAAGACCGAGTAGAGATGTGGATGGGTGACGTGAAGGGAAATGTGGAAAAGGTTCCCGATATGGTTCTTAACCCCCTAATGGATTCCCCTTTAAAGTGGTTACCCGACCAAGAAAGGATACTTGTTAGAAGAATTCCTGAACGAGGCGATGCCCCCGCAGAATCTACGCTGCCGAAAGGCCCGAAAATCTCAGAAGGTGCCGGGGCCACGGCCAGATCAACCTATGAAGCCAGGAATCTTCTGGAGACCGCACACGATGATGAACTATTCAGCTACTACACCAAGAGTGAGTTGGTGATATACAATACCAAAACAAAAGAAACTGAATTGATAGGGCCTGCAGCCTCCTACATGTGGGCTGGTGTTTCTCCTGATGGTGAATATGTTTTGATTGAAAGACTTAAAGAACCTTGGTCGCACGAAGTTGCTTGGTGGCGATTTGCCAATGATATTGAGGTGTGGAATATGGAGGGAGAATTGGTGAAAACCGTGGTCAACCATCCCGTTGCGAATGAAGTACCCGTGCAAGGTGTAATAACCGGTCCGCGCAGTGTGAACTGGCATCCAACAGCTCCACATACATTGTATTGGAG
>CAZWQX010000088.1:0-16198 GCA_964635965.1 uncultured Cryomorphaceae bacterium
CATCAGATTCTATTAAAATGGCATGTCTGCAGCAATTTATTTTGCTTCAGCTCGATGGGGAGAATCTTGAACAACAGTTTTTCTACACGGAAGACCGGCAACTCGAGAGACAAGGGCTTTTGACATATCTGGATCTTGCAGAAGTGGATCGTGGAATGCACGAACTCAGAATGTTCTATTTACTTGATAATGATGAAGGAATCGACTCGTTGTTAGTGTCAGATGTGGAGTTTTTCAAGAACAGCTTACCCTTGGTGGAATTGAAAAGAACAAGTCAGGATTTACCGGATAGCTTAAGTATTGAAAACTGATAAAGAAGGTTATGCATCTAAAATTTCCTCGTCGCCCATAGCCAACCTTTCTTCTTTGCTTACAATAATGGCATTGATTCTAGGTTGAAGTATCCAAATCCCAATGGGGAAAAACCAAACCATAAAGAAGTAACCCAAATAATCTCCTACTCTGGCTCGGCGTCTGAGCTCTACGCTTTTAATCGTCCTCGCTGCGTATCGCCACCCATATACAAAACAAACTACAGCGAAAAAATGAAAAGGTACAATTATGGCGAAGTACCCGAAGATATTATCCAAACCTGCGGGTGGCTCTCCATAGCTAGATGATGCAATCATTTCTTTAACTATTAAGAAGTACCAGATAAAAAAGAAAAAGAAATAGATCAAAGGATAATAGATCGAAAACTTGAAAAACCCTGTCCTTCTTTGTGCTCCTTCGGGAATATACTTTCTCAATCCAATACCTATAGAATATACCCATCCGAAGATGAACAGGAATGATATCATGGCAAGGACAAAGTACACGATCATCATGGCGATCATTGAACCTGAAAACACCACTGGAGATTGGCCATCGCTCGCTGAAGTTGCAGCCATTGATACCATAGATCCTGCCATTACTCCCGACATCACTGCCTGTAATATAAAAGGAGCAGCTACGCCTATTAAGAACAATTGCCAATGTTTGGCTCTGAGGAATCTTTCAATCATCTTTTACATTCTATATTCTTCGACAATATAGAACAAGTCAAAAAGAAATAGGGCTATTAAGTCCTATCTCATCATGATCTTCTTTTCTTTTTAGTGATAGATCCGTGCCTCTTTTGGGTATTTCAAGGCGTAGCCATATTTAACCTTTTCGGATGTATTTGAATTCAATTTGACTTCCCATGTCAGCTTGCCTTCATCCTTCTCAAATTTAGCGTCTTCCATATTCAGCAGTTCAATGTTTACAGACTTATTCTGCGCAAGTGGGATTTGATCAATGAGTTCCAATAAAATAGGATGAGACTTGTTGTTTCGTGCTGAAATTTCCCACTGAAATTCTCTTTTGGTCTTACTCCCTAAATTTTGTTCTGTCGAAAGCTCTTTGTTCAATTTCCGCTCGATTACAATGCTCTCGTCTCTTCCAAGAGCAATTTCCAGGGTGTCTTTGATCGATTCCGCTTCCAACCTCGATTCTCCGGAGTATGCTCCTTCGAAGTAAATCGTTGACTTACCCGAAAGTAAACTCAAGTCACCCCAATCAGTTATTCTCGCTAGAAGATATACGTCTGTGTCGACCCTTGGAATAGACCGATAGAGGTAATCGACCGCAACGTCTGCTGATTTGATTGTCAACAAACGGTCTTCGCCATTTGAAGGAACCGTAAAGGAGTAAGGAATATGATAGGATATTCTGGGGGTTGAAATAGAAGGACTTTCATCAATGTAAAGGAAAGGGGGCTGACTGTTTCCCCGCACTTTAATTCCATCAATATAGCCGTATTCTCCTCTAACTCCTCCTACTGAAGCCGCTAATGAGGTGGAACTTCTTCCCGGCATTCTGGTTATGTCTTCTCTGTGAACCGTTCCTCCCGATGATCCGCCATCTTTATCGATTAATGGCACGCTGTATTCTACAACCTGGAATTCCTCCAGTTTAATGCCCGATTCCAATTGGATGTCGAGAAAGGTGATTTTATTTCCATTTATTCTTACTCCTTCAACCTTTTTTGCATTGTATCCGACATACGAAACAATGACATCATAAATCCCTGATGCAATTGGTCTCACGGAATATTTACCATCGAAATCGGTTGCCGATCCGGTGATTTGTTGTCCGTATTGCTCGATCACAATATTCACAAATGGAAGAACCTCTCCCGTTTCTTGATCTGTGAGTTTCCCTTTTAAGGTTCCGGATCCACTGGTTTGTATGATATCACTTGCCGATCTGGTTTTCGTTGAGTTTGATGTAGATTTTCTCGGTGGAGTTCTGTCTATAAACCATCTGGAAAATTGAGGTAGAGTAGTTTTTTCTTTCGGTAAACCTTCCGTCAAAACGAGCTTTACATCATCCCAGTTTTCACCCGTCGATTGAAATACAGTGGCATTGTAAACCAGTTGCAACGGTTTATTTACGCCTTCGAATCGCAGATCATACAGTGGTTCCATCCAGCTGAATTTGTGAAGTATTCTACCCCAAGTTTTCCATTGTTTAATGCTTCCACTTCAATGAAAAGAAATAACTGCGTGTAGGGAATCTGCATTCCGGCCATAAGCTCATTTTCCGATTGATTCAATTTCTTGATCTGTCTCTGAATATTCCTAATAGCCAAGGTGTTTTCATATTTCAGCTGAGCCAGTTCCGTTAATCGTTCTCGGTAGAAGTCGGCAGTTTCTCTAACTCCTTTGGCATGTAGGGAGCCATCCACTTTTTTTAGGTCGATGTTCCGTATGAGAACGTCTTCTTCTTCACTAAACACCTTTTCTTTTGAGCGAAGCCATTCTATTTTCAGATTAAGTTCATCTCTGTCTGATCCTAAGGCATCCAAACTTCCTTGGATAGATTTTTGGGAAGGTTTCGCTACGCGATGACTTACGGCAAGTATCCTTATACCTTTTGGTGTTCTCACCTTGATGAGTTCCCTGTCCAGATCGAGTGGAAGTCCTCTAACCGAAAGGGCATATTTCCCGGGTGCCAGATCGGTTTGTGCATTCCTGGTTATCCGAGCGCCTTCATAGAAAACGTTTACCTCAGAAATACTTGATTGAACTTCGATGGTATCAACTTTGGCGCCCGAGCAAAGGCCAAACCAAAGGATTGAGCAGAGCATGAAAGTCAGTTTTGTGCTTTTCATGGCTCGATATTTTAAGATTCAAACGGAATCTACGAAGTCCTGAATCAATGAAAGAAGTCCGATTAGTAATCGGTTTCTATCGGACAATAAATGGAAACTCTTATCCTAGAATGGTTCTAATTACCCTTCCACGTAAATCCTTTAGATCTCTAGGTACGTTATACCCCTTGGTTTGAAATGAATCAATTGAGGTATACTCTTCTGTCGAGAAGAGTGTCAGATTAGCCTTTTGACCTGGATTGATTAAAGGAATTTCAAGATTTAGGAGATTTCTGGGATTGATGGTGAAGGTCGCAACCAAGTCTGAAAGAGGCATCTTGTCGCCAACAGCTCCATAGACCAGTGGAAAGAAATACTCCATGCCGGCAATTCCAAACTCAGCTAGATCAAACTCCAATTTCTTGTGCTCCACATCTTCAGGTGAGTGATCTGAGCTCAAAACATCAATTTCTCCATTCATCAGCTGATCTATGATTTTCATTCGATTTTCTTCTGATCGAAGAGGTGGGATCAACTTATAGTTCGTGTCAAAGTCACTTACTTTTTTTTCATTGAAGGCGAGATTCGCTGCTGATACTTCACAGGTAATATTCAACCCTTTCTTCTTTGCATCGGAAATTAAATCAACCGAACCTGAAGAAGAAAGAGGACCCAAATGAAGCCTTCCATTTGTGTATTCAGCAAGCGTTAGATCTCGACGAACAACCATTTCCTCTGAAATTGAAGGAATTCCCTTGAGCCCGAGTTTTGTGCTGACCAACCCTTCATTAATCTGGCCATTCGGAATTAAATTTGAATCATAAGGGAAATGCAAAACAGGAGCGCCGAAATTTGCAGTGTAAAGAAGCGCACGATGCAACAAACCTGATTCCGAAATTGATCGCTTATCGTCACTAAATCCACGCGCCCCGGATTGGAACATATCGAACATTTCAGACATAGCCCTGCCTTCGAGACCAACTGATAATGCCCCTAAGGGGATCAAATCTACTCCTGATCCTTCCCCTTGCTTTTTCAGGTATTGTATGCCTCCTTTATTATCTGTTGCGGGCGTTGTATCAGGCGACAATGCGACTGCCGTAAAACCTGACTTCTTGGCAACCTCTATACCATTTTGTATACCCTCCTTGTATTCTTCTCCGGGATCTCGAAAGTTTGCTCTCAAGTCTAACCATCCTATAGATACGCATAGCCGATCGGCTACTATTCTTTCATCCGCCTCGGTTTCTAAGTGATCTTCAATTTGATCTATTTTCCCATTGAGAATCAGAATATCTTTTTTCTTCCCATTGTCGGGATGTCTGTTGTCAACTAACGTGGCCTGGGAAATGAGGATTTTCATGAAGCCGTTCTTTTTCCGAATCGAAGGATTAAACTTTCCAGCAATAAAAAGATCAGGGCCAAAATTAGGCAGAATTTCCAAAGCTCTCTTCCTTCTACTACTTCTTGGATTTCCCTCTGAAGTTGGTCAGATTCACCCGCAAATACGTTCACGTTGTTTAAGCCATTAAATTCAATGAGTTCTGATAACTCTTCGGCTGTATAGGATTCGAGATTACTTTCAGTACGTTCATAGTTAAATCCTACTCCTGTCAAAATGCTGTCTGCCAATGTAAGTATGTACTTACCTGCACTGGTCAGGTCAGGGCCCGGATACAGGGTGATTCTCCCATCACCTGCTCTGAAGCGAGGAATAATGTCTATTTGATTCTGTTCATTTTTTAGATGAAAAACCGATTCATTGGAAAGAAGTAAATAAGGAATTGAAAAACTGGCTTCGCTACCGATTTCAATTTGATAGACTTCTGTAGATCGGCTCATTTCAGCAATCCTTAAAGCGGTAGCAACAAAAATGGCATGTCGAGAAAAATTGTTGGCGTTGGAATTTAATGGAACGGCCTGTAAGTATACGTTACCGCCTTTTTTCCGAAATGCGCTTAAGAAGCTTCCTCCACCTTGCAAGAAAAGAAGGTTTTCCTCCGTAGAACCAATTGGGCTTGAAATAGGGAAAAACCGATTCGTTTTCGGCAGATCGATATTTTTTGGTTCAGATTCAAATATATCCCGATATATCCTGCTTTCTGAATTAATACGGCTCACCTTTGTCTCTCTGTCAATTGGTTCTCCAAGAGAGCCTGCATTTAAATCCTTAAGCAGTCGATTGTACGAAGTCAAGTCTGCATTCGGATTCGGAATAATCCAAAGGGAACCTCCGTTTTCCACGAAAGAAGAAATCTCGCGTTGAAGTCCGCCCGGAAACTCAACCACTTCATTTAATATGATTAAATCATAAGATGGGAGTTCAGCATAATTAAGATTGTTGATTGATCTTTTTTGATAAGTAAAAGTGCTATCGGTTTGATAAGCTGAGCCGAGAAAATCCCGGGAAGCATTTTCTTGAATCCCGAGAATTCGCAAACGGTCGAAAACGCGATAACCTAAGAAAAAGGAATTGTCATAGCTGACGGGATAATCCTCAATTCCTACCTCAACCAACTTGATTCCCGGGCTTTCATGAATGAATGCAATTGCAGTATCTACGGTTGAATTCCCTTCTACGGAAAAGCTGCCTAGAGCTTTCCTCTTGTTATTTATAGATAAGTCCAGAGGAACGTTTTCCAGATCCGCATCACCCGTATTTACTATTCGGACTGAGAGTCGCTCGTTCTCACTGGCTCTTCTTACAGGGGAGGGAAACCACACCGAATCTATAAATAGGTTTCCCGGTGCATTTCTTCCCAAGTGAACAAATCCATATTTGATTGAGGTATCTGGTTTGAAGGCGCTAAAATCGAACCGTGATTTTTGAAAATCACTGATGATAAATGCTTCTTTTTCAAATTCGTTATCAGTTCTATTGATCAAATCTTCCTGCCGCTCCATTACCATTTCTATCGTCCTGGAGCGCTTGCTCAAATCAAGATTTGAAACACTTTCAATAAAGGCGTTTCGGCTAATGAACCGTTGATTTTCACCTTGGAAATCTTGTGTGAGGAGCTGAAATCGATCAGTAGGTTCAAAGGCCATCGCAATATCAATTGCTCGATTTTTTGCTAGTTCGAGTAAAGGACCTTCCTCGTTTTCTCCTTCCATACTAAAGGAGTTATCGATAAAAACCGAAATCGCTTTTCCTTTTTCCTTGTTTGTTGATCCATCGCTCGGCAAATAGGGCTGGGCGAATGCAAGAATAAGAAAGGCTAAAGCCAATAGCCGCATCAGTAAGACCAATAGATGCTGAAGCCTATTTTGAGATTGGGTGCGGACTTTAATTTCTTTTAGGAACCGAACATTCGTAAAGGGAACCTTTTTGAACCGTCTAAAATTGAAAAGATGGATTATAATTGGGATAGCCAGGGCGGCTAAAGCGAAAAGAAAACTCGGGTAAAGAAATTCCATCGGGGCCCAAAGATAAGCCTAAAGCAAGCATTAGAAAAAAAGAAGATTAGATGTCTAGTAGCTCCTCTGTGGGTGACACATTTTTTTCCCATTGATACTTAAGAAGTCGATAAAAACCCCAACAAACCAGAACACCGACAGGTATGGCCATGAGATTTATGACAAAGTCGCTCGTATTCACAAGTAAATCGGGATAGGCTAACCCTATTAGCCCAATAATAACCCCTGCTCCGAAGATACCCCCGTAATAGGAGATTATTCCCAGTATAGCGAAGAGCCATTTGTTTTTGCCGTGTTTTTTGGCCAAATCATAAAAAGCCTTCCCAACGAAATAGAGCAGAACCAGTCCCAGCATCTCCTTATTTTTTCTCGAAGAAAGACCTTTTTACGGACAAATACATTCTTCTGCTCTATTCAAGTCTTTTTCATGTTAACCTCTTTCGGAATATATACGAATCAATTCTTACAATATCACATAGAATTTCCTTCTCGTTTAATCAAGATATTGTTTAATAATCGCAATATTAAATTGCTTTTTTAAAAAACTAATAATCAATAATATAAAATATAATTTTATAATATATCGTGCATTATAAAAGTAAAAATTATATCCTATAAAATATCTAATAACCATACATTCATCGAAACTAAAATCAGAAATGGAATTAACCAATAAAACCGCGATCATAACGGGTGGTGCAAATGGTATCGGCCGAGAGACTTGTTTAAAGTTTGTGTCTGAAGGCTGTAAAGTGATGATCTGGGATGTGAATGAAGCCAAGGCTGAGGAAACCAGAAGCATGGCAGGCGACCAAGCAGATCAGATCAGTTTTTTGAATGTTGATATCCGATCCTATGAAAAAGTTAAAGAAGCCACGGAAAGAACCGTTGAGCTTCTCGGGAAGATCGATATTCTGATCAACAATGCCGGGGTAACTGAAGATAGCACCTTGAAAAAGATGTCGTCGGAACAATGGCAAAAGGTCATTGATGTTAATCTCACGGGAGTATTTAACTGTGGAAAAGCCGTTGCACTCCATATGATGGATAATGGTGGTGGGCGAATAATCAACACCTCCTCAGTTGTAGCTCACAATGGAAATTTTGGTCAGAGTAACTACGTAGCTACTAAAACCGGTGTTATAGGTCTCGCTAAAGTATGGGCGAAAGAACTCGGCAAGTACGGAATAACCTGTAATGCAGTAGCACCCGGTTTTATCGAAACGGAAATGCTGATGACTGTCCCTGAAAAGATACTTGATAGACTCCGTGGACAAACGCCTCTTGGGCGTTTGGGATTTCCTGAGGATGTCGCAAATGCTTACTTATTTCTCGCTTCAGACAGATCTGCCTTTATTACGGGTACCGTCCTGGAAGTTGATGGAGGTTTAAAACTGTGATATGGGTAAGAATGCCTCAATAATCGGAACGGGAATGTATGTGCCTGAATGGGTCGTACCTAACTCTTACTTCAATGAGCTTCTTGGGGAGGATGTGGACACTTGGTTGAGAACCAATGTCCAAATCTTTGAGCGTAGATGGACCGACTCAAGTGAAAGCACGGCTGATCTGGCCGAGAAAGCCGCACTTAAAGCGATAGAAGATGCGGGAATCAGAAGCGAGGACCTCGATTTAATCATTATTAGCACGGATACTCCAGAATATGTTTCCCCTTCAACAGCATCGGTTGTTCAGCATAGGCTAAGAGCAAAGAATGCGGGAACATTTGATATAAATACTGCCTGTGCCGGTTTTGTAACTGCTCTTGATATGGCAGCTAAATACATGGTGTCCGATGATCAGTACGAAAATGTACTTGTGATAGGAGCCTACAACATGTCGAAATACCTCAATCTTCATGATAAAAAGACGGTGACGCTGTTTGCCGATGGCGCAGGGGCGGCAATTCTAAGTCCTTCGCAAGGAGATGGAGGAATGTTGTCATCCATGCTTGAAACAAAAGGAGAGTATGCCGATTGGATGGGCATTTATGCAGGTGCGGCCAAAACCCCTGTAAATGCTGAAGTCTTGGAGAGCAAGACACAACTCCTTCAATTCGTTCACAAATTCCCCAAAGAGTTGAATCCTGAAACGTGGACACGAATGATTGAAACTTTGTGCGAGCGAGCTGGGATCACTACAGACGACATAGGAAGATTTTTCATTACACAAATCAATATCAATGCGATCCATGAGACTTTAGACAATCTGGAAATTGAACACGAAAGGGCGGAGTATGTCATGCATAACTATGGCTACACAGGATCAGCTTGTATTCCAATGGCCTTGGATCAAGCAAAAAAAGCGGGTCGAATTAAAAGAGGTGATTACCTGATGTTCATTGGTTCGGGCGGGGGTCTTGCTTTTGCAGGGGCACTATTCAAGTTTTAGAAATGATCGAGAGCAAATACATAACCGCCAATAATATTCGTCAACACTATCTCCTAAGAAATGGAGGTAAAAAAAATGCACTCTTTATCCATGGAAACGGTTCGGATAGCATCTTTTGGGAAGAATTGATGAATTCCATGCCCAAGAAATATACCTGTTTTGCACCCGATTTAAGAGGCTTTGGGCTTACTGAAGCTGTTCCTGCATTGGCGGTAAATAGCTTTGGAGACTTCGTACATGATTTGTTAGAATTCACCAATGTATTGGGGATAAATGAATACACCATTTTCGCACATAGCCTGGGAGGAGGAATTTCTTGGGAACTTCTTTTGAAGGATTACGACCGAATCGAAGAGTTGATTTTGGTCAATCCGGCCTCACCATTTGGTTTTGGAGGTACAAAATACCTTACTGGTGAATTGACCTTTGCCGATGGGGCGGGGAGTGGAGCCGGTGTCGTTAATCCGGATTTTGTCGAGCGATTAAAGGCAGGGGACAGGGGAACGGAGAATGTCGTTTCACCGATGAACGTTATGAATGCTTTTTATTGGGAACCACCTTTTGTTCCCGAAGATGTTGATCGATTGTTGGACGGCCTTCTAAGAATGCGAATCGGTGAAGAATTCTATCCGGGAGATCATCTCCCGTCTGAAAACTTCCCTTTCGCGCGACCCGGAAAAATGGGTCAGATCAACTGCGCTTCGCCTTTAACAAAAACGAATTCAGCTAAAAGTCTGGCTTCTCTTCCTGAAGGTATTCGAGTGCTTTGGATTAGAGGGGGAAAGGATAAAATTGTCTCGGATGAATCATTTTTTGATACGGCAGTTTTGGGTAAAATGGGAATGATACCCGATTATCCAGGAGAGGAAGTTTGTCCGCCTCAACCTATGGTCGGACAAACGAGAAATGTACTTGAAATGATGAAGGCCGATTTTAAAGAAGTCGTGATGGAAGACTGCGGTCATTCACCATATATCGAAGATTTAAAAGACTTTCTAAAACACGTCGAGGAGTTTGTGAATGGGTGAGTTTTCCGAAATATGGCCCACATTAGTTATGCTCATCGCACTTATGGGGGTAATTCTGTTTCTCGTATTTCGCGGGGCTAAGAAAACAGGGAATATTGAAGACTATGCCCTGGGAAGTTTTGCCTTTTCACCTGTTGCGGTAGGCTTGGCCTTAGCTGCAAGTATGACATCTGCGGCTACATTCATTATCAATCCCGGGTTGATTGGATTGTATGGCGTATCAGGATTAATATCCTATGCACTCGTTCTTCCAATAGCGGCCTTCGTTTCTTTGGTTTTGCTTACCAAACGGTTTCGTGAGCATGGAACCAAAGTAAAAGCTTTAACCATGGCTCAATGGATGGGTAACCGCTATGGAAGTAAGGCATACGCCACCGGTTTTGCGCTGCTCTCTATTCTCCTAGTCACTTTCATCGTATTGATTGTTGTAGGACTTGCACAACTTTTAGCTGCTCCTCTTCAAGCTGATCCGATTTGGGTTATGGTCTTTGTCGTGGTCTTCGTATTCGGATATATGATGTTTGGAGGGGCAAATAGTTTGGTGTATACCAATACGGTACAAGCCATATTGATGCTGATAGTTGCCATCATCCTTCTTGGTTCCGGATACGAATACTTTGCAGAAGGTTTTGGTGGATTCTTATCCATTTTAAGTGAAATTGACCCACTCCTGACTAAGCCAACAAACCCTGAAAGCTTCCTTTTTCGAGATTATTTCGAGATTGTTTTTTGCCAGATAATAATCGGAATTGCTGTTGTTTGTCAACCTCATATTATCACCAAATCTTTGATTCTAAAAAAGGAATCGGAGGTGAATCGCTATTTGACGACCGCTATTCTTACCATGGTTATTTTCTTTTCGGTGGTTCTGGTAGGGCTTTATGCAAGAGTCGTATTTCCTGAAATGACCATAAATGGAAGTGCCTTACCTCCTGATAGATTGGTTCCTGCATATATAGTTGAAACCTTTAATGTTGGAACGGGACTTCTCGTTACATTAGGTCTGATTGCCGCAGGAATATCTACTCTCGAGGGGTTGATTCAAAGTCTTTCAGTGACTTTTACTTCCGATCTTCTAATTGCTAATTCACCCAAACTGGCAGGCAGATCAAATCGTGCTCAAATCAAAGTGAACCGATTAGTAATTGCCGTGCTTGGTGTTTTAACGATTGCCTTGTCTACAAGGCAAATTGTTGATCCCGATCTGAGCGTGGCCATTTTTGCACAAAACGGGGTATATGCCTTCTTCAGTGCCGCATTCTTTCCACTTGTGATGGGAATGTTCACCAAGAGAACGTCTTCGGCTGCTGCCATTGCGAGTTCAATTACGGCCATTTTAGTCCACTTTTCCGTGTACTACGGAAATATCGGATCCTACATGAAAGGTGCAGTCAACAACCCCGCCATAGCAGCCACTTATGCCATTTTAAGTTCAATCGTTGTCGGGTTAGCAGTCTTGCTTTTGGCCAAAACTCAACCTTCACTCAAAACTCAATCAGAAGCACTATGATGACATTTGATTGGTTTGCAAAATGGGCGGAATACTCTCCTGAAAAGTTGGCGCTTGTTGAAGGCGACAAGAAGGCTTCTTATCAGCAGCTAAATGAAAAGGCGAAGGCATACTCGGGTCGAATCCATGACGAATTCGAATTAGAAAAAGGAGATCGAATTGCGATTCTTTCAGGTTTTTCCATTGAGTTAATTGCGTTGTTCGGGGCGGCTCAGAAGGCCGGTTTTATTCTGGTTCCGATGAATACCAGGCTAACCTCTAAGGAGATTGCCTATCAGATTGCTGATTCAGGTGCAAAATTAGTAGTAGCAGAAGAAGAGTTTAAAGAGAAACTGACGGAAGTTGAGGTCAGATCAATAGGATTTAATGGTTTAGAAGGCAATGGATCGGAGTACTCAAATGAAATTACAGAGTCAGATCCGATTTTCATTCTTTATACCTCAGGTACAACGGGCTTTCCCAAGGGAGCGGTCTACACCCATGGAATGCTTTTCTGGAACAGTGTGAATACGGCCTTACGATTGGATTTGACCTCCCAAGATGTAACGGTGAATTGCATGCCTTCTTTCCATACGGGAGGTTGGAATGTGTTGATTACTCCTTTACTCCATAGGGGCGGAACCATATGGCTGGAGAGAGATTTCGATACCAATAAAATACTCCGGAACCTCGAGAAAAGCGGTTCAACACTTTTTATGGCGGTTCCTACGATGCTGAAGATGATGTCCGATTCGGGCAATTGTGAAAGCACGAATTTTGAGAAGATTAGGTATTTCATTGTTGGAGGAGAGGCCTTACCTATACCAACAATAGAGTACTGGTCGAATCTTGGAATTCCCATTAGACAAGGTTATGGCCTAACTGAGGTTGGACCAAATGTTACTTCGCTGCATCAAAGTGATACCATTCAGAAACGAGGTTCTATTGGATTCTTCAACTTTTATGTCCAAGGCAAAATCGTTGATGAGAGTGGAGAAGAATGTCGTGTTGACGAAGTAGGTGAGCTTTGGCTTGCAGGCCCAAATGTGACACCGGGCTATTGGCATAACGACCAAGCCAATGAAGATTCATTTTCAAAAGGTTGGTTCAAAACCGGTGATTTAGTAAGGAAAGATGCAGATGGATATCTCTATGTCGCTGGCAGAAAGAAAGAAATGTACATCAGTGGAGGAGAAAACGTTTATCCCCGAGAGGTAGAAAAGGTTCTACAGAATAATGAATCTGTTTCCGAAGCTGCCGTAATCGGTGTGCCTGACGAGAAATGGGGAGAATCAGGAGCAGCCTTTATCGTGAAATCAAACGAGAACGATACATCGGAAGAGAGACTGCGATCCTATTGCTTAGAAAATCTTGCAAAATTCAAAATACCCAGATACTTCTTCTTTGTCGATGCCTTCCCGTTAAATGCTACGGGAAAGGTTGACAAGAAGGAACTTTTTAAATCAATTAAACTTCAAAAACCAACAGATCATGAAAATGAGTAAGTATTTTTTCTTGGGCCTATTGAGCCTTGGCCTTGTATTCACGGGTTGTGATGATGACGATGACGACGAACAACCACAAGCATGTGCAGCACCAACAGATTTATTAGTGGATGCTTCGGGAACGAATGCGGTAACAATATCCTTTATGACCACCGCTGCGAATGTGACCGTTGAATATGGTGTGACAGGATTTGCGCAGGGCACGGGAACCCAGGTGAGTGCTGCAGGGCAAGTAGTAACAGTTGACGGATTGATGCCCGATACACAATACGATTTTTATGTTCAAGCAAACTGCGGTACTACCAATAGTACATTCGCAGGCCCGCTTACGGGAGGAACGGTAAACCCTATTGTTGGAACCTGGGAAGCATACGATGTTTCAGGTGTATTAGCCAATTTGGGAATAACGGGAATCACTGCTGAATTTAACGGTGACCAGACGTACGTAGTGGTTTCTAGCGCTGGAGGAGCAGAGGCAAACTTTGAAGGGACGTATACGGTTTCAGAGGATCCTGTGAATGGAATTTATTCCATAGAACTCAACCAAAGCGTACCCAATACACTTACGAGTGAAGGGATTTTCCAGGTTTATTCTGCAATGCCTGATTCAATGTGGTACGAAGTTGCTCAAACTGACCCGGCGATTACCGGAGTAACGGCTCCAACGGTTGCTGCAGGATTTGGCTCTACCTCTGGAGGAGCTTTTGGAACTGCAAATATCCAGAAGTACAACCGTACGAATTAATATCACAAGGGTGTCGATTTTATCGGCACCCTTCTACACCTTTTCACCATGCGTCGCCTACTACCAATTTTTCTTTTCCTTATAGGATGTCAATTGGTGTACGGTCAAGAAGCGAGTTTGCCCGACACCAATATCACCCATTCACAGTATTACTTCAACCAGGAAATTCCGCTGAAAGCGGATAAAGAGCTCACCTTTATCGCCTATTTTTTCACCCAGGGAGTAACCAGCAACTACTTTCCTCGAAATGAATTTTTCCAAGGCCAGGTAATTGGTCGGATGTTTGGCCGAAGTACCGCCAGAACTGCTGATACAACCTTCACATCTTTCGTCGAGCAGCGATTTCTGCCGTTTTTTCTCTACACGCCAAAGCTTATGGATGGCAAAGTCACCTTAAGAGCTTCTTTTGAGATTGACTGGACCTGGGGTGATGCATCATACGGCTCGGGTGGAAATCAAGGAGCGGGGTTTAACGCTGACTTCGTTAACATGCAAACGCAAAATCTTGAAATCGAAATCATACCGGCTTATGGCTATGCAATCAATTTCGGATTGATGAGAACGTTCGATACCCCTTACCATCCATATCGAACCACAGTTGATAAACTGCTCGATACCGGTTATCGCTTAATGTATTGGGCCGGGGATGCTGCGGGTATTGATGTCCGTCACGATTTTGCCAGGGGTAATATCTCAGCCGGAGTTTTCAATCTTTGGGAGAATCGAATAGAGATCAGAGATGACGTTTGGTTATACAAGGTGATGGGTATGTACAAACCTATTTCAGGATTGAATGTGGGGGGATCTATTTATCACATTAATGACCAATCTAACGGAAGAGGAGGTGCCTCTATTCTCGGTCAAGGACCTAAAAGTCTTTTGACGGAATATACGGGTGCATACAGATTCAATTTTGCCGACACTGACTACGAGACCAATGTGACATGGTTGGGGTCATTTTTTGATTACAACCGAGAATATACTTACCACAATCATCGACTGTCGGGATTCTTCAACTATAACTTAGGAAGTATTGAAGGGGAAGAAGAAAAGGTGACAGACATTTCCGGATTTGGTTTAAACCTGAGATACGGTTACCGATTTGGGAATACACCCGATGATCAGATTATGGTCGACTACATCTACACCACAGGTGATGAAGATGCAATCACTGAGCAAAATAGGGATGGGAAATATACCGGGGTTATTACGGGTAACACATGGGGAGCCCCTGGAAACCTACCTATTGGAATAGGGCCGAGTATTCTCTTCCCATCGGGAAATGTAGTTAACCGATACATGCCACTGATCAGTGACATTTCCAATATGGGTGCAGGTTTAAACGCCGTTAATGTTCAGGTAAATAAGGCAGTGGTTCCTCACAAATGGATTTTATCAGCCAATGGTGCTTATGCGATGTCAAACGCCGCTTTTAGCAGCGGTGGAACCGAAATCGGACTCGAGGCTAATCTGGGTATTCGTTGGAAAATCAAAACCCTCATGGAGATCGAACTCAGGGGGGCTCATGTTTGGCTGGGCGACTTTTACGACGCTCCTTTTGCTAATGGAGACCAATTTCTTGATGCTGAAGATAGGGTTGGACAGCGTCCGGTTGATCCTTGGACTGTTTTTATGGCTTTCAAATGGTTAATGTTTTGAAGATGAAAAAGACTTTGATTACAATTTGGTTTTTGGGGCTGACAGTTATTGCAGGAGCTCAATCTTCGTACAAAAATCTCGACAGGGTTAGCACATTTGACGAAATCGAATATCCGTATCCAGTCTCTAAACAAGAGCTGTTTGATGGTATGAAGATGGCTTATATGGATGTAGGATCGGGTAGCGAAACGATCATGTTCGTTCATGGACTGGGAAGTTATGCGCCAGCTTGGAAGAAAAATATTGAGGAACTAAAAAGTCAATACAGATGCATAGCCATTGACCTACCGGGTTATGGGAGATCGTCTAAAGGAGAATACGAAGGTTCAATGACTTTCTTTTCGAAGGCTTTGGTTGCATTTATGGATTCGCTTGAATTGGACCAAGTGGTGCTTACAGGACATTCAATGGGTGGGCAGATTAGCATTATTACCGCTCTCAATCATCCCGATAGGATCAAGAAATTGGTTTTGGTAGCACCCGCCGGAATAGAAACGTTTACTGAAGGCGAAAAACAGTGGTTTCGTGATGCTATAACTGCAAAAGGAGTAATGTTGACCCCGTTGGAAGCTATTGAGTCCAACTTTGGGCACAATTTTTATAGAATGCCAAACGATGCATTTTTTATGGTAGAAGATAGGTACGCGATGACGGGTACAGGTGATGAGTTTCTCTGGTATTGCTACATCATTCCGAAATCTATCAGCGGAATGGTTGATCAACCCGTAATCCGTGACTTACCAAATATAAAACAACCAACACTTATTGTTATGGGAGCTGCGGATCAGTTGATTCCTAATCGGTACTTACACGGCGGGAGCGCCAAGAAAATTGCTGAAAAAGGAGGCG
>CAZWQX010000089.1:0-15625 GCA_964635965.1 uncultured Cryomorphaceae bacterium
CAAAAGTATATCAGGAAAATTTGCATAATCTCCAAGAACTATTGCCCCGCCACCTACACGTGAAGTTTGATATCCCCCAATAATTGATGCCGTGTTGACATCAACTTCGTCACCAGCAGTACCAACGTAATTCAAATCTCCGGTCGTTGGATCAATGTTGAGGAAATGTAATCTCTCGTTCGATGGTCCGTCATTGATTACTGAAGCGATGAGCTGTCCGTTAGAATCAATTGAAAGCTCTCCCACTCCTACGGTCCCTGAGCCATCAATTTGAACGCGTTTAGACCATACAACTTCAAAATCAGAATCCACTGAAACAATCAGACCTCTTTGTACACCTTGTTGAACATACCCTGCTAAAAAGTATCCATCCGCGGATTTCACGACATTCGTAAATAGCGCCAATCCTTGGCCAGTATATAGGTTGTATGATAATAGCTCGCCAAATTCATCAAACGTAGCTAGGGTAGGCCTATGAGTCCCTGAAAAAGTCTGATTATTGCCCACTGCTAATACGTTTCCTTCAAGATCTAAAGACACCGCATAGAAATGCTCATTATTGCTTGCACCTATTCCTTTTTTCCAGAGTACATTCCCATTCGAATCCATTTCCATTATGAAAGCATCAGCAGAACCATTTGAAAAAGATTCTGAAGTTCCTCCGACTAGAAGGCCACCATTATCGAGTGGATAAAGTGTTCTCGGCGATTCATACGTTCCTTCGATCCTTTTTTGCCATGCAATGCCTATTTGATCAAAACATACCAATTTAGCATGCCTCTGACCTCCTATAGTGCTGTACCCAGCAATCACATAGTTCCCATTGGACAGCTGCGTATGAACTAAAGGCCCCCCTGTATCTGAGAATTCTGAAGAAATTGAAAGAGCAGAAACAGGGCTCAGATCATCGGCTAATTCGATCAGAAAGTAGTCCAATTCTGATGTCAACTCGACTGAACCCGAAATTGAAATTGTATTCTGGAATCCTTCGATAGACGATGGAAAAAATTCTTGGTTTTCATTAGCTATTAAAGAAGTAATAATGGACTCTTCAACACATTGACTATGTGCATCGGAAAACACGACGAAAGCTAACAGGAAAAAAACTCTCTTGACATCCCACATCAATATCAAAAATAGCCATGAGAAGTCGATTTTCAAAGGAACCCATCCATGTGAACGTGCTATCTATTAAACAGTTCTGAATACAAGTTAGTGAGTGCTTTTCCATCTTTCTCCCAATTGAACCCTTTTGACTGTACCAATTCTCTTCCGTTTTTTGCTCGCTCGATAAGTTCCTTTCGATTATTATTTGCCCAAAGAACCTTTTCAGCAAAATCAGTGGGATTTCCGGCAGCAAATACTATTCCCGCTTTATTCGACTCAATAATTCTCTTCATTGGTCGGCAAGAAGAAACTATCAGGGGATATCCTGAATTTAAAATCTGAAAAAACTTGTGTGGTATACCGTTTTCGTTCTGACCATTGGAATGATGAGGTATAACATTGAGAAAAGCCGTTCTCATATATTCAATTGCTTCTTCAAAAGGGAGTTGCCCCGTAAATTTTACTGAATCTGACATGCTTCCTTTCAACGCCAAATTTTTTAAGTGTTTCACTGTATCAGGATTTCCTGTTCCGACTATGGTCAATTGAATCCCCGGAATTTCCTGAACAATTAAAGGCAAAGCCTCAACCACGGTATCCAAACCTCTATGCGGCCCGAAACTACCCACATAGACTATATTATGATTGTTTTCATCCAGGATTTTGTCTTCTAAAGCTTCGGCTTGAAAAAGATCACGAGGCTCCGTATTTGAGACCACCTGAATCTTATCACGATCAACACCATGAGTATCGATAATTCTCTGACTCATCTCTTCGACGACGGTTAGAATCTTATCAAACTTGGACACCATTTCTTTTTCTCTCTTAAACCACCTTCTATGATCAAAAAAAAGTTTGTTCTTAAATCTGATAAGCGGATTTTTCCTCCACGAGAACCAAATCTTCATAGCATCGGGATAATTCTCGTGCATGTCGTAAACTCCCGGTATGCGCTTCTTCTTGGCATACTTGAGTGCTGTAAGCGTTACAGGAAGATCATGGGCGTGAACAGCATCAAATTCTTCTTGAAGTTTATTAAGCGTTTTGGACAAGATTGGATTAGTGAAGAAAACTGAGTTGTATATGTCGACCAATCCTTTTATCGAATCAGTTACTGCTATTCTTGATCTTACAATTTTGCACCCCTTATACTCAGCAATTAAGTCTTCACCTTTTCTTCGGTAACAAACAAGTGTTACATCAGCTCCTGCTGCCTGAAGCGCATTTACTTCTTTCTCAACACGTATATCCCTTGGATAAGGAGCATCCAAAATCATTAATATTCGTTTGTTCGCGAGTTCCACTACTACGATTCCTTTGCTTTGTTTAAAATCCCCACGAGCCTTTCGGATAAAGCTCTTCTATGGTACTTTCTGATTGCTCCTTCGTCGAATGTCATCTTGCTAATTCCGCTCAGGATAAAGTTTTTAATCCCTTCTTCATCATCTCTTTTAAACACTCTACCTGCTTTAGTCTCTTCAAGAATCCTTGCAACATCACCATCCAGATCCTCGGTAATTGCCAAGATGGGATTTCCCGTGTTCAAATACTCAAATAGCTTCCCCGGGATAATCCCTTTTGAATTATCCACCTGAGGAGTAATAAGCAATAGAACATCCGCCTGATGCATTTCTTCAACTGCCTTATCATGTTCGATATATCCTTGAAAAGTTACTTTGTCCGAAAGTCCTAATTCATCAATTCGCCTCTGAATTCCAGCAGAGAAACTCCCTGCAATTCGCAATTCAAAATCGCGCTCCAGGCCTACCAAAGATTTTAGAAATACCTCAGGCTCATAACTCTCGGCCATCGTTCCCGTGTAGGAGATGACTAGTTTGTCTTTGCTTCTGAGTTCTCGATTTGACGCAGGAGCAGTGTCAAATCCATTTGTGATCACATGAAAGTGGCGATTGACCTTTTTCGAAAATAGTTCGGCAAATCCATGACTGGCCGTCATGCAGAAATCGGCACTTTTCAAAACGGTTTTTTCGTACCAAGAGTCGAGCTTCTTCGCCCAAGGGGTTCGAAGCATCTCACGATTGTAATAAATATCTGTCCAAGGATCTCTAAAATCTGCTCCCCAACGTAGTTCTTTGAGCTCCTTTTTTATCTCCAGCCCAATCAAATGGGTGGAGTGTGGTGGCCCTGTAGTGACTATACAATCAATTTGGCGTGAGCGGATAAGTTCCAGAGCCTTAGTTACCGCGTATTTGTTCCAACCCTTTCTGGCGTCGGGAATAAAGAAGTTACCTCTTAAGAAACGAGACCAAGCTGCGGTAGACTTCTCGTTGCTAAATCCTCCGTAAGGCACTCTTTCTTTTCCCGCAACCTTAGCGTACATCTGCAATACCTCAAATGAGGATGTTCTGATAACCTCTAGGTCCGAAGGCACTTCCTTATTCAAAGATTCGTCTCGCTGTGGATAGGTGGCCCTTTCAGGATCAACCGTTAAAACGATTGGATTCCAGCCAAACTCGGGCAAATACTTGGTAAATTTTAACCAGCGCTGCACCCCTGCTCCACCTGCTGGAGGCCAGTAATACGTTATGATGAGTACGGTTTGCAAAAAGCCGAATTAGGTGTCGTACATCTCCTCGTAATCATCCTGTTCAGGCGCCTTGTAATTTCTGAAAATTGAAATCGCCAAAAGAATGATTACCACGAAACCGGCAATTGTACTCACCGTGGATGCAGTGGAGAATGTTGCGGGTTCGAACTTGAACTCTATGGTGTGATTTCCTTCGGGCACGATCATTCCCCTAAGAAGATAATTAGCTCTGAAATAATCGGTTTTTTCACCATCAATGTAGGCGTTCCATCCTGAAGGATAGTATATCTCTGAAAAAATCACTGCCTGCTCGACGGGCGAGTCGTAGATGTATTTGATGTAGTTCGGAAGATGTTCTTCGACTGCTATTGCAGCATCAGCGCTTTCACGAAAACTGAAGCTTTCAACCATATCGCTGAAATCTTCATGCACCGCTGCTTCGGCTCTAAGGTCTAATTCATCCAGAGCTAGAATTTCTTCATCCGCAGTTTCGGATGTTTGAATGTACTCGACGAACCAAGCAGGACCATAAGCGTATTCGTTTTCGAAAGGAGGAGCTTGGGGGTTGTAAATAATGTACTTGCTATTCAGCATGTTGCTCACATCCATGTCCTGAATAGTCTTGTCCAAACTTTCGGCAGTTGGATTGCTTTGCAGGGCTCCCGTCAAACTCGATATTTCAGGCACAATGTGGAAGTCATACAATTCTTGGATTCGCTTCAATTTCGCACCGTGATAACCTCCAACCGATTGATGAAAATAGGAAGTGCGTGCATCCTGAAACGTTTGGTTTAAATTCAGAACACGATATGTTGTATTGAATCTCAGTGCCGCAAACTTGACATCGTTGATTTCATCTTGATTTGCTCTTCGCTTAGTATCTTTCTTAACCTCAGCTCTCAGATTACTAACGGAGGTGTTCACTGCGTCGGTGACCCTGGGATTCATCTCCATTTCGCGTTGTAAGATATACTCATCTGCTGCAGCCATTGTATAGGCTGATGTGGCTGATTCGGCAGGTTCCCACTGAACATATCGACCCTTCTCCTTTTGATTGTTCAAGTACCGTTTACTAATTGGATAGAGATCTGCAATAACCAGAACTCCTAAAATCCCCAAGAAAACCTGCTCTTTAACTTTACCCATTGCAAAGAACCAAATCAATCCGGCGGCCAAGGCAATGAAGATCAAAGATCGAATTGCATCGGCTGAAAAAAGATCAGCACGAGCTTCTTGCAGGGCCACAACATAAGCAAAAACTGCATCCGCATTTTCTGATTCAGATAGCTGGGTAAAAATTTCATTTTCCTGTGTACTCAGGAAGTTGAAAAATGTCGTAGGTGTTGCCGCAAAAAGAATTAACAAAAGGCCTAAAAAGCCGGTAACACCGAAAAACAGATTTCTTTTTTCCGATATCACTTTTGGATTAGCCATTACTCGCTTGAGAAAAAGAAATCCCAAAATAGGTATGAGCAGTCCGGTGATCGAAAGTATGATAGTCACAGCTCGAAACTTGTCATAGCCAGGAACTACATCCAAGAAAAAATCAGTCAAACCCATGAAGTTCTTTCCCCAAGAGAGTGCAACGGTCAAAATCACGGAAGCTAGAATGGCCCATCGTAACTGAGTTTTCACAAAAAACAAACCGAGGAAGAAGAGAAGGACAACGATGGCTCCAACGTAAACCGGTCCGCTCGTAAAAGGCTGATCACCCCAGTAAGTGTTTGGAAATACCTGGGTGGTTTGATAGCCTTGAGCCATATCTCGATAAAGCTGAGGATTATCCCGCTGGGTGTTCTGATCGATTAACGCACCTGACTCACCTCCCATAAAATTGGGAACCAGCATCGTAAGCGTTTCATCAATTCCGTAACTCCATTGTGTGACATATTCTCGATCTAGTCCTTCAGTAACGATGTCATCATTGGAAGTTCCATCGGGTTTTATTGTAAGCTCAGTTTTTCCCCTGGTTGAATAATTTCCGTATTCATATGTTGGCCAGAGGTTATTTAGATTAGCGGCAACGGCAATTACAGCAGCAATAAGGAGGGCACCTGATGCCTTGAAAAAGGTGGCCATCGTACCTTTCTGATAGGCACGCACTGCGTATGCAATAGCCATGAATAGCACGGGAAAGGCCAGATAATAAGTGATCTGAACGTGATTCGCTCCAATTTCAAGGGCAAGGAATAAGGCGGCTATGGCACTGCCGAACAAAATTCTTCCCCTAAAAGCCCAAACAATTCCAGCCAGTACGGGCGCCATATAGCCTATGGCATGCGCTTTTGTATTGTGTCCTGCTTCAAGAATAACGAAATAGTAACTTGAGAAGGCAAAAGCGACGGAAGCTATTGCCGCCAGAGCGGGTTTCACTCTGAGCGAAATCATAAGAATGTAAAAGCCGAGCAGATATAAAAACAAATAGTTGGCGGGTCTGGGCAATCCAAGCGTTAATGCAAGATCCAGGGTACGAACAATATCATTCGGATAATCCACGGATATCTGATAAGCAGGCATTCCGCCAAACATGGCATTCGTCCAAAGGGGATCTTCTCCATACATCTTTCGGAACTCACTTATCTCTTGTGCCATACCGCGATAATGGGTAACGTCACCTTGCTTTAAGCGATATCCGTCAAACGCCGGAAAGAAATAAACCACGCTGATGAGAACGAAAACTACAACAGCTATTAGATGGGGAAGTAATCTTTTTACAATCGGATTTTTCATCTTAGTCCATTTCTTCAAAATCTATATAATCTCCTTCTCCGCTATCCTTTGACTGGCGTTTCTTTACCTTATCGGTGTATTCAATTCGAACCTCTCCCTCTTTTCTATTATCACTTTTGGGCCTGTTCTGACCTCCCCTTCTATTTGGTCCTGAATTCCCATTCATAAAGGGCATCAATAATCTACCTAAAAAGCGAACCAAAAAATAGATGGCAAGAACGATTAGAATCATTCTCAAAACACCCGTCAAACTAGCTTCCATTATGGCCATGAGAAGATCAAATATAGATAGATTCAGACAGCGAGGCTCCTAGCGGCTGAGATATAAGTTCCTTTCACTGTATATCTTCCTGAAAAAGGGATCCATCAAATTGTCAATGAAACGTATAGCTTCTCCAGTTGATTTCATTTCGGGACCCAATTCTTTGTTAACATTTGGGAATTTCTCGAAAGAGAATACCGGAATCTTGATAGCATAGCCCTCCTTGTTCGGATTAAACTTAAAATCCGAAAGTTTCGCTTCGCCAAGCATGACTTTCGTCGCGTAGTTCACATATGGCTCACCGTATGCCTTCGCAATGAACGGAACCGTTCGGGAAGCTCTTGGATTCGCTTCAATTACATAAACCACGTCATCTTTAATGGCGAATTGGATATTGATCAATCCAACTGTTTTCAGCGCCAAGGCAATCTTTTTGGTAATCGTCTCGATTTGCTCGATAATCAAATCACCTAAATTGTATGGAGGTAAAACAGCGTATGAATCTCCCGAGTGAATCCCCGCAGGCTCGATATGTTGCATAACCCCAATAATATGAACGTCTTTACCATCGCATATCGCATCGGCTTCGGCTTCAATTGCCCCGCTCAGGAAGTGGTCCAACAAGATTTTGTTATCAGGCATATCGCGAAGAATATTTACTACGTGGGTCTCTAATTCTTCTTTGTTGATGACAATTTTCATTTGTTGACCACCGAGAACGTAAGATGGCCTCACCAACAAGGGAAACCCAAGTTCATCGGCTAATTCAAGCGATTGCTCGGCATTATCTACCACTCCGAATTTTGGATAGGGAACATCATTTTCCTTCAACAGGGTTGAGAAACTACCTCGGTCTTCAGCTAAATCGAGGGCCTCGTAACTTGTACCCATGATCTTGATGCCGTATCGATCGAGCTTCTCCGCCAACTTAAGTGCCGTTTGCCCTCCGAGTTGTACAATGACTCCTTCGGGTTTCTCGTGCAGGATGATATCGTAAATATGCTCCCAGAAAACGGGCTCGAAGTATAGCTTGTCAGCGGTGTCAAAATCGGTTGAAACCGTTTCGGGGTTGCAGTTGATCATGATGGTCTCGTAACCACATTCTTTGGCTGCCAAAACTCCGTGAACGCAGCAATAGTCAAATTCAATTCCCTGACCAATGCGGTTCGGACCGGAACCAAGTACCACAATCTTCTTGCGGTCACTAACCTCCGACTCGTTTTCATCTTCAAAGGTGCTGTAGTAGTAAGGCGTCTTTGCTTCGAACTCGGCAGCGCAGGTATCAACAAGTTTGTAAACTCGTTTGATGCCCATTTCATTTCTCTTGTGAAACACTTCGCTTTCCAAACAACCTAACAAATGGGCTACCTGCCTATCGGCATATCCCTTTTGCTTGGCTTCGAAAAGGAGCTCACGCGGGAGATCATCGAGGGTATGCTTTTCAATTTTCTTTTCGAGATTTAACAAATCCTCGATCTGCTTGAGAAACCAATAGTCAATCTTGGTTTTCTCGTGAATACGTTTGAAAGGAATACCCAGTTTGATGGCGTCGTAAATATGGAAGAGCCTATTCCAACTGGGGTGTTCCAAGCTCTGTAAAATCTTTTCTTGATCCTTTAACTCCTTGCCATCCGCACCGAGTCCGTTTCTTTTGATCTCCAGCGATTGACAAGCCTTTTGCAAGGCTTCCTGGAAACTGCGCCCAATTCCCATTACCTCTCCTACCGACTTCATTTGAAGACCCAACTGACGGTCTGATCCCTTGAATTTATCGAAATTCCATCGCGGAATTTTCACGATCACGTAATCCAAGGTGGGCTCAAAGAGAGCAGAAGTGGTTTTGGTAATTTGGTTTTTCAGCTCGTCGAGGTGGTAACCGATAGCAAGCTTGGCTGCAATCTTGGCAATTGGGTAACCCGTGGCTTTCGAGGCCAATGCCGAGGAGCGGGAAACACGCGGATTAATCTCGATGGCGATGATGTCCTCTTTATCATCGGGGTTTACCGCAAACTGAACATTACATCCACCTGCAAAATTTCCGATGGAGCGCATCATTTTGAACGCCATGTCACGCATGCGCTGATAGGTCCTGTCGCTGAGGGTCATGGCCGGCGCCACCGTGATGCTATCTCCCGTGTGGATTCCCATGGGGTCCATGTTTTCCACCGAACAGATGATGACCACGTTGTCGTTGGCATCACGCAAGAGCTCCAACTCAAATTCCTTCCAGCCCATCAAGGCTTTATCGATCATCACCTCATGGATCGGAGATGCATGCAGACCTCGTGTGAGGAGTGAATCAAAATCTTTTTGCTCGTAAACGATTCCCGCTCCCGTTCCACCGAGTGTATAACTCGATCGAATACAAAGGGGAAATCCGAACTCCTGAGCAATTTCTTTTCCTTCCAAGAAGGAGTTTGCCGTAGCTTGAGGTGCCATCGGCACATCAATCGACTCCATAAGTTTTCGGAAAGCCTCTCGGTTTTCTGTTACGTCGATGGCATTGATATCTACCCCAATCATTCGCACGCCAAATCGTTCCCAGATACCCATCTCCTGGCAGCGAATAGCCAAATTCAGGGCTGTTTGCCCACCCATGGTTGGAAGAACCGCGTCAATGTTGTGTCGTTCCAGAATAAACTCAATGGATTCGGGCTCAAGCGGCTTTAGATAAATATTATCGGCAACGACCTCATCCGTCATGATAGTCGCTGGATTTGAGTTAATCAGGGTTACTTCAATACCCTCTTCTCGGAGGGATCGAGAAGCCTGTGATCCTGAATAATCAAATTCGCAAGCTTGGCCAATTACAATCGGTCCACTACCGATGATCAATACCGATCTGATGCTTCTATCTCGAGGCATATTACCTGGGGTCTAAATGGTTGAAGGAAAACGGAAAGGAAAAAAACGAAAAGGGGATGGGATGATTTGTCCGATGTGCCTAAATTTCGCTTCATTTAGACCGCGAAAATAACTGATTTTTTCCTTCATCCGTGCCCTATAATCTAAGTCAAAACGAGAAGTTATTTACACGTGGTGAATTAACCCTTTCATATGCCACTTGGGGTGCTGGAAAGATGCCCGTTTTTACCTTTCATGGATTCGGAAGAATGAAGGAGGATTACATCCGATTTACCAGACCTTTCGAGAAGGATTTCACTTTCTACTCCATGGATATATTCTTCCACGGCAAGAGTAGTATCGGTAGTCGACAACCGGTAAAGGAGCCCATTTCAAAAAAGGAATTGGCTGATTTCTTTTTGGCTTTCGCCAAAGAAAACGGCATTAAGACTTTTGCTTTGATGGGTTACAGCTTAGGGGGAAGAATTTCACTTTGCCTCGCCGAGTCTTTACCTGAACGAGTTTCCGCCGTCTATTTATTCGCTCCCGATGGATTGATCGTTAATCGGTGGTACGCGCTTTTAAGTCATTACTCTGTAGGAAGGGCTTTCTTTCGATTCTTTAAAAACAACAACTCCTTTTTCTACTCTGTCCTAAAAATCCTGCATGGATCAGGAATTATTAGTGATCGGGTGAGGGAGTTTGTTGTTTCACAAATCGATTCCCCTGAGAAACAAGAACAGGTGTATCATGTCTGGTGCTTTTTAAGAAAAATTGAACCCGACTTCAAGATTCTGGGAAAAGCGCTAGAGAAAAACTCGATTCCCGTAGATCTATTCTTTGGATACTACGACAAGATTATTCCTCGAAAAAATGCAAGAAGACTTGAAAAGGACTATCCTGCGGTCAATATCCACAATTTAAGATCGGGCCATATAATCTTGACGGGGGCAAACGGAAGGCTCATCTTCAACGATAACTTATTGTCGAATCCGAAATAAAAAAGCCGAATCAAGGTTGATTCGGCTTTTTAATTTATAGTGAGGTATTATTATCTCTTGTGGAGCTTTTCATCAGAAACGCTCAAACGCTTGCGACCTTTTCTGCGGCGCGCGGCCAATACTTTACGACCATTTGCCGTTGCCATGCGCGAACGAAATCCGTGTTTGTTTCGGCGCTTTCGATTCGAAGGTTGGAATGTTCTTTTCATTTTGTCGCTGTTGCTTTATTCGTTCCGTTTTCCAAACGGACTGCAAAAGTAGTCTTTTTCTCCTTTTCGCAAAAGATATTTTCGAATTTCGACAATTCGATGACTTCTGCGTTAAAGACAGGAGTTTAACTTTGCACCCGCAATGGCTGAAAGAGAGAATAAAAGTAAGATATCCTTTAAGGAAGCAGCAAGAGTTTTTAGGTATTTAAAACCTTACATCGGGACCTTTTCTGTGGGTTTTGTTTTTCTACTCCTGAGCAGCTTGACCGCCATGCTCTTCCCTTATTTCATCGGGCAATTGATCGGGAACGACGCTACCGCAGAAAATCCTGAGAGTCTTTTAAACCTTGATTCTATTGAGGGCATCATCTTGGCATTGGCTATTGTGTTCACTTCACAAGCAGTATTCTCGTTTTTCCGCATTCTGCTTTTTGCCAGAGTAACGGAATACACCTTGGCCGATATCCGTCGCGATGCTTTTTCCAAATTGGTGACGTCACCTATGGATTTTTTCAACCGCAATAAAATCGGAGAGCTCACGAGCAGAATTGCCACGGACATCAACCAACTTCAAACGACCTTCACCACCACCATCGCTGAATTTGTTCGGCAAGTCATCACTATTGTGGTGGGTATTGCGGCATTGGTTTGGCTTTCGCCGAGATTGTCACTTATCATGTTGAGCGTGATTCCGGCAGTGGCACTCATCGCGGTTTTCTTCGGGAGATTTATCCGCAAACTCTCGAAAAAAACCCAAGACGCCAGCGCTGAATCAAATACAGTTTTGGAAGAAGCGCTACAAGGAATTCAAAACGTGAAGGCCTTTACCAACGAGATTCTCGAGATGACGCGTTATGGCGTAGCGGTTGATCGCATTCGGGGTTTGGCATTAAAAGGAGCCATTTGGCGCGGATTATTCGTTTCATTCATCATTCTCTGCCTTTTCGGATCCATCGTTTTTGTGATCTGGCAAGGGGTGCTATTGACGCAGGATGGTGGAATGCTCCAGTCGGAGTTTATTTCTTTCATTATGTACACCATCTTTTTGGGCGCTTCGATTGGTAGTCTTCCCGATTTATACGCGGGATTGCAAAAGGCGGTGGGTGCTACCGAGAATTTGATGGATATCATCGAAGGTGATTCGGAGGAAATCTCCAAAGAGGCCGTGCTTGCACCCAATGTGAAAGGCGACATCGATTTTGAAGAAGTAGACTTTAGTTATGCCACCCGTGAGGAGTTGGCCGTCCTGAAAAAGGTCTCCTTCTCGATTGGCGCGGGCGAACAAGTGGCTTTGGTTGGTCCTTCGGGATCGGGAAAGAGCACCATTACCTCACTCCTTTTGGCTTTCTATCGGCCAAATAGCGGTCGGATCTTGATCGATGGTAAAGATATTTCGACTTACAACTTATCTGAGTATCGTTCTCTTTTTGGCATCGTTCCCCAAGAGGTCATCCTCTTCAATGGTACCATTGGCGAGAATATCTCCTACGGAAATCCCGGAGCTTCGGAGCGAGAAATAATCGCCGCCGCAGAAAAAGCCAATGCCATGGAATTCATTTCGAGCTTCCCCGAAGGATTGGAAACGGTGGTGGGTGAGAGAGGAATCCAACTAAGTGGAGGACAAAGGCAACGAATTGCCATTGCCAGGGCCGTATTGAGAGATCCCGCTATACTGATTCTGGATGAGGCCACGTCTTCACTTGACAGCGAATCGGAAAGCCTGGTGCAAAACGCTTTGGAAGAACTGATGAAAGGCAGAACGGCTTTGGTGATTGCCCACCGATTGAGCACCGTCAGAAACGCCGATAGAATCATTGTTTTGGAAAATGGCAGTATCGTAGAAACGGGAACCCATCAAGAGCTGATTGGCAATAGTTCAGGGCTTTACACCAAGTTGCAGAAGATGCAACAGGTGGATCTTTAAAGAGAGACCTTCACCACTTTCTTGGTTTCGAAGAATGGCATCTCCAATTTATTGTGAAGATTATAGATGACAGATGGAAAATCGTCAACTTCTTCTTGCTCTTCTCGCAAATCACCCCCCTTCAAACAGACTAACTCCTTCGTTTTAAACCTTCCGTTAACGCAGTAACCCACCAAAACGGATAACCTCGCAACCGCCCGACTAACGGTTGAATCAAAGCTCCCTTTTACATTCTCCGCTCGGCTTTGAATGGCCTTCACATTGGTAAGATCCAAAGCAGAAACCACTTCATTCACCACTTTGATCTTTTTGCCAATCGAATCGACCAAAAGAAACTGCGCATCCGGATAGGCGATGGCCAATGGGATGCCTGGAAAACCTCCACCCGTGCCGATGTCGAGCACCGTTTTTTTCGGAGTCCAAAAATAAGTCAAGGCAAGAGAATGAAGCACATGCCTTTCCTCAAATGAGTCCATGTCTTTTCTGCTGATTACGTTGATCTTCGAATTCCAATCGGCGTATAGCGGCTTGAGCGCCTTTAGCTTTTCTAACGCCTCAGAATCCAGGTCATGGAAATAAGATTCGTAGGCAAAGGCCATACTTGCTTAGATGGTGTCTTTGGTATTTTTCATGAGGTTCTGGAGGAAATCTCTGGCTCGGAATAACTGAGCTTTAACCGTACCTAGCGGTAAATCCAATTCTTGAGCAATTTCATCGTATGAGTATTCTTTAAAATACCGAAGGATAACGAGCTCACGGTATCTGGGTTTGAGTTTCTCCACCACTTGTCTCATCGCCTTCATTTTCTGATTGCGGATCAATTCCTCTTCAGGATCTCTCACATCTGATTCAATATCGTAAGTCACCTGTTCTCCATCTTCATTTTGCATGCCCGTGTCAATGGACATGGTTCTTTTCTTCCTCTCCTTCCTAATAAAGTCGATACAGTTATTAGATGCGATCTTGAACATCCATGTGCTGAAGGCATAGTTCGGTTGGTACTGTTTCAACCGATTAAAAGCTTTCCCAAAAGCTTCTATTGTCAAGTCTTCGGCATCATCCGTATTGTTAACCATTTTCAAAAGCATGTAGTAGATGCTTTCACGGTAACGCTCCATCAACTCGGCGTAAGCTGCCTGATCTTTTTCGTCAACAGCTCTTCTTACGAGCTTATAATCGTATTGTGCTTTGGGGGATAATTTGGATACTACGTCTTCCATGAAACAGATTTAGAAGTTGAATTCGCAATATGAACGGATGCAGAAATCAAAATCAGGATAATTTCCAATATTGGTGCTAATATAACTAGGTCAGCCTGACCCAACCATTGAGATGACCGATTAAAAATAAAGATTTGAGCCAAAACCCTGATTATCACTGTTGCTAAAACTAACTCAAACCATACTCCTGCCACTAGCAACGAAACGGCAGTTATCCAGAAGCACAAAAGTGACAAAGGTTGAAGTAAAAGAATGAACTTGTGCAGCTTCTTGTAGCGGTGACCCGTGGTCAGGTGCCGCCTCTTCTGACGCCAATAGGATTTCCAATCTTTCTCAGGCAAGCTTTCCACAATCGAATCCTTGTCCACACAGATCGCGGTATTCCGAGAATTGGCAATTTGATTGATCAGAAGATCATCGTCACCCGATTTCAAGGTGTAATGAGATTTAAACCCACCCACGGCGAAGAAAGCAGATCGCGTGTACGAAAGATTCCGCCCAACACCCATGTAGGGCAATCCACAAAGAGATAATCCCATATAATTCATGGCGGTCATCCAAGCATCAAATCGGATTAATCGATTGAGGAAGCCTTTTTCGCGACGATAGGGGCTGTATCCGAGAATGATAGATTCGTCGCTCTTTCTATTCTTCATTAAACCAGAAATCCAACGACGAGAGTTGGGACGACAATCAGCATCGGTAAAAACGAGCCTCTCGTATTTAGCTCCTTTGACACCCAGCGTTACCGCAAATTTCTTCCCTCCTTCAAAGTGATCGTTTTCATGAACATTGATTACACGCAAATTCGAATATTTCTCTCTGTAACCGTTTAGAATATCAATGGTATTATCATATGAAGCGTCGTTAATCACGATTACCTCAAACTCGGGATAATCCTGTTCCAAGATTATCGGGAGATTGGAGAGAAGGTTTTCTTCTTCATTGCGGGCGGCAATAACGATGGAAACCGGTGATTCTTTTAGCTCGTCATTCTTGCCTTTAAAGAAGGCGAGTCGGCCATGAACCAACAAGAGATACGCCATTTGAACGACGGCTGATAGCACGAAAAGTATCGCGGCAAAGCGGATTAAAACCTCTTGAGAGATCAGTAATTCCATACTCCGCTAAAATAATTGATCGCCAGCCTAATTCTATTCATTGTATCTTTGCAGGCCATCTATTTTTCAACAAAGTTTACCACAGATATTGGAGTTTAGGTTAGAAGCAACAGATCCCAAATCAAACGCCAGAGCGGGAAAAATAGCTACGCATCACGGCGAAATTGAGACCCCCATTTTTATGCCTGTCGGCACGGCTTCGGCGGTAAAAGGTGTTCATCATCGTGAACTGGCTGACGATATTGAGGCACAAATAATTCTCGGTAACACCTATCATCTCTATCTCCGACCAGGTATAGAAACGATTGAAAAAGCCGGTGGTCTGCACAAATTCAACGGATGGAGCGGTCCTCAATTAACGGATAGCGGAGGGTATCAGGTGTATTCTCTCGCCAATAGCAGGAAGATTTCGGAAAGCGGGGTGAGTTTTACCTCACATATCGACGGAGATAAGCACTTCTTTACTCCTGAAAGAGCCATTGATATCCAGCGTACCATCGGTGCCGATATCATTATGGCTTTTGATGAATGCACTCCTTATCCGTGTCCTTACGATTACGCTGAAAAAAGCATGCACCTGACTCATCGGTGGTTAAAGCGCTGCTGTGATCGCTTCGACAATACTCCTGACAAGTACGGATATAAGCAGACCTTCTTCC
>CAZWQX010000090.1:0-15100 GCA_964635965.1 uncultured Cryomorphaceae bacterium
CATATATGCCGTTCCATCCCACTGGAAAGGAGAATTCTTCATTTCCGATCTTTCTAGCAAAACCTTCAACATAACTTTGGTTCAAACCAACTCTTGTGTCCGCACCGTCCAGATAAACTATTTCATTAGATGTTGCTCTGATATTTCCTCTGACAAATACGGTCTCATCGGTAATTTCAATTGGGGTATTGAGGACAATTCCTTCCATCAGATTTGTTTTGTTTACCACCAAGCGATTGAATCGAACTGGTGATGATCCATTGATTTCAGATTGTCCGATTCCCGTAAAAACTACAGTTCCGGTTCCTGCATTGAAGTTTCCATTTACATCCACCTCGCCGTTAATTTGTAAGGTCACTTCATCAAAACTCAATGTTGCACCTACTTCTATGTCCAAATCATTTACTTGTGATAATGCAGTGACATTTGGTTGGTTTGGAGCGGATGCAGGAATCCTGGCCGAAATAAACTGGTTTGGTGTTCCATCACTCCAGTTTCCATCATTGCTCCAATTCGAATTAACCAATCCCGTCCAATTGGTCACCGAAGTAGGTCCGACAATACGCACTTGATTGGACACAAAATTTTCTTCAGAACAACCATCAAAATCAGGCGTGACCAAGCAGGTTACAATGTCCCCATCGACGAGGTTGCTATTTGAATATAAAGTGCTATTTGAACCGACATTTGAGCCATTAAGCTGCCATTGAAAAACCGGGGATGGACCTGCCCCTGTGACATCGGTGCTGAAATCACCATCAGTCAGATTTCCGATTAGTGCATTAATTACAGTACCATCTGTATCGTAAATGCTGACATCTGCGATCAACGGTAGAGTCGGAGAACCAGGTGCTTCTCTCAAAAGAACACCATTCCTGTAGTACCTCACACTGCCTGATTCAACTGAAATTCTCAGAATATCTCCAGCCGTGTAGGTTCCAAAGTTTCCTCTATTGACCCCTGACTCAAAGATTCTTAAGCTTCCATTAGACTCAAGGATAAAAGCGTATTCAATGCTGTTTTGGTTAGAGCCTGTATTGGTCGAGCTTAAACCAACCGCTTTCCTTCTGTTGTTTTCATTAGTGCTGAACTCCAAATAGCCTTCTTGATACAAAACGTTGAAAGATGCTGCTCCTCCATTCCAGTTGTTGTCTGATTGAACTTTGAGAAGGTTATTTCCATTCGACTCAACATTAGTTAGGCTTGTCGAATTCCAAACTATATCAGCTTCTGCATAAGCAAAACCGGGAGACGCTTCGTCGGTTTCAACGTAGAAATCAATGGGACTTCCGTTTTCTTGGAGGACGGTGAATATCGAGTTCGAGCTATACACTACAGTTTGACATCCTCCCAAATCAGGTGTCAATTGACACGACACGACATCACCCGAGCTGAGTGAAGCGTTATCATAATTGGGTGAATTCACTCCCGCGGGACTTCCATTAAGGAACCACTGGTAGGAAGGAGAGGTTCCTGCATTTTCAACACTCGCGGTAAAACTTCCACCGTTGTAGTTTGCAATAACGGCGTCGGTAATTGTTCCGCCTACATCTCGTATTGAAACATCAACTAATAATGGTAGACTTGGTGCGGCGGGAGCAATTCTAAGAAGCGTTCCATTTCTGTAATAGTTTACTGTACCATCCTCAACACTGATCCTCAAGGTATCACCGGTAGAGTAGGTGCCGAAAGACCCTCTGTTACTGCCATTTTCATAGATTCGTAATGTGGTGTTCCCTTCTAAATAGAAGGCATAATCTATTTGATTGAAGCCACTTCCTCCATTTACATCGCTCAAACCTGCCATGCGCCTGTGATTCGTTTCAGAGGCTATAAATTCGAAGTAGCCATTGTCCGAAACCGTATTCAAAGAAGCAGCACCTCCATTCCAAGAAGAACCACCCTGGACCTTGACCAGATCGTTTCCGCTTGCGTCAACATTGACCAATTCTCCGTTATCCCAAACCACCTCTTCCACAGCTTGCTGACACGCCGAAGTAGCCACAGTACCTGTGATGAAGAAGTTTATTGAAGCGGGAGCCTGTTCCTCGAACGCTTCAATTGCATTCGAGGTGTAAGTTACTGACGAGCATCCGCCAAGATCAGGAGCCAGCTCACAGGTCACGACATCACCCGAGCTCAATGCAGGATTCGAATAGTTGGGAGAATCTGTTCCCACGGGACTGCCATTAAGGAACCACTGGTAGGAAGGAGAGGTTCCTGCATCCTGAACACTTGCCGTGAAGTTGCCCTCGTTATAATTCGAGATTATCGCATTTTCTATTGTGCCACCAACATCGCGGATGGAAACATCAACCAAAAGAGGAAGTGAGGGAGCAGCGGGAGCGATACGGAGTAGATTACCATTTCTGTAGTAATTAACAACTCCGTTTTCAACACTGATTCTGAGCGTGTCTCCCGTTGAATAAGTTCCGAAAACACCCCGGTTAGTTCCATTCTCGTAGATGCGCAGATTCGTATTGTTCTCAAGGTAAAACGCGTAATTGATAGTGCTTTGATTATTGCCGCCATTTGAGCTGCTCAAGCCGGCAAAACGACGTCGATTTGTCTCAGAAGCAATAAATTCAAAGTATCCATTATCCGATACTTGGTTGAGCGATGCCGCGCCGCCGTTCCACGATGATCCACCTTGGACTTTGACAAGATCATTTCCGTTGGCATCAACATTCACTAATTCGTCACTATTCCAAACTACTTCTTCGAATGCTTGTTGACAGGCCGACCCGGCAACAATTCCTGTGATAAAGAAATTAATGGATGCTGGTGCCGGCTCTTCAAATAGTTCGATTGCATTCGAGGTAAAATCTACTAGTGAGCAGGCAGCTAGATCGGGTGTTAGCTGACAAGTAATAACGTCACCTGAAGAAAGCGCCGAGTTGGTGTAGCTAGGTGAATTTGACCCAACGGGAGAACCATTTAAGAACCATTGGTAAGATGGAGAGACCCCCGCATTTTCTGCGTTTGCGACAAACCCACCTTCATTATAGTTTGATATAATCGCATTTGAAACGGTTCCACCTACATCTCGAATTGAAACATCCACGAGTAATGGCAATGTTGGATTTGCGGGAGCGATTCTTAATAGATTACCATTTCTGTAGTAATTGACTACACCGCTTTCCACACTAATTCGAAGAGTATCACCTGTAGTATAGCTACCGAATAAGCCTCGATTAGCGCCATTCTCGTAAATACGGAGATTAGTATTGTTCTCGAGGTAAAATGAGTAGTTGATAGAGCTTTGATTACTACCTGTATTAGAGCTGCTCAAACCGACAAAACGTCTTCGATTGGTTTCAGTTGCAATGAACTCGAAATATCCATTATCGGCCACGGTATTAAGCGAAGCAGCTCCGCCATTCCATGATGAACCACCTTGTACTTTGATCAGATCATTTCCACTGGCATCTACATTAATCAAATCATCATTGTTCCATACCACTTCTTCAACGGCTTGCTGACAAGCCGATGCGGCTACTGTACCTGTTATGTAAAAGCTGATCGATTCGGATTCGGTTTCTTCGGTGAGACTAATTGTATCCGATAAATATGTAGTACTTGAACATCCGCCAAGATCAGGGCTGAATTCACACCAAACCAAGTCTCCTGAATTAAGCGACGTATTTGTATAGTTTGGTGAATTAGTACCTACTTGGACGCCATTCAAATACCATTGGTAACTCGGGTTTGATCCTGCATTTTCTGAGCTTGCGGTGAAACCTCCTCCATTGAAATTGGAAATTACCCCTGTCGAAACCGTACCATTAACATCGCGAATAGAGACATCAACGAGCATTGGTAAGGTAGGGGCAGAAGGGGCAATCCGAATAAGATTGCTGTTTTGATAATAGTTTACTACTCCATTTTCAACGCTTATACGCAGCGTATCTCCTGTTGCGTATGGACCGAAATTTCCTCGGTTGTTACCACTCTCATAAATTCTTAAGTTCGAGTTATTATCGAGGTAGAAAGCGTAATTTATTGAGTTTTGATTGCTTCCCGAATTAGAGGAGCTCAATCCTACAAATCTTCGGCGATTTGTTTCGGTTGCAATGAACTCAAAATATCCGTTGTCGTGTACTCGGTTGACCGAGGCAGAACCTGAATTCCAATTTGACCCACCCTGGATTTTTGTTAGGATTCCTGAGCTTAAGCCAATATTTACCGATTCAGACTCATCCCATACTACTGTTTCCAATGATGAGAAACATCCCGTAGTTACGGGGTTTGCACTTATGTAGAGCTCTTCATTAGCTGGAGCTGAAGCAGTTCTAATGGTCAGTGAATTCGAGAACTGATCAGATACACTACATGCCCCTGAGCCCGGGGTAAGAGTACAGGTAATAACATCACTATCAGAAATGGATGTGTTGGTGTAAGTTGGAGAGTTAGTGCCTACAGGAGTGCCATTTAAAAACCAGCTGTAGGTAGGAGATGTCCCTGCATTGGTAACAGATGATTCGAAGATACCTCTGGTTCGTTTTACAACGTGTACGTCTTCTAAGGTTCCGTTTAAGTCCCTGAATGATACGTCGACGATTAAGCTCGGTTCCTGAGTTAAGTTACTGACGTATAGAAGTTCCTCATTTTGGTAGAATTCTACCCCTTCAACTGAATTAAGGATTCTCAGCGTATCTCCTGATTGATAAGATCCGAAATTACCTCGACTAGCTCCATTTTCATAAATTCTGAGAACGCCGTTGTTGTTTAGATAGAAAGCATGTCTGATACTGTTGTTACTAGCGTTTGTATTAGAAACACTCAACCCGAAATACCTCCGTCGATTTGTCTCGTTGACTACGGTATATGCCGAACCGCCATGTCCTATGGCTTGCACGGAAGCTGCTCCACCGTTCCATCCTGTACCTCCTGAAGTCTTCTGAAGATCATTATTGATCGCTGTCGAGTTAACCAAATCGGTCCAAACCACCTCTTCGACGGTCTCGAAACAACCGGATACAACAGTCTCTGAGCTTATGGTAAACTCACATTGCGAATAGATTGAATTCGCCAATAACATTTTGAAAATGAGTAAAATGAAAGATAACGACCCGATTTTGGGCATTATTTTCATCCATTTTCGCAGACTGCCTAAGGGGAGCAAAAACTGCATTTTATTCATATTTTCGTGCAGTTATCTTACTTATCTCCCGTCTTTTTAGTTACAATCCTGGCCTCATTTTAGACCTTAAAACCGAAAAGAAAACGGATCAAATGATTATGATTAAATATCTAAGTGCGAGAAGAGCCAGTCAGTTAACCATCTTTTTGTTAGCGATTGGGGTTCTTTCTTCGTGTAATTCCTATCAGACCAATTCAATTTCACATACCACTACTGTTTCGGGAGAGATGCTTTTTGAAGGGGCAAATACCCTTCAGGGTGCAGTTTCGGATCTTTCCGCCTCATTACAAGATCAAGGCATTGCAACTCATGATATCAAAAGTGCGAAGCTCACTGGCATAGAATTTGAAATTCAAGCGGAAGATTCAGAGATAATTGAGAGTTTACTCTTTCAAGTCGTGAGTGATCAGTCTTCTCTGAAAAGCTTGGGAAGTTTGAGCCCTCTGCCTGAAGGGTCGAAAGTCTCGCTTAATTTGGCTGAAGAAACTGAAATTGTGGAATACCTGCGAGACGAAGGTGCAACGTGGGTACTGGATTTAAATATCGATGAAGATCACATGGACGAAATGATTGTGTCCTGTACGATCCAAATGGAAATAACAACACTTGAAAACTAATAGGACATGAGAACTAAATTGATTCTTACGGGGCTTTTTGCTCTTTTTATTGGAGGTGGATTATTGGCGCAAGAACGCTTGGCGGAAAAGTTAGTAGGAGTTTGGCAGCCGAGTGATGGCAGGAGCTACATAAAGATTGATAAAATCGGGAATAAGTTCTTTGGCAGAATCGTTTGGCTAAAAGAGCCTACTGATGACAGTGGTAATCCAAGAGTCGACGAAAATAATCCTGATGAATCTCTGAGATCAACTCCACTAAAAGGATATCGAATTCTCAAGGATTTTATTTTTAATTCTGAAGATGAACTTTGGGAAGACGGTACCATCTACGATCCCAAAAACGGTGTGACCTACAACTGCAAAATTGAGCTGGTCAAGGAAAATCAAATAGAAGTTAGAGGGTTTGTTGGAACGGCTGTTTTTGGTCGGACGGATGTTTGGACTCGACTTGTTAAGAAGAAGTAGAGTCAAGGACTCGTATAGGTGATGCCTAGGGTAAAATACATGGCGTTTTCCATCTCATTTTCAATGAAATAGGGCTCGTCTGTTCCGAAGAACCTTAGGAAATCACCATCCTCATCTAACTCAAAACTGTAGTTGATTCTATAGCCGGCTTCTGCGCTTAACCAGAAAAAACCGAAGAGTTTTGTTTGGTAATTTAGTCCTGTCCTGATTTCTGATCTTCTTAATTCAACCGCCTGAGCGTTTATCATCTCATTGACTTCAGGACTGTATTCTTCCGCATAGCCCCGCCATTGATTCAAGGCATAAGTAGCTCCGATAACATTAAATCCAGCAGAGATAAGGCTATTGCTACTGAATCGATAGCGCAGTCTTCCTCTTGAAGGTACCACCGCCTCAATACCCCATTTTTGATTGCGGAACGTATGGTAATAGTATACAATTGGAACATAGTTCAAAGCCCCTCCCAAATATGTACGGGATAAACCAAACGCATACATAAGTCTGTCGTTCGGTTTCCAACCATAAAGGAGAGCAACCGGAAATCTCCAGGCATCATCTGTTGTTATATTACTAAAGGAATAATCCCCATTCAACTCGAAGCCTGCCTGACCTAGGATAAAGTTGCGGTCGTTCAGTGGCTTGAAGACAGTAAAAAGAGCACCCATGCGAGTCAATCCATTGTCCTTCATCGTTCTTAAAAGTGGGTGACCTACAGATTTTGGAATGTCGTAGAACTGCCTTTGATAAACCACGTTGAGATTGATTAGCAGATTATTCCGCGACACTACGGGTAGATTTGTAGTTAAGGCCAGACGGTTGGCAAATTCGATTTCAGCTTCTTCAGAGAGATCCAATCCTGCCTCATTCTCCGGGCTTCCTGCGGTAATTGAATGCGGAACCATATTATCCAAAAAAACGCCAACCAAGGTCGTAGGAGATTGACCCAAGACTTTGTTATTGCAGAACGCTTTAGCCGGTTCAGTAGCGAGTTCAAAAGCCGAAAAATCGAAATCATCTTCTACATATGTTGTGTCCTCCTGAGAATGAACAGCGTAAGAAAAAATAAAGAGGAGTAGAGAGAATGATAGCCTTTTTCCCATGTCGTTTTTGCGAGGAAAGATAGGCAATCGAGACGGTTCACCTTTTCATAATGTTCTTTAAGACCTTTCGCAGGTAATCCCGTTAAATTTTGCTTTCTGCTTTATTAAGTATGTATATTTACACCTAGGTGCGAGGTTTTGGTTAGCCGCTATTCCGGTTTACCCGGATTTTATAGCAAGTATGCACCATCAGGTCCTGCTTCGGCAGGACCTTCTCAATTTTCAGAACGGCTCTCATTATTATTTCATATTTTCACTTCGCTAACCAAAACGATCTTCATAGACCGAAGAGATGATGTATTATCATCCATTGGAAGATTGCAGCCATTAGTTGACGGCGGTTTATGATGAGCAAAGGAATGGAGGAGAGATCGAGCGAAAGTTACCTGCAAGAAGCCAAGGAAATCTGGCACAAGATTTCAGGTAATTTGCCCGTTTCGGATATAGAAGTAGAAAGGTCTGCTTACGAGGAAATGTTAGGAGTTTTCCAAATGGGGAGTTTCTTTTACAACATATTCAACGTATCAAAAGGGCAAATTGAGTTCACCTCTGATGGAGTATCTGAATTGATGGGGCTGGAGCCTAAAGAGCTCACAATTGACAAGTTCTTCGAATGCATACATCCGGAAGACGTTGGTACCGTAGTCATGTTTGAACGAAAGATGGCGGATTTTTTATCTGTTTTGCCATCGGAAAAGATCTTGAATTACCGTTCTCGATATGATTATCGTATCAAGCATCAAAATGGTGATTATATCCGAATAATGCAGCAGGCAATGCCGCTGCAGAGTGATAAAGACGGTGCCGTAATGCGTTCACTTGCCGTTTTCACGGATATTTCTCATTTGAAGAAATATGGAGCTTCATCATTATCTATAATTGGATCGAATGGCGACCCTTCTTATCACGATGTTGAATCAACGACGAGTTTCAAGATGCAGAGACCAATTTTGACTTCCAGAGAACGTGAGATTCTTTTCTTATTGACCCGAGGAAAACAAACCAATGAGATAGCCTCGATTTTGAATATCAGTATTTCAACGGTGACGAATCATCGAAAAAGTATCCTCCAAAAAACAGATTGCCGTTCCTCTATAGAAGTTGTGAGCAAAGCTTTTCAACTTGGTTGGATTTGAAGAATGGGGGAGCTGAGAGAGAGATCTGCAAATTCAAAACAGCATCCTTTGCATGAATTTATATTCTTTGTTTACCTTTCGTCTATAACCAACGTTTTTTAACCATGAAACCAAAAAATCGAAGGCCCGCGCTTGGTATACTGCTCGTTGTAATTGGCGCAGTTCTATTATTGGATGCGGCACGTCTTATTCCCCTTTCCCTTTGGTGGATCGCAAAATGGTATACTTTGCTCATTGCAATTGGGGTTTTTAATCTGTTCACTAATAACCGAACTGCAGGAGTCATCTTAATAGCGGTAGGGGGATTGTTTTTGGCAAGTGGTGCGAATTTGTTCGATTTTAACTGGAACTATGTTTGGCCCATCGTCATCATTATAATAGGTCTTGGGTTTTTGTTTAGAAATAAAATTCAGTCTACCGAAGTCATCAATGAAACCGACAACTTTTTTGATGTTGTTAGCATTTTTGGTGGGAGCAAGCAAGCTGTATCAGGTGCTTCGCTTTTAGGCGGAAGAGTTACTAGTATTTTTGGCGGGTCGGAAGTTGATTTGCGTTCCGCAAATCTTGCACCTGGTGCGGCGATTGAGGTTTTTACCATGTTCGGAGCCACGGAAATACTGGTGCCTGCAAATTGGAATGTAAACGTTGAGGTTTCTTCGATATTTGGAGGATTCGAAAATAAGAGAACACCAATATCATCAGCAGATGCTCCTTTGCTCAAAATAAAAGGGATGACCATTCTGGGTGGCGGGGAGGTAAAATCTTGAAAATAGCCATAAATGGCTATAGGAAGATAAGCTTTCCACTAGTATTTTTACATTAGTGAAATGTATGGGTTGTGCAAGTGCAAGTTTGATGAAACTTGTTCGCTACAATTGAAATGACAAATCATTTGCATCTTCGAAGCCAGGGTGAGATTTGGCGTTCTAAAGTCATTTCGATGCAAGGCTGACCAAAACGTCGTAGTTATTATGGAACATTGACGTATTCAATTTGTACACTCAATTCGCAAAACCCTCCCATTCGGGAGGGTTTTTTTGATTTTTGGAAAATGGTCTACATTTTCATGACAGGGTAACTTGCGACAGTTTCGTTTTGACGTAAAACCAAATGATAAAGTCCACTTGACAAATCGGCAGTTTGAATCCGACTGAGGAATATCCGGTTATCGGGTCCAATCTCTCCCGCCTTCACTTGTTTGCCCGTGTGGTCGTAGAGACTGTAATGGATATCGCCCTCACACCAAGAGCTAATTGATAACGTGAACTCTTCTTGATGAGGATTTGGATAAACGGAAACTTCAAGACATTTTTCTGTTCGATAAGAATGAAGTTCACGGACCAACTCTACAATATTAAATTTTACCTCTGACAGTCCTGCACAAGAACCGCCCCAATTATCAAGAGCCGTTATTAGTATGAATCGGGCAGTATCACCACTGAAGGTAGTAATATCTTCACCTTCGTAAATGCTCTTGCCACTTGCCTGTGCCAGGGTGAATTGCCCTAAAGTATTCCAATTGAATCCGTCTTGGCTATAGTCGATGTAGAAGTCTTTAATTCCCGAATTCAGATATTCAGGCGCATTGATGTTCCAGAGCTTCACATCACCTAAACGGTAGGTATTTCCAAAGTCGTAGAGAATCCAATGACTGTTACCCCTTTCCGCATTGGGATTATCCCGTTTTTCACAAGAAATCCAAGATTGGTTCCAAGATGTGTTATGCCGGTCGGGATAACACAGCTGAGATAGCCCGTAGTACGGCAATACCATAAGTATGCAAACTAGATGATTTCTCATAATTCTAAATTGACGGAGCAAGAAAACCTACTGGATATTCTCCTGATTGTGTATTGAAAAAATTGGGTAGATCAGGCAATATATCATTGAGATCTGATGGTGAAACGCCAAACCACAGGGCTAATTCTGCGATATATTCTGCCGCGGACATTGTAGGGATGAGTCGCCCTCTTCTTAACATAAGCGATGAGTCCAACTCTAACGAAGGATATTCTCCATAGATTTCACCTCCATTTACTTGACCGCCCAGTACCAAGGCATTTCCACCCCACGCGTGATCCGATCCATTTCCGTTGCTCGTGAGGGTTCTTCCAAAATCGGAAATGGTAAAAGTTGTCACTTTCTCCTCTGCGTTTATTTCTGATAAAGCACCCATGAATTCTCCTAATGCAGCGCTTAGTTCAGGTAATTTTTCTTCTTGCTTTTCTAAAACCCCATCGTGATGGTCCCAGCCTCCGTATAGCACAAAGAAAGTTTGTTTCTGAAAGCCCAATTCTTCACGTGCCGCGATCACCTTGGCTATCATCTTCAGCTGATCGGATAGCCGACTTTCGGAAAAAACAGTTGCAAACTCAGGTACACCATTGATCGCTTCTTGAAACTGTACACTACCTTCTGCAGATGATTTAAGTGTATTTATATATGTCTGCTCGAAAATATCTTGATATTCTGCTTCTAACATGTTGTTAATGGCAGCGTTACGCATCGTGTTGTAAGTATTGTCACTGTCGTATCCATCAATTCCAATGTTGCCATTAGGTTTAATCGAAAAATCAACCGTTTCTTGTCCGCTCTGAAACTGATTTCGTCCACTTAAGGAGAAATTCATTGACAGATTCTGATTGGTATTCATACTCTGCAAAAGATCTGCCATCCGTCCTCCCCAACCGTGGGTTCCACGTTCTCCCGGTCGACCGGTTTGCCAATGCATGATTTGATCTGAATGAGAGAATAACCCTACAGGCAGTGGATGAATATCGGATTCATACTGTTCTTTGGTCGTTGGTTCAATTAGAGCTCCCACGTTCGCAACAAAAGCCGCTTTTCCTTGATTGAACAGCGTTTGTACCTCGGGCATTCCAGGATGAATGCCAAAGCTTTTTCCATTTTGTCCACCGTGATTCAACGGTAGGATACTGCTTTTAGGAATAGCAAGATTTGATCGAGTAATAAGATATTCCTGATGTTCGGCATCACCTCTTGGGATTAGCACGTTATGAGAATCTACTCCTCCGGCAAGTAATATGCAAACCAGCGCCTTATAGTCATCATCGTTCTTTGGACCTTGATTCTTGTCCAAAGCGGCGGCGGCAATTGCTTTCATATTTATCATGCTCGAAAACAATGTTGTTGTTCCCAGAGCTGCACACCCCGTATCGAAAAGAAATTTCCTTCGGTTCATATGTCTCGGATTCCTGCTCATCGATTTTATTTCAGAATGTTGAATTCAGGACTGATCATTACAATGTATGCGGCAATTTCGAACCGATCTCTGAGCATGTTTGATTCATTCCAAGAAGGAAGTCCTTCTAATGCCTCCAATATGTATGTTCTTGTTTCATCTCTTAGCCGTCCCTTAGTTAGCAACCTGTCGAGATAATTGATCAGTACTTCCGGATCTCTTGCCATTTCATGGTAGTATGATTTGACGATTTCTACGTCATCTTCCAGTTCACTCGCGGTAAAAACATCTCCGTTATCCGTCCAACGATCTACCCTGTTCAAGTAACCGATACTTGTAACGGAATTAAATATTTCGAATTCAGGAGCTACCAATCCCATTTCTGAAAGCACCCCGTTCGGCATGTGATCGGGAGCGTAAAAATTAAACACTGACGGAGCTGAAAGGACGCGATGAAACGTATTGTCATAGAACGTATTTCCTTCCGTGTAGAATAGTTCTTCGGGTGCCCTGAGCTCCATTGATCTAGCGAAAGCCGCCCAACGGATTGTAGGAGGGAGGAGTTTGCCATTGGTGGATTCAGTTTGCCACAAACAGTCTCTGGCCTCTTCATGAAGCAATATCGTCTTAATTGTATGCAACATATCTCCACGGATGCCATCTTCATTTTCGTTAAATGCGGCTGCCACATCGGATATGTAAGTCGGACTGGGGTTTGATTTGATTAGATGCTGAATCAATTTCCTTGCAATGAAAGGCCCGGTATTCTTATGGTTGAACAAATGAATTACCGCCAATTCGATATCCTCCATTCCCGTTAGTCCCGAAGGAATGACAAATCCATTCAACAAGTGTTTCTCGCCCGGTTCATGCTCATCTTCATACATCTGCATTTGAACCGTGTAATCCATATCATTTTGATGAGTAGAAAAGCGCAAATCCCTTCCTGACTCAATTGCGTCTTGGTCGAGTGCTCCTGCTCCTAAACCCGTGAATACTTTTGATAGCTCAATGATGTCATTGTTGTCGTAAGTAGGTATGGCGTTACCGAATGAATCTAATTCAATACTTCCATCCTGATTGAGCTCATAGAGTCCTATGGTGAATAGCTGCATGATTTCCCTTGCGAAATTTTCATCGGGAAAAGTATTGGCGGTAGTATCGGTTTTGGGATTTCTCAGATGTGTCAGGTATACTCCCATTGCAGGGTGTAGACTTACCTCTAAAAGAATGTCCTTATAATTTCCGAATGCATTTCGGGTGAAGATGTCATAGTAGGAGGAAAAGGCGTCTCCATGGTTGTTGATCGGCCCATTGGTGGAAATGACCAAAATTTCGCTTAAGGCCATTGCTACTCTTTGCCTTAATTGATCCGGTTTGGTCATTACAGATTGCCACCACGCATAATGGAAATGTTTCGAGGTGTATCGATAATTGCTGACATCATCGTTCTGACTTCTCAGACCTTTCGCTCTTGCATAGGCTTTTCTCGATTCGAGTAGAAGAGAGGTTCGTGGGACCTCAGTCTGATTCTCAATCCACGCCTCAAAATCAAGATTGTCTGCGAGTCTCTCGATTTCATCAGGCCGTCCGCCAAATCCGGCTTGAGTCAAGAATCTGGCAGCCTCCATTCGGCTACTTTCAAGACCTTTTCCATCTATGGTCGAGATTCCTGAAGCTGATTTGGTTCGGGAAGGCAGAATTAATTCGCTGCTGGTGGATACGGAAATTCCGTCTGTATGTCCGGCTCCGACAAAATCATAGTGAATATCGCTTTGGGCGAAGGCTATTTGCAGACTAAATACGCAGGGGAGAAAACGCAGTAATTTAGTTGGTTTCATGCAGGTCCAATTACGTTTTCCAACCCCTTAATACGACGATGAGAACCGAAGGTTACACAAATAGCAATTTTTACTCTTGATTGGGTTAAAAGGTGAGCTTTTACACCTTAATTGCCATAAATTCTCAATACTTTTCGGGACCTACTGAATTAACCACGTAATACCGAAAAAATATGCAAAATCGTCCGTTGATTTTGGACTTGAATGAAGTCGATCTGTCAATGCTGGGCATTGTAGGAGGTAAGAATGCCTCCCTCGGAGAAATGATCAGAAACCTCGATAAACGAGGAATAAATGTTCCAGGAGGATTTGTCGTTACCGTTCATGCTTTTCAAGAATACCTTGAATACAATAAACTAAAAGAGAAGATTGATTCACAACTTGAAGGTCTTGATACCTCAGATATTATTTCGCTTCGAAAAAGAGGATCAATTATTCGGAATATGGTTGCCGATGGCACTTTTCCCGAGGAGTTGAGGAAAGAAATTGTTCAACGATACAAGGAGCTTTCAGCGAAATACGGCAACGAAACTACCGACGTGGCGGTCCGATCTTCGGCGACCGCTGAGGATCTTCCCGACGCTTCCTTTGCCGGCCAACAAGAAACATTTCTAAACATTCGCGGATCACAGGCCCTATTGAATTCTGTTAAGAGCTGTTTCGCCTCGTTGTATAACGACAGAGCTATTTCATACAGAACGGAAAGAGGTTTTGATCACCAGTCGGTTTTGCTATCTGTAGGAGTCCAGAAAATGGTTCGATCTGACATCGGATCATCAGGTGTGGCCTTTTCAATTGATACGGAGAGTGGATTCAAAGATGCCGTTATAATTAATGGCGCATATGGGTTGGGTGAACTCATTGTGCAGGGCGAGATATCTCCTGATGAATTTATCGTGTATAAGCCTAAGCTCGACGATCCTAATTTGAACCCAATCATTGAGAAGAAGATGGGTAAGAAACACCATAAGCTCGTTTATGGAACCACCCTAACGGAACTCGTCAAAAGAGTTCCTGTGGAAAAGAGATTGGCCTCGAGGTTTTGCTTGTCAGAAGAACAGATTCTGAGATTGGCCAGATGGGTTGTTGAGATCGAAACGTATTACACCGAGAAAAGAGGAGAATGGACACCAATGGATGTGGAATGGGCTTATGACGGATTAGCCAAAGAACTGTTTATTGTCCAGGCGCGTCCTGAGACGATACACTCGCAGCGTGAAGATGACAAATTGATCGAGTATCATCTTGCTGAACGACCTGATGTCGATTCTGTATTGTTAAATGGTATTGCGGTTGGTGATAAGATAGGAGCAGGGAGAGTTCATAAATTATTTACCCTTGACGGGAGGGATGGATCTGAGGATGAGGCTTCTTTCAAAGAAGGTGAAGTATTAGTCACGGAAATGACTGATCCCGATTGGGAACCATTGATGAAAAAGGCATCGGCAATTGTTACCGATAAGGGTGGTCGGACCTGTCATGCTGCAATTGTGGCTCGCGAAATGGGAATTCCCGCCATCGTTGGAACAGGCAATGCCTCTGAGTTTTTGAGTGATGGTATGGATATTACCGTTTCATGCGCTGAAGGTGAGGTTG
>CAZWQX010000091.1:0-15071 GCA_964635965.1 uncultured Cryomorphaceae bacterium
GACCAAATTTTTGAATGTTGTCGAGAAAGTATGTTTTGGTCTTCCCGTATGTGTAAAAACTCTTTTTCAAGACCAAGGAGTCTTCATTTACCTCAATCAATTCGTTTCCACCTAACCTAAAAATGAGCGTTCTGCCAACTCTCCAAAGGAAATAGGCCCAAAACACCAAAAAAGCGAAAAACACGACTTTGGTTTGCTCATCAGTGGCTTGAAACCATTCATTTGCGACAACGACTCCACAAAATATCCATGCCAATAACCAGCCAATTAGCGTTGCCTCCTTCCAGCGCTCGATTCTCCCCAATACAATTACCCGAAGACGACTGCCTTCTTTGCGGTAACTAACTTTTGAATCGAGAATCTTAACGGCAGACTTTGCCATTTAGAGAACCGTTTGTTTTTGTTTTTCGAGCACCCGATTGTACAAATCAATGTACATGGGTAGAATTTTATCAATACTGAAATCATAGGCTCGCTTCTTGGCGTTCTGCTTGAAATCAGCCAAGGTTTCATCTTCCTTCAAAATACCGATAGCTTTCACGGCCATGTCTTCAATATCACCGACCGCGCTCATATGACCGGAAAACCCTTCCACATTAAGTTCGGGCAATCCGCCTGAATTTGTAGAAATCACCGGGACTCCTGAAGCCATTGCCTCCAGAGCTGCCAAGCCAAAACTCTCCTTCTCAGATGGGAGGATAAAAAGGTCGGAAATGCATAATACCTCTTCGGGTTTTTTCAGTTTTCCAATTATGTGGGTGTCCTTGCACGTACCCAATTTGCGACACAGCATTTCGACATTATGTCGCTCAGGTCCATCTCCTACGAGTAAGAGTTTAGCGGGAACCTCGTCGGAAATTTTCTTGAACACCCGAACCACATCCTCTACCCTCTTTACGGGTCTGAAATTCGATATGTGGGTAATGATTCGCTCACCATTTGGGGCATAATCATTCCGAAAATCTTTTTCGGGACGCGGTAAGTAGTGATCAGGACAAATGAAATTTGGAATAACATCTATTCCGTTCTCAATTTCGAAGTGTTCGTAAGTCTCTGCTTTGAGACTCTCAGAAACGGCTGTTACCGCATTGCTTCGGTTGATGGCAAAAGTAATGGCAGGTGCGAAACTCGAATCTTTTCCAACCAGGGTAATATCCGTCCCGTGAAGAGTAGTAATAAATGGTATGTGAATTCCCTCTGCTGCTAAAATTTGCTGAGCCATGTAAGCAGCAGAAGCATGCGGAATTGCGTAATGAACGTGCAACAAATCCAATCCTTCAAACTTTACAACGTCAACTAATTTACTAGCCAATACCGTCTCATAAGGTGGATAATCAAATAGTGGATACTCTGATACGATTACCTCATGATAATAGAGGTTTTGTGTAAACGACCCCAATCGCACTGGCTGGTTGTAGGATATGAAATGAATTTCATGCCCCCTCAAAGCCAAGGCTTTACCTAATTCAGTCGCTACTACTCCACTTCCTCCGAAGGTTGGGTAAAGTACAATTCCGATTTTCATATCATTTAGTCAGGTGAGCAAAGATAATGCATTGTGAGTCGGGATGCTTGTAGTTAATTGAACAACCATATTTCTCAAACAACGGAAAGCGTCACAAGTTTTTCCAAGTCCAATAGGTATTCTAAACGATTTATGGTCGCAAATCGCGAATTCGTGATCCTCATGGGTTGTTTAACGAATATTAATAGCCGGATAACCCTTGTATCGGCAATTAGCAGTAGTTTCGTGGCCTAATTATCGAAAATCAAAGTAAACCATGAAGAACCTACGAAACGTACTCTGGATTTTACCCGTTCTATTCTTGGCCGCATGCGTTCAGGAAAGTGGGAGCGACACCGAATACAAGTACGACTACGAAACGGTTGAGGGAGATCCGTTAGGAGCAAAAATTTATACGCTCGATAATGGAATGAAAGTCTACATGTCCGTTAATCGCGATGAACCTCGTGTTGTAACGCAAATTGCGGTGAGAACGGGAAGTAAACAAGATCCCGCAGACGCGACAGGACTTGCCCATTACTTGGAGCATATGTTGTTCAAGGGAACATCTGAATATGGCACCAAGGATTGGGAAAACGAAAAAGAACTTATCAAGCAGATTTCTGATCTGTATGAAGAACATAGAAACACGCAAGATCCTGAAGAGAGAAAGGCAATATATGCCCGAATCGACAGCATTTCAGGAGAAGCTGCGAAGTTGGCCATTGCCAATGAGTACGATAAAATGATCGGTTCTCTCGGTGCTCAAGGAACAAATGCCTATACCTGGTACGAGCAAACGGTTTACATTAACGATGTTCCTTCCAACGAGTTGGAAAAGTGGGCTAAACTTGAGTCTGAGCGATTCAAACAACTGGTGCTCCGTTTATTTCATACAGAACTAGAGGCGGTTTACGAAGAATTTAATAGAACTCTCGATAGTGACTACCGTCAGGCATACTATACAATGATGTCTGAAATGTTCAAGAATCACCAGTACGGTACTCAAACTACAATCGGAACCAGCGATCACCTGAAGAATCCTTCGATGGAGAAGATCCACGCATACTTCAAGGAGCGTTATGTACCGAATAACATGGCTATTGTTTTGTCGGGAGACATTGATCCTGACGAAACGGTTGAAATGATAGAGCAGTATTTTGGAGACTACGAGCCTGCAGACGTACCGGCTTTCGAGGTAGCTCAGGAGGAGCCTATCACTGAGCCGATCGTAAAAGATATTACGGGGGTACAAGCTGAGTTTGTGAATATTGGTTACCGCCTTCCCGGTGCAGGCACATCCGAAGCGACCAAGCTGATGGTAATGGATGGGATCCTTTCAAATGGCCAGGCTGGTTTAATCGACCTTAACTTAGTTCAAAAGCAGGAAGTTCTTCGCGCCTACAGCTCTCCAACGGTGTTGACCGATTACAGCATGCTAATGCTCTCAGGAAATCCACGAGACGGACAAGACCTCAATGAAGTTGCCGATCTATTACGCGGACAAATTGAGATGATTCAAAAGGGAGAATTTGAAGATTGGATGGTTGAGGCGGTTGTAAACGATATGAAACTTCGCGAACTCAGAGGGTCTGAAAACAATTGGAGTCGAGCGGGAAAAATGGTCGATGCGTTTATCTACGGAGAAGAATGGAGCGATGTTGTTTCTCAATACGATCAAATGGCTGCGCTGACGAAACAAGACATTGTTGACTTTGCCAACGAGTGGTTCGGCGACAATTACGTACAGGTAAACAAACGCGCGGGTAAAAACAACGCGGTAAAAGTTGAAAAACCCCAAATCACTCCCGTTGAAATCGACCGTGAAACACAATCTGATTTTTATCTGGCTTGGGATAGCGTAGAGTCGGGAAGAATTGATCCCGTTTTCCTCGACTATCAAGCGTCAATTACTTCTGATGCGATGACTAACGGCATTGAGTTTTACAACATTAAAAATGAGAACAACGAGCTGTTCAGCCTCTACTATATTCTGGACATGGGTACGGATCACGATCAACTTCTTGGGTTGGCCGTTGATTACCTTCCCTTCCTTGGTACAACTTCAATGACCGCTGAAGAGCTGCGAAAAGAAATGTTCAAACTTGGATTGAGCTTTGATGTATTCAGTTCGCGTGATCGCTCTTACGTAGTACTTCGCGGATTGAATGAATCATTGGAAGAGGGAGTGAAACTTTTCGAAGAAGTTCTGGCAACGGTTGAACCGGATGAAAAGGCAATGAGCGATATGATCGACGGCATCTTGAAGCAACGTCAGGATGCGATGAAGAGTAAAGGTCAAATCCTCTTCAATGCTATGAGTCAATATGCCCAATACGGACCTGAAAATCCGTTAAAAAACATCATGTCAGAAGAAGAGTTGAGAAACATAAAACCTGATGAATTGATTTCTAGATTGAAGGACTTGACTTCATACAAGCACAAGATCTTCTACTACGGACCACAAGATTACAAAGAAGCAATGGCAACTATTGAGCAGTATCATAAGGTTCCTGCTGAATTGAAAGACTATCCTGAAGCGGTAGAATTTGCCGAGCTCCCAATCGAAGAGAATAAGGTTTATTTCGTGGATTACGATATGGTACAAAGCGAATTGCTAATGACGGCGAAAGGTCCTCAGTTCAATGCTGAGCTTGCCCCTGAAGTAAATTTATTTAATCAGTATTTCGGAAGCGGCTTGTCATCAATTGTGTTCCAAGAAATTCGTGAATCAAAAGCTCTGGCTTACTCTGCATACAGCTACTTCACGATGCCTTCTGACAAAGATGACTCTCACTACGTGCGCGCCTACATCGGTGCCCAGGTTGATAAGCTTCCTGAAGCTACCAATGCGATGATGACTTTGATGAACGACATGCCAAGAGCTGATGTTCAGTTCGAGTCGGCCCGTGACGCGGCAATGAAGCAAATTGAAACAAATCGCACAACACGCGAATCTGTTTTCTGGAGTTACCTCTCCGCACAAGAAAGAGGTTTGGATTACGATTTGAATGAGAAGGTGTACGACAATCTTCAAACCATGTCTTTTGAAGATCTACAAGGTTTCTTTGAAGAAAACATCAAAGGGAAGCCTTACACTTTCTGTGTAATTGGAAATAAGGAAATGGTAGACCAAAAAGTACTCGAAGAGCTGGGAACTCTTGAAGAATTGACTCTCGAGGAGCTTTTCGGTTACCCACAAAAAGATCAAGCCGACGTGCTGGTAAAAAAATAGCGAGCAAACACTGAAGATTAAAACCCCTTCGGCTCGTTCGAAGGGGTTTTTTTATGGTTTAATCAATGTACTTTCGCAGGCCCGATGACCGTAGCAGAACACTATAGAACCAACTTGAGAATTGCCATCCCCGTGATGATGGGGCAGCTGGGCCATATTATGGTTTCGGTTGCGGATAGCGTCATGGTTGGGCAATTGGGAACTATTCCCTTGGCAGCCGTTGCATTTGGCAATAGCATTTATGTGATTCTAATGGTATTTGGATTGGGAATAACTTACGGAATCACTCCTCTGGTCGCTCAATCAATCGGAAAGAAGCAATATAATCTTCAAAGTGCTTTGCTTCGACATTCTCTGAGAGTTAATGCCGGGTCTGCACTGATTCTTTTCCTTCTCCTTATCGGTTGCTTACCCCTAATGCCTTATATGGGTCAAGAAGAGGGGGTAATAGAAATGGCTGGGCCCTATCTCATCATTACCGGGTCTTCAATAATTCCTTTGATGATCTTTCAGGCCTTTAAGCAATTTGCCGAAGGATTTTCAGATACAAAACGGGCGATGCAAATCATTATCGGATGCAATCTTTTGAATGTAGCATTGAACTATGTGCTGATCTACGGGAAGTTTGGTTTTCCAGCTCTCGGTATCAATGGAGCTGCATGGGCTACACTGATTGCAAGATCCTTGATGGTGGTTTTTATCGCCCGATATATACTCAATCATCAACGTTTCCGGAAGCACCAGCTCAGCTTGTTTGGATTTAGACTTCGCAAAAAAATCATTCGAAAGCTTCTCCAAGTTGGAGTGCCAATGGGACTTCAATTCACCTTTGAGGTAACCGCGTTTGCACTAGCGGCAATTTTCGCTGGAATGATCAACGCGACTGCATTAGCAGCACATCAGATTGCGATCAACATTGCCAGTGTTAGCTATATGGGTGTCACAGGATTGGGAGCGGCGGCGACGGTTCGCGTTGGAAATCAGGTTGGCGAAAAAGATGTATCAAACTTGAGAAAGGCAAGCAAATCCATTTTCATTATGGCAGCTGCTTGGATGGCTTTTGCCGGGGTTATCATCTTTTTCATGAGGGGAATACTAGCGGGCTTCTATTCAAGTGATGTGGAGGTGTTAGCTCTTGCCACGAAACTTCTTATCGTGGCCGTACTTTTCCAGCTTTCGGATGGAATACAGGCAGTAGCCCTTGGTGCTTTAAGGGGTTTTACCGATGTAAAAATTCCTACTTGGATTGTCTTCATCGTGTATTGGTTACTCGTACTGCCAATAGCCTATGCAACAGTAAAATTCACCTCTTGGGGTGCCATGGGAATTTGGTACACCCTAGCCGCAGGACTAACCCTTTCGGCAGTGCTCTTAACGGGACGTTATGCAATTTTGCAGAAGAGATTTGCCGCTAAATTGAAATTTTAGCGTCATACCTGTAACCATTCTGATTTCCGGACACTCTGTCTATTGGTAGTCATCAGAAGAAAACCGCACTACTCTGGACGAAAGAAAGCTCATAAAGGACTGCTTGAAAGGGAAACGCTCTGCCCGATTGCAGCTGTATGAGCAGCACAAAGGGATAATGTTTGCCCTTTGCCTTAGATATACTCAAACACGTGAGGAAGCAGAGGACGTGCTTCAAGAGGGTTTTCTAAAGGTCTACCGTGATTTACATCAATACAAACCTGAAGCGCCACTAGGCGCTTGGATTCGAAAAGTGATGGTCAATACAGCGCTTGAGAATATTCGAAAGAAAAAACGCAGGCCCCAGGCCCGGGATGAGGAAATTGCCCCATGGGAGAATTACACCGAAACGGACGCATCGGAGGCGATGCAAGCTCAAGATTTGATGAAATTGATTTCGGGATTACCTGAGGAGTACAAACTGGTCTTCAACTTGGTAGCCATTGAAGGATTTAGCCATCGCGAGGTAGCGGAGATGTTGAGAATTAGTGAAAGCAACAGCAAAGTAAGATTAACAAGAGCTCGAGCCATTTTGCGAGAGAAGGTGGCCGCATTATTTGAAATCGAAAGATGATGGAAAACAAAAAGCTCGACGAATATTTCAAAAGTGCGCTTGCCAATCACAGCGAAATGCCATCAGATAGAGTTTGGTCAGGCATTGAGGCTGGCTTGGGTCATTCGGATGGGAATGGCCGAAAATACCTATGGTTACTGCTTTTATTGATTCCGATTTTTGCAGGGGCCTATTTCGGTTATGAAATCTATCAAATGGATTCGCGCATATCTGCATTGGAAAAACAGGAGATTTCATCCGATACCGAAGGAAGTAACACTGAAAAAGTGAACGGATCAGAAAATCCGGAATTAACGTCAGCACCTAATCCTGAAAATTCGATTTCCATTACACAGTCTGACGATTCAGATGAATTGAAAGAAGAATCATTAGCGACTGCAGAATCAAATACAGAAAATGATGAAGCTAAAGCTGATGATGGAATAAATGAAGAAGAAAAAGACAGTATAGCCGAAAGTCGCGAAACACGATCGTCGAATTTGAGCCCATCATCAGGCTCGGCTGCGAAATCAAGTATTTCGTTTAATCAAGGGCTGATCATGAAAACCAGCCTTCCTGATGGGAAAAACATCACCCCTGGAGCGGAATCCCTCTCCTCCCCGACTCTTACCACCACTTCGCTTCAGTATCAGTCTGCCCCATCTGAAAAGAAGGTGTTTACAAGTTCTGAAGCCCTCAATGTCAATCAGGCTTTCTACCCCATCGATCCGATAGGAATAAAAACCGAAGTTCAAGCTCCAGTGTTTGATTCGCGCCAAAGAGAAATCGACTATTACGATAAAAATCGGGGTAAATGGCACATCTTCGTTTATGGAATGGCAAACTATACCCATCGAAGAATAGTTGACGATAATCTTGACGATGAAATCAGGAATGCGCTGGATCAAGCCGAAAACGGATTGGTAACTCCGGGGGCAGGATTTGAATTAGGTAGATCAATCGGTAAGTCTTTCAGGCTAAGCATCGGTTTGGAACTCAATCAATGGATTCAGGAAGGTGAATACAAAACCAATGTTCCCTCCGAAAGTGTCGAGTTCAATTCCATCACCTCCTCACCTATTCCCGAATATGCGTATGGAGGGAGCTTTCAAAGCTCGTTAGGCTTAAATGAATTCTCTGTCATAACAGATCAAAATCCGTTTGGTGAAGAGTTTACGATTGTTATTCCAATGAATGAAACACTCGAGGCCTGTCTCCAAACCAGAAACGAGATTAACTATCTCTCAATTCCTATCACAGCAGAGTACTTATTCAAATCGAACAGGTGGCTCATGACTCTTGGCGGTGGCTTTTCGATAAATCAAATCTTATCAAACGACATTTCTGTACGCCTTGAAGGACTGGATCCTTCAGCCATGATTGAGGTACAGGAAGTGAGTGGAACCTTTTTCGCCTTTCGTGCAGGGGTTGGATTTGAGTACACTCTTACGGAGCGAATGGCTTTGCGTTTGAATCCGAGCTATCGTGGATGGATGACTCCAATCTTCGAAAATGATGACTTCCGCACACTACCTTTTGGAGTTAGCCTTCGCACCGGCTTGGTTTATCGGCTGGGGCTATAGAGATCTGCAGAAAGTCAATTGTTAAAATATCGGTTACCTGTAACCATCAGAGCTCAAGAGGCACTATCCTATCAAACACTTTATCGCCACATTATGAAACAAACACTTCTTGCTCTATCGGTCTCTCTGCTTCTCGTTTCTTGTAATTCAGATGAGGAGAAAGGAAGTCCTTCGCCATCTCCAAATCTGCCTGAGAACACCATTGCCCTGAACGAATTAGAAGATGGCCAAGTCAACTACTACTTACGATACGAATCTAATTGCCAGGATTTAAGCAATTCATTTCGGTATACGGGAGACACCCTCATCGTTGAAGTGCAATCGACGAGTGATGGCCTGATCTTTAATGAATACTTCTCTCCCGGTTCTGCCGAAATGAGCAATACCGTACCGGCATTGCACAGAGTAATCCCCGAAAACGGCTATATCTTAATTCCGGAACGACAGATTTCGTACCTCTTCTTCTTCTATGGAAATGACACCATTCATCTGGAGAAGTCACCCGATTTGAATTTGCAGCAAGGCACCTGCTTCATCGAATACCAAGACGGTGAACCTTTTATCGGAGAAGAAATTGGCTATTTGGACGAGATGCGACATTGGAATATCCGACATGAAAATGTCAAGATCATTTCTTGTGTGCCTTTCGTGTTTGATTTAGACGCCTATCTCGTTTACACTCAAAATCAGCTTTATATGAGTCATGTACTTGTCAATGACTTTGACGAGGTAAACATCTCAGGTTATACCCTCCTCCGTTAAACCTTATCTTCATTAAACTTAACTCTCTTGTCATGTTCCTATCTCGACTTCGCTATTTATTCATTCTCTTCTTTCCTCTCTCATTGATGAGTCAGCAAATTCAATCGCTAACTATTATTCCTGAAGATCCCATAACCACCCAAGATGTAGTTTCGGTAATTGCCATGGCATGGCACCCTAATTCGGGTTGTCCTATCGTAAATACTCAAATTGTCATGAGTCAAGACACCATTTACGTAGACGTAATTCACGAACAGGGCTTAGCCACAGCGATTTGTAATTCCATTGACACAACAGCACTCGGGACCTTTGATCCCGGAACCTACACCGTCACTTATCAAATGACGTCAGGGGTTTTCGGCGATATTCAAGTTTCTGACACTTCATACACGGAATTTACCGTACAAGGAGTGAACTCAACAGATGAAGTAAATGGTCGAAAAGATGAATTGATCTATCCAAATCCTGCAAACGATTTTATCATTTTGGGTTCAGTATGGAAAGGAAATATATCCGTATTTGATGCGCAAGGGAAATTGATAATGCAAGAACAAATCATTCAAGCCCCCTTCAGGTTGGAGATACAATCCTTCGAAAAGGGGATCTATCTTTTGGTAGATAGTCAGGGAAGAAGCGAAAAATTAATTGTCAATTAACCTCTGCTGTCTCGTTGTTTTCTTCAGGAACGAGCACTTTATAAATCTCTTCTTGGATATTGGTACGGATATCCATTTTGGCCAGCTTTTTATTCTCAGCGCTTGGGTAAACCCTATTTGATAAAAAGATGTAAACGATTTCTTCTACGGGGTCTGCCCAGGCAATTGTTCCCGTAAATCCCGAATGCCCAAATGAATCGAAGCTCACGCATTTACAAGTTGGCCCAGGACCTTCAGGGATAACCGGTTTATCAAAACCTGCACCTCGGCGTTCTTCATCTAATTCAGATTCGCAAAACTGACAGCGTGTATATTCCTCCACAACTCGTTCACTCAGATAACGTTCTCCGCCGTAAGTACCGCCATTGATCAGCATTTGCATCACCACGGCAAGATCCTCGGCATTACTGAATACACCCGCATGCCCCCCAACACCTCCTTGCATCGCAGCCCCTGGGTCATGCACATAACCATGGACTAGCTGTCCACGGAAATACGTATCGTACTCAGTTGGGATAATTCGCTCTTTGGGCAATCTCTTCATTGGCAAGTACCCCATCGTTTGCAGCCCCATTGGTTTGTAAAACGCTTGATAAGCAAATGAGTCAATCCTCAAGGTACTTTGCCGACGAATGATCTCCTTCATGAAATAAAAGCCAAGATCGCTGTACTTGTAATCATTGTTTGGCCTCAATGGCGTATCAAGTATTCGAAAAAGAAGAGAATCACTTACCTCTTTATTGATGTACATATTTCGGGCAACCTCAATCGAGTACAAATCTGACTTGGACCTGGAATAAACATCCCATCTGGGATCACCACCTTTACTCAAGGTCTCAACGTAAAATGGTATCCAAGGCTTCAAACCGGCAACATGAGCGAGCATTTGTCTTGGCTGCATGCTGAAATAAGGACTCTCAGGTGAGATTTCGGAGAAGTAATTTCCGAGTGGTGCATCCAAATCAAACTTTCCTTCATCGTCAAGCTTCATCAAACTTATGGTTGATCCCACAACCTTGGTAATAGAGGCTATATCATAGGCATCACTTGTTTGAACAGGTCGCTTTTTTTCATATGTATGATGACCAAAACTCTTGTCATAAATAACCTTTCCTCCCTTGACGATAAGAATCTGAGCACCAGGGTAGGCGCGCTTTTCGATTCCATCGATCGCAATTGAATCCACACTTGCGAATGCTTCGGGTGTCAATCCGAATTCCATTGGAGTCGAATAATGAAGGCGCGAAATATCTGCTATTTCCAATCCATCATTTACCGAATAGTATTCTCCTACTGAAACGGGTAGCTTACCTGATATTGTGATGGATCCGACCAACGCATCAGCAGCCGCGCGATGCAGGTAAGGATCGTCTTGATAGCCAACCAAAATCGCCTTGAATCTATCTGGATGCTTCAATTTGGCCAAGGCATAAGGGTTTCCCATAAAAGTCAAGATCACATCTCTTTCGGCGGCAATACTCTCCATCAATTGAATGGCTTCGTTTGAAAGTCCAAAATTTTTGCCTGGTGAGTTACTGGTGCCCTCAACGAGAACGATAACCGTTCCACCCTCAAGAGCTTTACTTCGAAGAGCAACACTTTCTGCAGGATTAGGCTTGCTAGGTCCTGACAATTTCTCAAAGCTTAAGTGTTTTGCCAATCGCTCCTTAAACTCCTCGCCATCCCCACCAAGAGAAATCACCGATAGTCCTCGTTCCCCCGTGTTTTCGAGGGGCACAACTTCATTCTGATTACGTACCAGGGTGATGGCTGCTTCGCTAAGTTTTTGTTTAAGGAATAGGGCCTTGGGGCTGTTCAACTTGCGGTAGAGGTTAGAATCAGAAACGAATCTATTCTCGTGCAAATCAGCCCATTCTTTCGCCTTAAGTATTTTGAGTACCGATTCATTCAAACGCTCTTCCGAATAGTCTCCATTTTTGATTGCTTCAATAATCTTCTCGGTGGCTTTGGGAACATCTTCGGCAAACAGGAGTACATCATTTCCTGCAAGGAGCGCTTTAAGATCAACCTCTCCCGGTTTGAAATATTGAGAAACTCCTTTCATGTTGAGGGCGTCGGTGAAAACCAAACCTTCAAAGTCCATTTCATTTTTCAGGAGATCAGTGACGATATTCGGTGACAATGTTGAAGCCAGATTCGGGGTTGAATCCAAAACGGGAATCGATAAATGAGCTACCATTACACTTCCCATTCCTTCTTCGAAAAGGGTTTTGTAGGGATAGAGCTCTACTGATCTCAATCGATTCAAATCGTGCTTGATAACTGGTAAATTGTAGTGGGAATCCGCGTCAGTGTCGCCGTGGCCCGGAAAATGTTTCGCATTAGCCAGCACTCCCGCATCTTGCATTCCATTAGCGTAGGCCAATCCTTTTCTGGTCACGTTTTTCTTATCCTCTCCAAAAGAACGATTATTGATCACGGGATTCTTGGCATTGTTGTTCACATCGACTACCGGGGCAAAATTCACCTGAACCCCAACCATTCGGCATTGACGTGCGATTTCAGCACCCATGGCATAGATCAATGAATCGTCTTGAACAGCTCCCAGAGTCATTTGCCTCGGGAAACTGAGCGTGCTATCCAAACGCATTCCCAAGCCCCATTCTGCATCTATTCCAACCAATAAAGGAATGTCAGCCGAAGATTGTAAGCTATTGTATAGGTTTACCTGTCTGTCAGGGCCTCCCTGAAAGAAGATCACTCCACCTATTTTGTATCTTTCCACAAGCTCAAGCAGTTCGGCATGATGTTTCCCATCTCGATTGCTGTAAGCAGCTACCATAAAAAGTTGGCCGACCTTTTCTTCCATCGAAAGAGTTGATAGCAAGCTATCAGCCCATGGTGTCTCTTGACGGTCGAAAATCGGTTGCGCTCCGAGTGCCAACACGACAAAAAAGCAGACAAATGAAAGAAAGATTCTCATGGAACAATTTTTGATAAAATTAGCTTGGAAGGAGCCCCTAAAAGGACCGAACTTGTATAATTATTCACAACGCTTTGCCAATCCTCATTGTAGAACGAAATTTGTAATTGGAAAGTGTCACAAAAAGGGATAAATGAGAGCACCCAGACTGCCATCCATCTTTAAGCTGACCGAACACAATCGGCACAAGCAGTTCCGCTATGATCCTCGCACATTTGACGAGCGAAAGGAGCGTTTGCAAAAACGTCGTGAGGAAATTGAGAAAGAATTGGCTCTGGAAAAGAAGCTCGGTAAGAAGTACGAAGAACATCTTCGAGAAAGAATTAGCGATTCGTGGTCGCGTCGAGAAACGAGAAGACAGCAACGCAATTCCAGCATCAGACTTTTACTAATTTTGGCGGCCTTGGTAATCTTGGTTTACCTCTTCTACACTAAATTCGATTTTCTTCTCTGATGCCTGATATCATTCAGCTTTTACCCGACTCTGTGGCCAATCAAATTGCGGCGGGAGAGGTGGTTCAAAGACCTGCTTCTGCGGTGAAGGAGCTCCTGGAAAATGCAGTAGATGCGGGTGCTTCAAATATTCGCCTTCTCATTAAAGATGCAGGTAAAACTTTGATCCAAGTAATCGACGATGGATGCGGAATGAGTGAGACGGACGCCCGTCTTAGTTTGGAACGTCACGCTACTTCAAAAATCAAAAAAGCCGAAGAACTGTGGCAAATAAGAACCAAAGGATTCAGAGGTGAAGCTCTGGCCTCTATTGCTGCGATAGCTCATCTCGAAATAAAGACGAGATTACACGAAAGTGAAATTGGCACGAAGTTGTTGGTAGCAGGTAGCGAGGTAAAAAACCAGGAACCGTGTGCTTCGGGTTTGGGTACTTCGGTCTCGGTCAAGAACCTCTTTTACAATACGCCTGCGCGGAGGAACTTTTTAAAATCAGACGCTGTTGAAATGCGTCATATCGTAGAAGAATTCGAACGTGTTGCTCTCGTTCATCCCGACATTGCGTTTAGCCTTCACCACAACGATAATGAACTCTTCAACCTTAAACCAACGACTTTAAGACAGCGAATTGTAGGAACATTTGGATCGAAGTTTAACGAAAGACTTGTTCCGATTGAAGAAGAAACTGCCATTGTAGACCTAAAGGGATTCATCGGTAAACCTGAGTTTGCGAAAAAATCCAGAGGAGAGCAATACCTTTTCGTCAACGATCGATTCATCAAGAGTAGCTATCTCAATCATGCGGTGACGACGGCATTCGACGAGTTGATTGGACGTGATACCTATCCTTCCTATTGGCTCTATTTGAGGGTTGATCCGGGAAGCATTGACGTCAATATTCATCCGACTAAAACAGAGGTTAAATTCACTGAGGAGAGATCTATATATGCGATAATTCACAGTGCAGTGAGAAATAGCTTAGGCAAGTACAATATCTCTCCCAGTCTGGATTTCGAATTGGAGAGTTCATTGAACTTGGCTCCTCTTCCTCAAAATGTAGAAGTAGCACCACCTGAATCACGTGATCTTGAATTCAACCCTTTCACGGATTTAGATGGGGCGAACAAAGAAAAATCATTTTTAAAGCAGAACTCAGGTGGTTTTAGCCAAGATTGGAAAGAGTTGTATTCTATAACCGAGAACAGAGAAGAGACTCAGGGAGAACACCTATTCGACGAAAACAAGGATGATGAGCTCAATTTGGCCAACGGAGATCGAAATCGCCCCATTTTCCAATTGCATCAAAGGTATATACTGACACAAATCAAGTCGGGATTTATCATCATTGATCAGCAAAGGGCCCATGAACGGATTCTTTATGAAAAGATTCTATCAAGCCTGGAGAAGGGCAAGGGTTTTAGCCAGCAACAATTGTTTCCGCAGCGCGTTGAAATCGATGAAAAGGACCTTCAACTAATTGAAGACCTGAAGAGTGATTTGTTCAAATTGGGATTTGATATCGAACTGTTCGACCGCGATAGCATTGTAGTAAAAGGAGTACCCGTTGAGGCGGCTTCGTTGGAAGTGGGAGAATTATTGCAAGATTTTCTTAATCATTTTCAATCAGGCGCAGGGCAATTGGGTACAGATTACCATAACGAACTTGCAAAAGGCATGGCTCGAGGATTGAAAATTCGAGATAACAAAAGAATGAGTAATTCGGAAATGCTGAACTTGGTTGACAGCTTATTTGCTTGCACACAACCAACTGTTACCCCATCGGGTAAGTCAGTTTTTTTCACGCATACATTGGACGAAATACAACGAAAATTCAAAAACTAGATGAGTGCATTTCAAAGTAGTAGCGCCTTTGGGAATATTCCTGACGTGGTTAAAAATCTTTTGATCATCAATGGT
>CAZWQX010000092.1:0-14927 GCA_964635965.1 uncultured Cryomorphaceae bacterium
CGGCAAAAGGTGCCGTTAACGCAGGAAGCAATTCCGCCGTAACAACCGCAGCAGTCAAGGAAGTAAAGCCGTTGTCGATCGCTACGTCTACTACCGTTTCGCTTGCCAGGATCACATCCGTAATCGCGTGTACCACTCCGTTGTCAGCTCCCACATCTGCCAGGAACACTTCTGCCTGGTTGGCGAAAATCGTTCCTCCCGATGTAGCCGTTAATTTAATCGTGTTCGCATCGTTCAATGGAGTCACAATGTCTCCGTTGTTGATCATTGATGACATCACCGATCCGTCCAATACGTGGTACAACAGGATGTTTGCCAATTCAGGATCAGCCAATACACCGCCGATGTCCGTTCCAAGGTTTGCCGCCAAGGCATCGAAAGCTTCGTCGCTTGGTGCGAATACCGTGAAGTCGGCAAAAGGTGCCGTTAACGCAGGAAGCAATTCCGCCGTAACAACCGCAGCAGTTAATGAAGTAAAGCCATTGTCGATGGCTACGTCTACTACCGTTTCGTCAGACAAAAGAACAGCGTTCAGTGAGTGAACGACTCCGTTGTCAGTTGTGAGGTCGGCACCATTAACTTGAGCTTGGTTTACAAATACCTCTCCACCTGTTGTAGCCGTAAGTTTTAGTGTGTTGGCATCATTTATTGGAGTTACGATGGCACCATTAGTAATCTCCCCCGAAAGGACTTGTGCATCGAGAACATGGTAAAGAAGTGATTCGGCTAAGTCGGGTTGGTTGAGTATTGCACCCACGGACACTCCTAGCTCTGCTGCCAGAGCATTAATGGCATTATCGTCCGGAGCAAAAACAGTGTAGGTGGCAGTACCATCTCTGAGCACATCATCCAGATCTGTCGCCTCTAGGGCTGCAGTTAAAAAAGTGTGATTGGGACTAGTCGCAATTACATCGTCAAACACATTGGTTTGAGCGAAGGAGGCCGAACTGAAAAACAGAAGACCCGCCAAAGTAAATAAGCGTCTTAGGAAAATTGATTTCATAAGTTTGGTTCAATTAGGGTTTCAAATCGATGGCGTAGTTTTTACGCGACAGTATCACAGCTGGAATTGTTTATTGTTTGGGCGGTTCGACCAGAAAAAGTGTGACTCCTTGTGGTCTTAAATCGACTATTCTTTTTCCATAAAAAATCTAAACGGTTCAAATTCAAAATCTTAACAAGATTCTAATTTTTTGAAATCTTGGATTTAGTACAGGAATTCAAGGGTATTTTTTCTTAGATGCTGGTAAAATTGGGTTAAGCAAGTATCCAGTAGCACGAATTTTCGGTTTTGAATTCCAACCTTATTCTCGGCATTTTTCACAACATTTAGACCCCTTTAGAACGAATTAAATCACTGATTAACATTTCTTTAAAAACTATTAAAGAGATGTATTGTCAGGCTGCGATTCCTACATCACAATGCTATTAAGTCACAGTAGACTGAGAATATTTATGCCATCCTCACGGTTTTGCCTTATTTTACAAATCTGCTAGCCACATATTTTTTAGCGGACTATTAACCAGACATTTTACTCCATGCTTAGATTGAAGACGCTTGCTATTCTCGTTTGTGTATTTTCGATTCATCCCATTTTCGCACAAGAGGTAGGAGATACCATTACCGTCAACACTTTTGGCTACAACAGCCTAACCCGAGATACAACAATCACCTTCCCGGATTTTTCGGGTTTAACCTTCGAGAAAATCTTGATGACATACAATATAAGGTGTCATGGAGGCGGTGTCAACAATACCGGAGGAAATAACAACGGTCCGAACGGGTCTAATGCTTGTGGCGAGTGGGACTATAGTTGCAACACTTATTTACACGACGAGTCGAAGACGGATTCGATCAAGGCAAGTCACCCCAGCTTTATCATTAGCGGATTCGACGGCGACACTTATTCATACACTTCTGAGCCGACCTTCACGTATTACCAGTCGACACAGGAAGAAGTAGTAATCAACTCCGTGATTTCTGAAACTACTGCCCTGCTTGGAGACGGTGACATACCCACCCCCTATCCTTTGGAAAACGAAACGGGTCATTCTAAAACGCAATACCTCATCACTGCAGATGAACTCACAACAGGTGGACTCACAGCAGGCGATATTACAGGATTAACTGTTGATGTGGATCAGCCGGGTGTTGAAGTAAACAATCTTCGCATCAGAATGAAATCTACAGCGCTCGAAACATTCGATGTTTCACAGCCGGAATTGGAGGGTTTTCAAACCGTGTATTACTTGAACACCTCCTTTGACAATTCAGGGATCCATCAATTTAATTTCAGCAGTACTTTCGAATGGGATGGGATTAGCAATATGATTGTAGAGTTTTCTTTTGAAGACGCCGAAGGTGCAGGTTCGGATCTATTGTCAACCCTTGCCGAAGGAATGGGAATATCGAGTTCAGCAACCGATTTCAGTATTGAATTCAGCGGCACGGAATACGTTGAAATCGATGAACCTATTGAAAATGTCACCGACGAAATCACCATTTCTTTCTGGGCCTACGGGAATTTAGATGCACTTCCCGCCAATACCAGCGCGGTGGAAGGAATCGGTGAAAACGACGAACGACAAATCAACATTCACTTGCCATGGAGTAACGGAAGGGTTTATTGGGATTGCGGAAATGACGGAACCGGTTACGATCGAATCGACAAGTTGGCTAATACGGACGAGATTGGCGGTAGATGGAATCACTGGGCTTTCGCAAAAAGCACGGGATCGGGCATTATGAAAATCTACTTGAATGGAGAAATCTGGCATTCAGGAAATGGGTTCACCAGGCCCATCGATATTGAAAACTTAAAAATCGGAGCAAACTTCAACGGTGGAAACGGCTATTACGGAAATATCGATGAATTCAGGGTTTGGAATACCTCATTGAATTCAAGCAGGATTCAAGACTATATGTACCGTTCGGTTGATGAATCTCATCCGAACTACGAGAACCTGGTGATATACTACAAGCTCGACGAAGGATCCGGTCTGAATGTAGTAGACGAAACAGGAAGCTTCAACGGCCTCGTTAGTACGCCACCCCTTTGGCGAGAAAAAGAGGGAGATGACGTGAGCAAAGATTTTGCCGAGCTGGCCTCACGACCCAATTTTCAAGTTATCCAAGGAGAGTACGAAAGTGAAATTATCCAAACCCAGGTACTGGATTCACTAATCAATCCTCAAAATGCCGTAACTGCGTACACCGTAGAAGGAACCGATTTGGTTGAGGGTTCAACCAACTTTTATTACGAAGCGGGAGCAATGCCTATTTGGAATGAAGATGGGGATCAGGTTGGAACGGTTGATGTCTCTCCCGACAACACGATCGAAATAACCACCTTAGACTATTACCAGAAAAGGGTGAGTAAAATCGAGCTGATGTCATTTGTCACTCCTTATGGAATTGGTTTGGACATGACTGATGAAGGGAGAACGTGGACCTTTGATATGACCGATTTCACCCCTGTTCTAAATGGCACCAAACGAATCACCATTGAGTATGCGGGAAGGTGGCAAGAAGAAATGGATATCCAATTTCATTTTATCGTTGGCACACCACCGAGGGATGTGTTGGAAATTGACCAAATCTGGCGAGTAGATTCCAGGAGCTACACGGTAATTGAAGAAGACGACTTCTACGAACCACGAGATTACCTCACCTTAGCTGAAGGTGACGCATTTAAGGTGCGTTCGGCTATTACCGGGCACGGACAACAAGGTGAGTTCATCCCCAGAACGCATTGGGTAGACATAAATGGAGGTTCAAATGAATTCAGCTGGACCGTTTGGAAAGAATGCGCCAAAAACCCGCTCTTCCCGCAAGGAGGAACATGGGTATACGATCGAGCCGGCTGGTGTCCGGGAATGGCAACCGACGTTCAGGAATGGGATATAACGGAATTCGTAACTCCCGGTGAAACGGTGAACCTGGACTATGGAGTGAACAGCGCATCAGGTGATTCGCGCTACATCATCAACCACCAAATCGTTACTTACGGAGAACCTAACTTTCAAACGGATGTGCGGCTGGTAGAAGTGCGAAAACCATCAAATAGATTTGAATTTGACCGGTTTGGCACCATTTGCCACTCTCCCGAGGTGGTGATTCAAAATGTTGGCTCCAATGAGTTGACCGAGCTAACGATCACCTATTGGGTTAATGACGCATTGGAACCGGAAACATTTGTCTGGTCGGGAAGCTTGGAAATGATGGAGTCGGAAATCGTTACACTCCCCACACCGGAAACATTATGGGATCCCGTTACCCCTTCAGAGAATACCTTTCACGTTGAGATTTCGGAACCGAATGGAAACGAGGATGAGTATGCGTTTAACAACACCTATTCATCCGATTTTCGCATTCCTGAAGTCCTTCCCAACCATTTCTTGATTCTTTTTAGAACCAACAACGTTCCTGCGGAAAACAGCTATGAGCTCCGAGATGACAACGACAACATCATTTTCCAGAGAAACGGAATGAGTTCAAATACCCTATACAAAGACACGCTGCTACTCGGACCGGGTTGTTACACATTCGAAGTTTTTGATACCGATGATGACGGAATCAGTTGGTGGGCAAACAATGATGGAAGCGGTTATGCCCGCTTAAAAGAAGTTGGAGGACCAACGATCGAGTATTTCGAGCCCGATTACGGAGATGGAATCTATTACCAGTTCTCCATTGACACTCCGCTTTCTTACGATGAAGTATCTGGCAGTCATACTTTCGAAGTTTTCCCAAACCCCGCTTCTGAACGCGTTTCCTTGAGGCTTGCTGGTTTTGATACCAACATCCGCGTTCAGGTGTTTAATAATCTGGGGCAACTTGTACTGGAAAAGCAGGTGCAACAAATGGGAACGGAATTGAACGAGAACTTGAATTTGGAGGACCTTGGAAGTGGTGTGTACCTTATCCAAGTTTCTGACGGACAAAGAAAAGCAACAAAGAAGGTAGTGAAAGAATAAAAGTTATTTCCTTTACGAGGAGAACTGTTTCTTAAGAGATGATGAATTTCCAAAAGGTACGTTTGAGCCTAATGAGCCTTTTTCTGTTAGGCACTCTTTTAGCCAGTGGGCAATTGCCTGTATTCGATTGGTGCCTTCACACCGGTGAAATGGCCGATTCCTCGGCGGGCATACAAGTTTTGGCTGATTCAGAAGGAAACACTCTCAATCTGGGGTATTTTTTCGGGACAATAGATTTAGATCCGGGACCAGGACTGGCTTTGTTCGAAAACGAAACAGGCACCGACTATTACATTCAAAAATTAGATGCTGAGGGCGACCTCATTTGGGCGAAAGTAATTGAAGGATCAGGAGAATTCTCTATCAACGAGTTTGACGTTGATGATGGTGGGAACATTTATGCTACCGGAGATTTATCAGGCCCCGTTGATTTTGACCCGGGTATTGGTCAACAGGTAATTGAACCGGTATTTGAAACGGAAGCCTTCATTTTGAAATTGGACGGAAATGGAAATTTTGTTTGGGTAGATCAGCCTGAGGGATTTATTACACCTTATGATTTAAGCTCTACCGGAATAGGATTGAAGGTAGATTCTAGCGGTAATATTGTAGTTATAGGACTTTTTTCGGGAATCGTAGATTTTGATCCAGGACCTGGAAGTTACCTTATGTTTTCAATGGGGTTTTTAGACGGTTTTGTCCTAAAAATGGATTCTGAGCGCAATTTCGATTGGGTGGGCCAAATCAGCGATCCATTGAGCCCTTCAGTTTTTGATGTAGAAATAGATGCCTCTGATTTCATCTTTATCTCCGGTAGTATTACAACGTTCACTGAATTTGTGTTTGACTTTGAAACTGAAGAAGTTTATCCAAGTTTTATAGGCAATACAGATGCTTTCATTCAAAAAATATCTCCCACAGGAGCTACAGAATGGGTAAAAACCTTTGGCGGCACATCGTTTGGATCAACAACTCAAGGAGGACCGCTGGCGGTAGATAATTTTAACCAGGTCATTTTCAGTGGCACCTTTGATAGCTCTATCGAAGTCAATAATGAAACAACGACCTATTCTTCCCAAGGACAGGAAGATATTTTCATTGTAAAATTAGGTCTTTGGGGAATCGAAAGCTGGGCAACGGTGATCGGGGGACCAAACGAAGATATCTGTCAATCCATCGCAGTAGACCCGTTCAATAATTTATTCTTCTCGGGAACCTTTCAAGATTCGGTAGATTTCGATCCCGGAGAAGGGATTGAATACATTACAAGTAGCGGCTCAGGGCCAGAGGATAGGGATATCTTCCTTTTCAACACCGATGAAAACGGAGAGTTTATTTATGCTCGTAATTTTGGTGCATCCAATAGTGTTGACGCAGGCAAAATTACCGTTGATCCAGATAATAACATCTACCTCACGGGAAAATTCTCGGGGCAGATAGATTTTGACCCCACCATAGAGGAACAGCTATTCGATTCTGAATCAAATCAAGATGCTTTTACGCTGAAATTGGGAGAATGCAGTCCGGGAATACCTATCCCTCTACTTGCTGATTTACCAATTATTACAGGAGATTGCGAAGCCTTCGCTACTGATGATGCCCCTATCGCAACGGATGGTTGTGGAAACGCGCTAACGGGAATTCCCAATTTAGATCTACCCTTCACTTTTCAACAAGACTCCTCCATCATTTGGACCTATACGACATTTAATGGTTTGAGCAGCACCCAGGAACAATTGGTGGATTTGGCCGATCCGATCCCTCCCATCCCTATCAGTGGACCTCTACCAACAATTATAGCGCTCTGTGAGGTCACGCTAGATGATGTTTCAATACCCTTTGCTTCCGACAATTGCCCTGGCCCTAGCTTAATTGAAGGGTTTCCGGGTAATGTCTCCTTCCCCATTAATAACACCTCCGTCTCAGAAATTGAATGGGTCTACGACGATGGAAACGGAAATACCACAATCCAAATTCAACCCATTATCTGGGAAGAATTGGACCTCTCAGTGAGTTTTTCGGATGGAACTATCGTGGCCAACAATCCCGATGCCACCTACCAGTGGTTGGACTGCGAAAACAATTTCATTCCCATTTCAGGAGCTAATTCTCAGGTTTTCACACCGGTTGAACCTGGAGTTTACGCTGTCATCATTTCACAGGATGGTTGCGGTGGCATGTCAGAATGTGTTGTTTTCAACCCCTTGAATAGCGACGATCGAACCAAAGAAATCCTCTTTGATGTATTCCCCAATCCCGCCTCCGATATCGTAACACTGCGTTTGGTGGGATTTGACCCAAATCTTCAAATTGAAGTGTACAATGGCCTTGGTCAACTGGTTCTGCAAATGCAAGTTCAGCAAATGGGAACTGAATTCAACGAGGACTTAAATCTGGAAGAGCTGGTTAGCGGTGTTTACCTCATCCAGGTTACCGATGGGCAGCGAAAGGTGGCGAAGAGGTTGGTGAAGGAGTAGATAGGTTTTTTTGATGCTATGATCTAAATGGTGTAAAACCAAGAGCTGGATTAAACACTGCTAATGAGCCTTTAGCCGTTAGCCATTAGCTGTTGGCTGCATCTCTGATTTTGGCAAAATTCACTTTGTATTCAGCTCGGTCTTGGATTAACATGGATTGAAATCGGTCAACTATGAAAAGGTTGGCTAAGGGCTATGGGCTAACAGCTAATGACTTGAGCTAGAGTCGCACATCAAGCGCCATAACCTTGCCGCCGTAACGGCGAAAAACTAATGGCCAAAAAAGTCCGAGTTAAACCAAAACCTAGTCTTGGTTCTGTTCTTTCGAAGAACGTTCCTCGAAAATCGCCTCCATCCGTTGTCGGGCGTCTTCGTCGTTTGGGTTTTCGAGCAACCTTTTGTGCAAGGCGCGGTATTCTTCCGTTTCGTTGCGGAAATAAACGTCTACTAAGGCCTCACCGGGAATGAAGTAGAGAATGACGGCCACCAGTCCAAAAAGGGCCAAACGTGTGTAGAGCGCCGTGTAAAAGGCAGCTTTTGAACGAAGGTAAAAGAAGGTGGAAATTGCTCCAACAACCGCCAAGACTAAAAGTCCGCCCATAAGTTGAACCTCCCAAGTAGGCCAAAGCATTAGTTTAAAAAGGGTGCCGATGCAAATCATTGAGAGCCCTATTCCGGCAGCAAACGACAAACTCACGCGTTTCTTATTGGTACTTTCGTATGACGCTTTCTTCAAAATACCCTTAAGCGGTACATCGTTGAATAGCGCAAAAGAGGTGTAGAAATAAAGCACAGCCAAGGACGACATTGCCAAGATAAAAATCACTCCTGTATTTGACACCAGATTCAGGATTAACCCAATCAAAGCAAGCACAATCAACGTTTTCTCTGCGATTTTCATAGCTCTATTCTCTTTTCCCCTCTACAACAATTCCCTTCCACCCCATCAAGGAGTTGAAGGTACCATTTTCATTCTCAATAAATTCGAAAGACTCGGCTGCTTTTGGATCTTCATAAAAGACAGTTTCCGACTCGGCTTTTAGTTTGGCAATCTTTTCGTCTCCCTGAAAAACGACAAGTCCCTCCTCTTCTATTTCAATGCGCAAAACCAATCCATCAAAATCGGGGAAAGTGTATGATCCGACATATCGCTCAAGCACTTCCAGGTCAACTTCAATGGCCTTTCGATTTATCTCCCTCGGGATTTCTACGGGTTCAGATTTGAGGATTTTCACTACGTCTTCGATTGTTTTAAAAAAGGGCATCTCATCGTAATTAGACAAGAGCACAAAACGAAAACCGTTTTCCAAATCGGTGTATACCTGGGCCCGTATTCCGTCAGAACCGCCGTCTTTGGCAATTATGTTGTCTTCGCTTTTCAGGGAGGTTCGGTAAGGCTCCTTCTCAACCGATTCCAAAAAGGCATATAAATCAGAAGCAGTGGAATAAAGTCGAGCGGTTCTGAACTCATCTTCCGCGATATTGGGAACCGAAGTAATAATGGAGTCTTGCAAAACATGATTCTGTGCCGGTTTCTCCAATCGATCTGTCTCTTTGAAGAAATGAGCTCCACTCGAACTCATATCTAAAGGGAGAAATATTTCCTCGTGAATACATTGCGAGAAAGGTTTTTCATAAACCTGAGCGATTAGTCGGTAAACGAGCTCGTACCCCACATTGGAGTATTGCTTGTCCGTTCCCGGATCGAAAAGTAGCGACTCCTTTTTCACAGCCTCCACGATCTCCTCAGGTCCCAATTCGAATTCATCTCCATCAAAATTTAATAGTTCGCGGGGCAGACCTGAACTGTGATCAAGCAACATTCCTATAGTGATCTCATCACCCCGAGGAAAATCGGGAAAGAAACTATCAATGGTTTGCGCTTCGGATAAGGCACCCTCTGCCTCCAGTTGGGCAATCAGGAAATGGGTCATCAATTTAGAAACTGAATGAATATCAAACTGATGGCTTACCGAAATGAAGGTGGAGCTATCTTCATTATTAAAGAGATTATAAGCCCTCTCCAATAGAATGGTGTCATTCTTTGAAACCAGCACCACTCCATTGAACTTTTGAAGTTCAGTTAATGCGGTGAAATAGGCATCCATTTGGGTTTGGACAGCCGTTAATTCTCGGGAAAGAGGCTTATCGTCAATTTCCTGCTGACAAGCCAAGAGTCCAAACCCCAAGAAAAAGAAGAGGAAATATTTCATTGAGGGCAAAGTAAAACATCTATTCAATTATCACCTTGACATCTTTTTCCTGTTGAAACCAAACTCTAAAGGTTGCAGCGAAGGATAGAATATCGTTGAAGAGAGCCTAAATGAAGTAAAAAAACACCGCCAAAGCCATGACAAGCATTGCTTCTTTATTCGATACGGGGTTTTAGGTCACCTTAATTGAGGCAAGGCCAACCGGGTTTCTTTAAAGGATTTTCACTGTTTAAGGAACGTCTTTGTACGGTTGATTCATCAATGAATTGGCTCTTAAATAAACGAACCCGTTTTGAAAATCGAGAATGGTGTTGAAGCGTTTTAAGAGTTCATTGCCTAAAATATGAGTCTCGAATCGGGCGGGGTTCGGCGTAGATAACAACTGAACAGGCACCTCATTGGCACAGGCACTGCCCAGGCAAATTTGGTCCACCTTCACGACCCGATTGACAAACTCCTCACCTGCAGAATTCTTTAACCGCGATTCTTTGAGTACGGGCAAGTCATCAGGAAATTTGGACTTTTCCCGCAGGTCTTTATCGAGAACTACTGCCCGCTGAAAACCTGTGTCGAACAAGTAACGATTGGGGTATTCCTCCTCTCCTACCACCGTAGTGGCTTTTACACAAAACAGCGTATTGATGAACTCCATCTCCAGTTTGGTATGATCATCCAGATTCCGATTCAAAGAATCATGGATGATCATCAGGTTGTGATCGTAGTTGAGCTCAACGATTTTACCTTCGAACAGGTCCCATCCAAAATGGCCCGCCGCCTCTTCCGGTCCGATCGGAAAAGGATAAACAGACAAACTATCCCAGTCCAGATTACCCAGGGAAAGCGTATGCACAGCTTCTTCTAGTGCATCAAAATCTTCTTCACCTGATGCGTTTTCCGATAACAAAGAGGTGCTTTCTCTGATTCCCTTGTACGTTAACACCACCTCCGTTCCACCTGTATCGAAGAACAAATTCACCGTATCCCTTTCGTCCAAGACCGCTTGGAAGATGATATTGTTAGCATCTGAAAGGGTAAAATTCAGGGTATCGGCAGAAGTTTGCGCATTGTTTTCGGTCTGTATTTCTGAAACAGTTTGAACACAACTGCAGAGCATGGGAATTAAAACAAAAGCGTAAAGGGTGTTTTTCATCGGAAGAACTCTTGAATTGGTCGTTCTAAAGCTACGAATGCCTACCCCTTTGTGAACCTAAAAGTTTGTGAAATGATACATTCGCCTACTAAAAGCCATCAAATAGCATCGGCATTTGACACTTTCAATAAAGACGGCTAATGTTATTTTAACAACGTTGACCCCTGGAAAATAGCCAGGTTCAAATACCAAACTTGCCCAAAGCCACGTTTCATGAAAAACCAATTTTCTATGAAAACCAAACTAACCCTTAGCCTGCTCGCTGCCATTTTGATCCTTACCGCCTTTAAGGAAAGACCAAAAGACATTCTCAAACTCAAGAAGACTTTTACCGAGAACTTCGCCTACGTTCCCAATGGTTCGTTTACCCTCGATGAAGAGGAAGTGGAGACCTCGGCTTTTTATATGCTCAAAACAGAGGTGACCAATGCCCAATACCAAGAGTTCCTCAACTCCCTCACCGATGAGGAAAAAACCAAGTATCAAGTGCAAGGTGAGAAATGGACGGAATCGCTTTCCTACAGCGAGCCTTACGAAAAACTTTATCACAGCCATCCGGCATACGAGACTTACCCTGTAGTAAACATCACCCAAGAAGGCGCGGAAGCTTATTGCGATTGGTTAACTGAGCAATACGCCTCCATGGATATCGGACTGCCTGAAGGAACCCAAATTACTTTCCGCCTGCCCACTCGTGAGGAATGGGTCAATGCGGCCAACGGTGAACTTCAAGGTCCCTATGCTTGGGGTGGACCTTTCCTGAGAAATTCCAAAGGTTGCTACCTCGCCAATTTTGTCACCCTTGGTCCTGAAAACATCCATAAAAACCCCGAAACGGGCGAATACGAAGTGATGAAAACACCCGCCTACATGGGAATCGCGGGTGATTTAAACTGCACGGTAGAAATTTTGGCTCCGGCTCATTCATATGCACCGAATCGTTACGGGTTGATGAACATGAATGGGAACGCCGCGGAAATCCTCGCCGACTCAGACCAAGCGGCTGGCGGTTCTTGGATGAGCACGGGATACGATATCCGCAACGAGAGCTTGATGAGCTATGCGGGAGCTTCACCCGAAGTTGGGTTTAGACCGGTAGGGGTGATTAGTGTGACGAACTAATTAGGACATAGTTTAGCATCAGACCAAAAGGAGTCATTTCCTGATTGTTCGGAGCCTTTAGCCTTTAGCTGTTAGCCCTTAGCTATATCTTTTGATTGGGCAATTATCCCTTGATATGGACGTAAGCCATGAATTGAACATAGATAGAATCCTGCCTAGTCATAGAGGGCTGGCTTCCAGTGGTCGGCTGCGAGCTGCAGGTTGATTTCCTAGCAAACAGAATTAAGGCCGAACAGAGCGTGCGGCATATAAATCACTAGCAAGATGATCAACCAATCGGTTACAAGCTTGCCCCCAGCAAGAAGATTAGCCGACCGCTTGTAGCCTGAAGCCTGAAGCTAACCAATACAAGAGCAAAGTGAGTACCGCCCTTCGGGCGCCGAAGCCTACTGAGAGCGCAGCAGCTACTCTGCGGAGCATTGGCGAAGGAGTCATTCTTAATTCATCATTTCCAATTCTTAACTAAACCAAGCGTAGCAATGTTGAATGGACAATGAGCAATGTGAAATTAAATTCTGGAATCAGTCCACAAATGTCTCTTTCAATACCTCCTTGCATTTGGCAATTTCAGTTGGAGTGGCATGTCCCTGCACCCTGATGATTCGCTTTTTGTCGATGGTGCGGATCTGATCGATTGCGGCCGTTCCCTTTTTGTTTTTGTGTTTAATGGGTACTCGCGTTGGGTATGGTTTGAGGTTGGTTGTCATTGGAACAATCACGACGGTATGGAGATACTTGTTCATCTCGTTGGGTGATAGGACCAAACAGGGCCGTGTTTTTTTTTTCTCGCTGCCAATGGTTGGGTCGAGGTTGACCAAAACGATGTCGTATTGACTTATTCCCATTCTTCAAAATCTTCGTCGTCAAACACATCGTCAATTAAGGAATCATCGTCTCCGGCCTCGTTCATTTTGGCAAAGGCTTCCTCCCACCCTTGACGCGGTTCGACCAAAGGCTTGAGGATGATCTGCCCCTCCTCAAAGACCAGCTCCACCTCATCTTTGATCTTGTAGCGCTTCAAAATATCCTTCGACAAACGCAGACCTTTTGAGTTTCCTATTTTGATGATGTTGACCTTCATGACAGAAAGAATGTAATTACAAAGTTATTACTTTATTTGGAGAGATGTTAGGTTTTAGAATTTTTGGTGAAAAACCAATCATAGAGATTTTGCAGATTGTTGAGAGCTGCCTACCAGCGCTTATCTCTGAGTTTCTAGCGAACAGAATGAAGGCCGACCAGAAAATATCGCTTATCAACTACTGACAACAAGGAAACTCAATAACCTGGCGCTTAAGCACGAAGACATCCAACTCGAAATTGAAAAGGGAGAATCTTATTGAACCTCCCTTTTCATTCGAAGATCTAATTGCATTTCTCAATCATACAGGAAGAATAATACCTGATACAAACAACTGATGCCAAGTATCAGTAAAAAGAGATTCCTGTACAGCTTTCTCATATCCATGTTCTCCTTATCCTTGATTTTTGGAACGAAAACCAGAACGTAAAGAGAAATAAAAGACAAGAGAAATAGACCTAAGCCCATCATGATTATTGAATTTTCACCAGCCGACCTTAAGCTGAAAGGTAGAATGAGCATAATCATTCCTGCAATTGATAGGTAAAATACTCTTAGTGTCATTCTCATCAGATGTTTCCAAATGCTAGAAACATGATTCGGTACATACAGAAAAATGGACCACCAAATTATAGTGATGGCCCATCTTTCTTGAATCAAATCTCGCTATTTCAACAAATAAATCACAATCAAAAGCAAACCTACAGCGACTGCTAAGGACAGATAAAACGTTGTTTGTTTTTTCAAGGCCTTTTCAGATTCGAAACTCACTTTATTAATCAAGACGATTGTCGAGATTACAATGGCAAGAATCAATGCAATCCCAGACATTAGAACCTGATCTTTAGTGCTATTGCCAGTTAGAGTTATAATAAAGCCAATTAGAAAGGCAAAATTGAAAACACTCCAAACTATATGTGCCTTTGTATTTTTCATATCTAACAGTTTGCGCTCATTACCAACCAAGTAGTCACGGATGCTGCTGCACCACCAACTACTCCTGCTACGACGGATAAACCACCCGTAAAAATAGCACCGGCAGCACCAGCAGCAATTGTACTGGATAGAACGGCCGTAGCGGCCTGGGCTGCATCTTCTTCGCAATCCGTTGCTTTCTCAAAAAGGTAGTGTCCAGCAGGAAATTGAGCTTTCCAAACATCAATACCCTTTTCATGAATTTTTTGAAAAGCGACTTCTTGAGCTTCGGTAAAAGTCACATTAGCGAAGTGATCTTCCAGTTGAGAAAAATAATTCACCAATCGTTGATATTCAGATCCACTTAAGTACTGCTCAAACATTTCCACTTCAAATTCTCCCGAGTTAATCGTTTGATGGATTGAAGTCAGATCTTCTTCGGATATTGATTCTCTTGCAAACAATTCAATAAGTTCGTTATCCACGAACATCAATCGTTCATACTCCTCAAACCAAGCGGCATCCGCTAAAACGACCTGCGAATTCGTCTTAGCCTCATCCAGGTTGGAAAGAGGTTCGTCGTAATCCTTCACACAGGATGTGAATAGGATAATAGAAATTCCTGAAACTAACATTGTAAAGCGTTTCATAACGTAATAGATTAAAATATGCCTACTCTTTTCACGATTTTCGGCATCCTCGTCTCACTCATTTGATGCATCGTCTATCGAGTCCTATGAAGTAACGCATTAATAATCAGACCTCAAAGAATTGTTAATATGTTTCATCCCGACAAATTGAACCTCAAATGGGGTCTTTCTCCTTTCTTTTTGTCTTGACATCATCCTGTCCAGAGCGGAGCGAATAGAGCCATTCTTCATTTTTAATTCCTAATTCTTCATTCACTTTTCCTCCAACGCCATGCCAGAGCGCAGTGTGAGAGCAGAGAATGTCCTCCCCCACCTCCTTCGTCGGCACGCCCTCCAGAGGGG
>CAZWQX010000093.1:0-14709 GCA_964635965.1 uncultured Cryomorphaceae bacterium
CTGATGTCACCATAGGGGAGAAACAGCAGAAGCTTACCGAGCTTCAGGAACAAGTAGGGAAATACCGTCCCGGTGATGAAGTTTCTGTTGGTATACTAAGAAATGAAAACCGACGTTTTGTAGATGTCGTTTTGAGAGACCGATATGGAAACACTGAATTAAGAAAACGACTTGAAGACGAGACCACTAACTTCTTTGGGGCCCAATTACGCCCTTTGAACGAGCGGGAAAAAGATTTATTAAATATTGGAAATGGAGTCAAAATAACGGATATTACGGATGGAAAGTTAAAACGAGCGGGTATCAAGAAGGGTTTTACAATAACCCACATTGATAAACAACCGGTTAACTCTCCTGAAGAAGTAAAACGAATTCTGAGCTCGAAAGATGGCGGAGTGCTGTTGGAAGGAGTGCATGAGAATGGAGTTCCAGATTATTATGGCTTTGGCGTATAGAACAACTTTAAAATTCAAAATAGAACCTGCGAGATACTCATCAGAAACCGTAAACATCGATTCATCTCAATTCCACACGATATCTCGAATTTATTTTGGATTTATTGAAGCGGCTCGGACTAAAGCGTTCGGGCCGCTTTTAACGTATTTATAAGAATGAAACTTAATGTTCGGATTTTGAATTTAGGGCTTTAGAATCGTATCTTTGCAGCTTGATTTTCGCGTCCGTTCATAATTATTTAACGCAGAAGAAAACATGAGACAACTTAAGATCACAAAGAGTATAACCAATCGTGAGAGTCAGTCACTTGATAAATACCTTCAAGAAATTGGCCGTGAGGACTTGATTACGGCTGAGGAAGAGGTAGAGCTCGCTCAGAGAATCAAGAAGGGTGACCAGCTTGCATTGGAGAAACTCACGCGAGCAAACTTGCGTTTTGTGGTTTCTGTTTCCAAACAATACCAGAACCAAGGTTTATCTCTACCTGATTTGATCAATGAAGGTAACCTTGGATTGATTAAAGCAGCTCAAAGATTTGATGAGACTCGTGGATTTAAGTTCATTTCTTACGCCGTATGGTGGATCCGTCAGTCTATCCTTCAAGCTTTAGCTGAACAATCGAGAATTGTTCGACTTCCGCTCAACCAAGTGGGAAGTTTGAACAAGATCAATAAAATGTTTGCGAAACTCGAGCAAGAGTATGACCGCCCTCCCACTGTTGAAGAAATTGCAACTGCTCTAGACATTCCGGCTGAGAAAGTTGCAGATTCTCTTAAGGTGAGTGGACGCCATGTGTCTGTTGATGCTCCTTTCACAGAGGACGACAGTTCATCGCTTCTCGATGTTATGGTGAACGATGACTCACCGAATGCAGATTACGGTCTATTGAACGAATCACTCGTGCAAGAAATCGAAAGATCTCTATCAACTCTTACGGAAAAGGAACGTGAGGTTATTCGTCTATTCTACGGAATTGGAATGAAGCACGGACTTACACTTGAAGAGATTGGAGACCGATTCGGGCTGACTCGTGAGCGCGTTCGACAGATCAAAGAAAAAGCAATCAGACGTTTGAGACACTCTTCGAGAAGCAAGCATCTGAAAGCTTATTTGGGATAATCGAATTTTTCCAAACCATCAACATATAACCACCTAACAAATAATGTCAGCTGACCTATTGAGTGCAGGTCGGGCCACTTACAATAAAGAGCTCGAAACCTGGATCAGTAAAAAAAAGGCGTCGGTCGAATTGATCAATGCCGTTGGACACTTGCTCTACGATAAATCCGTGGAGCTTGTTCTTTTTAGAAACCACCTTGTAGACACAAGTGTGAGTGAAGTAATGCTACTTCACAAGTATGCCGAAGATGTAGTGGGAAAACCCATTTCAGTATTCGACACCTCAGCAATAGCCAATAAACTAATGGAAATGGATCTCGGTCCCTCCAAGATCGATGTTGGATTGCTGACCGCTGAATGGACGGAGACGAAGGACACCTTTGATTCAATGGATGCCTTCCTTACTTCAAAGCTCGGAGATTTCACCGCGTTGGATACCTCGTCTGAAATCGAACCCAGAGATGTGGTTCTATTTGGTTTTGGCCGTATCGGACGATTGGCAGCCAGGGAACTTATTCAGCAATTCGGTAGAGGCCAGCAGTTGCGATTGAAGGCCATTGTAACCAGAAAGGTAAATGAAACTGAGATCAGGAAGAGAGCAGACTTGCTTCGTCTTGATTCGGTACACGGTCCTTTCCCGGGAACGGTGGTACCAGACATTGAGCGACAGGCAATCATCGTGAATGGGCAAATCATCAAAATGATCGAGGCACCATCACCTGAGTCGGTGAATTACGAAGAGCATGGAATCTCCGATGCACTTTTGATCGATAATACGGGTGCTTTTAGAGACCGCGCGGCTCTGTCTCGTCACTTGGGTAGCAAGGGAATCAGCAAAGTGATATTGACGGCTCCCGGAAAAGAAGTTCCAAACATTGTTTATGGTATCAACCATAATACCTTGGATCTGGACAACGAGAATGTCTTCTCAGCCGCTTCTTGCACCACCAATGCCATCAGCACGGTTCTAAGCGTAGTCGAAAAAGAATACGGAATCGACAAAGGACATATCGAAACGGTTCACGCGTACACGAATGATCAAAACCTTCTGGACAATTACCACAAAAAAGAACGAAGAGGTCGATCGGCAGCTTTGAACATGGTAATTACCGAGACAGGTGCGGGTAAAGCCGTGACTAAGGTTATTCCTGAATTGAAAGACAAGCTTACCGCAAATGCCGTGCGAGTTCCGGTTCCCAATGGTTCTTTGGCCATCATGAACTTGAGCTTACACAAGGAAACATCGGTTGATGACATCAACCGCGTCGTGCGAAAAGCAGCTCTTGAAGGTGATTTGGTAAACCAGATTCACTACAGCATCGAGCCTGAATTGGTGTCAAGTGATATTGTAGGAGACACTTGCTGTTCGGTATATGACAGCCAAGCTACTTTGGTTCATCCCGATAAGAAAAATGTAGTACTTTATGTTTGGTACGATAATGAATTCGGATACACCAAGCAGGTAATTCGCCTAGCCAAATACGTAGCTAAGGTGAGAAGAAAGCACTACTACTAGAATAAATTTCTTTCAGAATATAAAAGGCCGAATCTTGAGATTCGGCCTTTTTAATGCTATTTGAATTTCTTATTCGATCAAGAGAATCCGGGAGCTTTGACTTCCTCCATTGACTTGTAGTGCTAACAAGTAAACACCTTTTGAAAGATGTTCGATTGGCAGCATTCCAATAAAAGTTTCACCTTCATTTCCAACTTGTTGGGATTTGACAACACGCCCTGTCAAGTCATAAATGGTCAGGAGCAAGTTGTTCTGACCGCTTGGCAGATTATCCACCTTCACTGTTAACTGTCCATTTGAATTAGGATTTGGATAAATCTGAAATTTCAAGTCGTTGAAATCAGAAAAGGCTGTCCCTTCTTCAGATATAATTCCTATTTGTGTAGAAGGATCATATTTGACAGCTATCCTAAAGCTATTATTCGCCGGTGGATCAGGTCCTGCGTTATACACCCGCAAATAGTATCGTTCGCCAATTTCCAGGAGGTTAGTGCTAAGAATTTCATCTCCACCTTCACCTGTCAGGTTTTGACACTTTTTAATTTCTCCACCACATTCGGTGTAAGCTTCAACTACGGGATCGAAATCTCCATTACCTCTAACCCCGGCCGACATTGAAGTAGCAACCGCATCAAAGTAAAACCAAGAATCAGGTCTGGATTCATTTCCGATGCAAACATCTCCTGACGAAGTAGCACTATCTTGATCTATATCGAGCGGAAAATCCGTCCAATTAATTCCAGGATTTAATTCTACGGCGCTAGAACAAAAATCCGACGGTGTATCCATACTGCCCTCACATTCGCAAACTCCATTAATCAAGTCATTATTTGTCAACGGATCGCCATCATCACATGGGGCGCCAACAGGAAGATTTAAGTCCTCACAAAACAGGTCTTGCTCAATATTTATTGTAAAATCGTAGATGTTTCCTTCAATTTGATTGGCGCTGATTAGAATATAATAGGTTGTACCACCTACAAGCTCTGTTCCGAATAAATCCAATGAGCTAATACCACTGCATGGAGACCGCGCTACGGCAGTTTCAAACGGACAACCCGTTAAGACAGTTATCCAGGGATTCGTCGTTTCGCCACCATCATAATCCAGAGAAATATCTATTATCTGATCATTAGGAGGAGTGTATTCAAAGACCCATTCAGGGGCCGTATTCCCACATGAGGATTCGCCAGGTGGCACGGGAACATTAGTTTGGTCATATTGATCACAAATTGGATTATCCCCGCAAGCAAATTGATACTTTGAATAGGGTAATGAGCCAACAGAAAAAGCAGTGCCACACAAGACTCCATCCGGGAAGGGTGTTCCTTGGCATTCGCAGGAGGAAGTGACCACGTCGTCGTAGGTTAGATCATTCATATCATCACATGGATCACCTACATATAGACCTAGATCCGGGCAAAAATCATCCTCCTCACATTGAAGCGTCAAAGAAAATTCACCGATAGGAGAATCCAGGGTTCCGTGAACGGCTATGAAGTAATCCTCGCCAAGATTTACATCAAACGCTTTGGGCCCTGAGGTACAATTGCCCCCGGCAGTAACACAAACCAGACTATCACATGAGCCTTTGTAAACGGATGCCCTTGCATCAAATGTGGGTGCCACCCCACATAGATAAACCTCTGCAATTCCTTCGAAGTCACCCTGTAGCTTATACCAGAGCTGGGGTATGGTATTTTCGCCATTTTGACCGCAATAGGCGGTATCAGCACTTGCACCCACATTCGATCCGGTTATCGGATCAGTTCCGCAGACAATTTCAATGGCATCACATGGTAAGCTATTCTCAATGAGGTCCGCACAATTAAGGGTCACGTTGTAGTTTAAAGCTCTCCTAATTTCATACCTAAAGGGTCTGACCCTCATAAAGTAACTCCCCGCTTCCAAATACAACCCGCTCAATTTATTTGCGGGACAGCTGGTCACTGGTTCAAGCTCATCATTGCAATCCATAGCTTTATAAACCAATATGTCCACAGCATATTCCTTCTCAATATTGTATACGGTATTTCCATCGGCTTCAAATTCCAGCCACACATCACCCCCTTTATTGCAACCGGGAGTTCCCGTGCAATCATCAGTTCTGTCGGGGGTTGAACCCAATAGTGAACCTGAGACTGTCTCCCCACAAGAGATTGGGGCCGCATTGCAAATGTCATCATTTGATGGTGGAGAAGGCAGGCAAACAAGGCCTGCTGAAAAAAACTGATTGTCAAAACTCGTATTCTTGGGTCTTGCATGGACATAATAGGTTCCTTCCTCCAAAACTTCATGAAAAGCCTTCAAGTCGTTGCAACCGCACACCTCAGTTAAGGTTTCACAGGTTTCTCCGGAGTACAATTTAAGTATGTGCCTCGGTGAGTTGATCGGATTAATCGTATCCGAATAGAAAAAGGAGGTTGCTATTCCGTCTGATTCAAATGTAAACCACACATCCCCTCCATAACTGTTAGGACCTTGACAATCAGTGAAAGGATAGTCGGGATTTGTAGTGAAATTGCTAAAAAAGCCCGTTTCAGCAGGCTGACTGCAATTAATGGGAATTGCAGAACAAGGTTCATCTCCCTGAGAAAAAGCAAAAAGTGAAAAGAACAGAAAAAGTAGAGTAGCTAAATCTTTCATCTCGCAAAGAATTGGTTCCAAGCAAGATAAAAAATCTACTTCAAAATCGCTCTGCTTTCATGTTAAGAATAAAAGAGGAGTCTTGCGTTTTGTCTTAATCCAAGTTGGTACTTGAAGACTGATTGCCAGGAATTTTTCTGGCTTCCTGCATCGGGTTTATTCCCTTTTCACGTTGTCTTTTCTTGTACAATTCGAAACGCGAAGGCACCTGAACCGCCGGCCACGAGTTGTTATTCAAATCAACATCGGCCGTTTGTAAATAAGGATCGAGTGTAATATTGGTGACCTTATCGTCGAAGACAAATACTTTGGTCACTGTCTCGTCTCCCATTTTCCAAATCTCTGCGGGAATGTGTTCGATCGTTTCACTGCCATTTTCAAAATCAAACTTCACGATGATTGGCATAACCAAACCTCCATGGTTCGTGAATGAAAGCTCGTAGTAGTGTCGACTATCTTCTCGCATGGCTTTTTCATCCTCAGAAAGTCCTCCCGAGAATTCTGCAAACTCTTCTTTATCATTTTCCGTTACCTGTGTCTTATCGTAAGAGCTGTAGAAATCCAAGAGGGAAGAATCTCTTTCGGCGAAGGTAGTTTCGATACTCTCCATATTTCGTGCATCACTAATGCTAGGTGCATTGGCTTCCATAGTCTCCGCCATGGCCAATTTATCCCCTCCCGGCTCAAAGTCCTCTAATCGAGAATATTTGACGTAGTCAATACCAATATCCACATGATCGGTGCTAAAGAACCAGCCCCTCCAAAACCAGTCTAAATCTACCGCAGTAGCATCTTCAATTGTCCTGAAGAAATCAGCGGGCGACGGGTGCTTGAATTTCCATCGATTGGCGTACGTTTTGAAGGCATAATCAAATAGCTCTCTGCCTACAACTGTTTCACGAAGAATATTCAGAGCTGTTGCCGGCTTTCCATAAGCGTTATTTCCCAGTTGGAATACCGATTCACTATTGGTCATAATCGGACTGATATTTGACTTTTCGCCCTTCATGTAGTCCACGATCTTTCTGGGCTCTCCTCTTCTACTCGGATATCCTCTTTCAAACTCTTGTTCGGTCAGGTATTGAAGGTATGTGTCCAAACCTTCATCCATCCATGTCCATTGGCGTTCATCTGAATTCACAATCATCGGAAACCAATTGTGTCCTACTTCGTGAATAATCACTGAGATCACACCGTACTTCGTTCTTTCGGTGTAGGTGCCATCTTCTTCACAACGACCATAATTGAAGCAGATCATTGGGTACTCCATTCCAATGCTGGCAGCGTTGACAGAAATAGCAACGGGATAGGGATAATCAAATGTATACTTACTGTAAGTAACCAGCGTGTGTTTAACGGCAGCGGTAGAATACTGTCCCCAAAGAGGATTGGCTTCTTTCGGGTAATAGCTCATGGCCATAACGGTTCTATCTCCTAGTTTTACACCTTGGGCATCCCAAATGAATTTTCTAGAGCTGGCCCAACCAAAATCGCGCACGTTTTCTGCCTTGTAGTGCCATGTTTTTAGTTCGGTACTTCGTCCTTTTTCAATTTCTTCAGCTTCTTCTTGGGTAACAATTTCTATTGGTTGTGTTGCTGTTTTTGCCTGGTCGAATCGGTCGAGATGTTTTCTTTCTAAAATCTCTCTTTCATTCTGAAGTTCACCCGTTGAAGCAACTATATGATCGGCAGGTACGGTGATTTTTACATCAAAATTTCCAAAGGGAAGGGCGAATTCTCCACGTCCTAAAAACTGTTTGTGCTGCCAGCCCTCATTATCGGAATAAACAGCCATTCGCGGGTAAAACTGGGCAATTGTGTAGATCGAGTTGTTTTCGGCCTCGAAGTATTCATATCCTGAACGTCCACCAATTTCCATCCGATTATTGATGGTGTAGTGCCATTTAATCCTAAAACTATAGGCTCCATCCTTCAGAAGTGGTTGTGGTAAATCCACTCTCATCATGGTTTGATTCACCGTGTAAGGCAAATCCTCTCCGTTGGTGTTAGAAACTTCATCGATTTTAAAGCCTCCATCAAACCACGGCGTCATATTCTTGAACTGTTTGTAGGAGTATTTATCTTTTAAGGTAGATTGCCTGATTTTGTATGAATTGCTTTCTAAGGACCTACGATTCTGATCGAGCTGGAGCCATAGATAATCCAGGGCATCCGGAGAATTGTTGTAATAGGTAATGGTCTCTTCGCCATAAAGAATGTGTTTGTCCTCATCTAGTCTCACCTCTATTTGGTAATCTGCTCTTTGCTGCCAGTACTCATGTCCGGGGGCTCCTGAAGCCGTGCGGTATACATTGGGTGTTGGAAGTTCCGTATAGAGTTGGGCAAATTTGTCTTCGGGGCGCTCTTGTGAAAATGCGGAACAAGCTGCCAGGATGGCGAAAAAAAATGATAATAGTCTCATTTAGAAGTATTAGTAGGTATTTACCAGAAAATAGTGTCTTTAGCTAGTATTAAAGAGATACCAAGACAAACACCTGATATAACCAGAATCCAGTCTCGATGTTTAAACCTGAATAGCTGAAAACTGATATTTCCCAAGAGTAGAATTACGGCTACAATGGCCAACTGTCCGATTTCTACTCCAACATTAAAGGCCAATAAAGGGATAAAAATATCGGACTCAGAGCCTAATAAGGCCTGGAGGTAACTGCTAAAACCAAACCCATGTATTAGCCCAAAAAAGGCCGCTAAAAAATATTTCCACCCCATTGAACCTTTTCCGGCTCGGCCTCCCCTAATGATGTTGGTTAAAGCGGTAATCAAAATGGTAATGGGAATTAAGAACTCAATGTATTCCGATTTTACAGCCATGACTTTCAGCGTGGCCAAAATCAAGGTTAGACTGTGACCTAAGGTAAATGCCGTAACCAAGAAGACAATCTTCTTTAAATCTATGAGCTGATAAACAGCCGTTAAAGCAAGCAAAAAGATCATGTGGTCATAGGCATCAAAATCTGCAATATGTCTCAGACCCAATTCCAGGTAGGTGGAAAACATCGATGGAAGGTGTTAGAATCCGGCAAATATGGGAAATTGAGATGTATTTCGGGAGATCAATAAAACCTTGAGCAGATAGAACGGTTACTTTTGGGTATGACATTTATTGCATTCCTGTTGATAGCTTTCGCTCATCCTTTTTATGTAGGACTGACCGAAATAGAATATCACGACGAATCGGGAAGATTTAGGATAAGCGTTAAGCTCTTCACTGATGACTTGGAAGAAGGAGTCAAGACAAAGTCTAATGTTGTTTTGAATCTCGCCACGGAAAAGGAAGTGGTTACTAGCGATAGCTTAATTCAAGACTATATAAACGAGCATTTCGAATTGAGAAATACAGAAAAGATTCCCTTGGAAATTGTGGGTCACGAAAGTGAATACGATGTGACTTGGATTTACTTCGAGAGTTCGAAAATCGAAAAACCTGAAAGAATTGAAATAAGGAATGAAGTTCTCATGGAAGTATATGAGGATCAAACACATATTATTCATTATTCGAAAGGACAACAAACCGTATCAGGCCTCACTCATTTTAACGAACGAATTTTCACTTTGAGTCCATGACTAAATCAGAAAAGGTGAATTACGTGATGGAAGAGTTGGAAAAGCTCTACCCCATTGTTGATGTTCCTCTGGATCATTCAGATCCTTACACACTTTTGGTGGCAGTTCTATTATCAGCTCAGTGTACGGATGCTCGTGTCAATACCGTCACACCACATCTATTTGCATTGGCAGACAATCCCGTCGAGATGTCTCGCATCCCCGTTGACGAAATTCGAGCCATCATAAAACCTTGTGGATTATCTCCAAGGAAAAGTAAAGCCATATCGGAATTATCTGAACGCTTGAAGACGGAGAAGAACGGAGAAGTTCCCGCAGATATGGAATACTTGGAATCTCTTCCCGGAGTAGGACACAAAACTGCATCAGTCGTAATGTCTCAAGCTTTTGGAATCCCTGCATTTCCAGTTGACACTCATATCCATCGTCTTATGTATCGCTGGGGGCTTTCAACTGGAAAAAATGTGGAAGTCACTGAGAAGGATGCTAAAAGATTATTCCCTAAAGAGAGTTGGAACAAGCTTCACATTCAGATCATTTATTACGGAAGGGAATATTCCCCTGCACGAGGGATGGATCTCAGAAAGGATGTTATCACTCGTACTATTGGAAGAAAAAAGGTAATTGATGAGTGGAAAAAGAAGAACCCCGATCTCGAGGTTTAAAGATGACTAGATAACACCCACTCAATTTTTTACCCGGTTAAACCTGAAACAGTTCAAGAGCCAAGTAGGCAATGACTTTCCTTCTCTACTCTTCTTTTTCAGATTGACAAACCAACCCCATTTCTCAACAATGGGTAGCTTGTGAGTTTCTACGAATTCAATAAGTGTTCCGTCGGGGTCTTCAACATAACTGAATCTACCTGCAGCCTTTCCCATGTCAAAAGAATCTGCGCTGTCAACGGTGAAGGGTGCGCCTAAATCCGAAGCCAGTTTTTTCAATCCCTCCATTTTCTGCACATCAAAGCAGAGATGTATAAAACCGAGATCACCCCAGAAGCGATCTTGGAATATCTTCTTTCCTTTTTCGTCGAGAGACTGAACAAGTTCTATTTGGTTAGTACCGAGAAGCGGGGCAAAAGGACCAAGAGGCATTTTGCTCTTTTCCAGAATTACTCGGCGGAAGCGACCATTGGAACCAGGCAGACCATTAAGATCGGCAAAGCTTGAAGTCTCGTCACTGCGGATCAAATCAAACCCCAACAAGTTTTGATAGAATACGATGGACTTATCAATATCACTGACACCAATTAAACTTCCCAAAACTCCTCCCGTCGCGCTATCCGACGATCTGAAAAACGATTCTTGTTCTACAACCTCGAATAAGTTTCCCTCGGGGTCATGAACGAAAAAATGATTCTGCCCAATTGGATTCTTTGCCAGTGAGGTTGCGATGGAGCAACCATTATTTTTCAGTCGGGAATAAGCTTGCTCAGCGTTTCTGGTTTTCATTTTCACTGCCAAGATGCCCTTTTCAGCAAGGGTGATCTGAAACTCGGCAGGTTGTGGTTTTCGAGAGGCATATTGCCAGATTTCAAATCCACCGCCACCTTGCATATTCATGGCCAAGGCAGCAACCCGATTTTGCACATCCCCTCCTGTATACCTCGTCATTAAAGGAGCTTCAGCCGCATCTTCAAAAATTCTGATGTCCATTCCAAAATTGCGACGATACCACTTCCAACTTCGATGAAGGTCATCGGTTCCTACACCAACTTGCTGAATTCCACCAATGTAATTACTCATACACTTATAGCTTTACCGTTCCGCGAGGGTTTTGCTTTGAGGCTATTTTAAAGAAAACTGAAGGGAAATGCTTGCTGAGAAACACTCCGAGCTTTTCTTTAAAACTACCAATTATAATTAGCTTTCTCTTATTCTCTATGGCCGTTATCATTTTCGATACCGCCTCATCTACGGGCATTCCACCACTTTGCATTTCATCCATTACACCACTCTCCTTTCCGTCTCCCATCAAAGCGTTCTTCGATATATTGGTTTGAACCCCTCCCGGACAAATCATGGTAGAAGTAAAACCACTATCACCCAATTCGATGTCGAGTGACTCGAAGAATCCATGAAGAGCGTGTTTAGAAGCTGAATAAGCGGATCTCACACCGTAGCCAAAAAGACCAACCAAACTGGAAACAACGGCGAACTGTCCGCCTCCTTGCTTCAACATTTCGGGTAAAATCTTCTTGGTAAGCGAGATCGTCCCAAAATAATTAACCTCCATTATTCTTCTGTCCACTTCGAGGGAGGTATCGATGAGATAGGATCGTTGACTAATTCCACCTGCATGGAAAACGAGGTTAGGAATTGCCCTATCGGTAATTAACCCATCTATCGCCTTGGTAATAGAGGTTTCGTCACTTAGATCTAAGGGGAGAATTATGGGATTTGAATCCTCAGGAAGTTCAGATGCAAAATTTCGGAGCTTCTCTTCGCTGCGTGCAGAAAGAATGACTCTATTTCCAAGCTTGGCAAACTGTCTTGCAGCTTCTTGTCCAATTCCTGAACTGGCCCCGGTTACCCATATTGTTTGCCCCTTGATTGCCATGAGAAAACGCGAAGATACACTTTAATTGCACTAAGGTTTGGGAAGGTTTGGGACAAAAAAAATACCCGTCAATCAACGGGTATTTTTTAACCAAATTCAATGCTATGTTAAGATGCTTACAACTACTATTACTCCAATCGAAGAATAAAGGTTACACATTTAGCCATTTTTTTTTTGCGATTCCTTCTTTCCTTTAAAATAGTTGGCTCACCAATTGGGGCAAAATGAAAATAAGACGTAAATTTTAACGCGAAAGAGATGTAATGGTATGGATCAGCAGTTCAAAGAAGATTTAAAGGTACTTTCTTCGGATCTCAGGGTCAGGAAAAGGATTTCAAGTGACCGCAAGCGTTTTGATTACAGGAATTATCCGCTTGTTCACAATCAAGCTATCTACGTCTTGTCACTGTCTGAAGAGAAAGTGACTTACACTAAAAACATTGATCTCCTTCTCGGATATGAAGAGTCTGAGTTTAGTTATAATTCTCCTTTTGAGCTGATACATCCGGATGATTATCCAACCGTGCGCCACATTGTCAAATCCACCCTTCTCTATTCTGCTGCAAATGGTATTTCGCATGATTCGGTTCTATACTTAACCTACAGGATTAAGAAGAAAGACGGCACATATATCCGAATCCAAAGAACTTCCGGTATTTCAAGACTAAAACGAAACAGAAGCTTGGATGGGAATTACTCGATTATTCAAGATATCTCTTACATGAATCTGGACAACACTGTCCGTTGGAGATGGGATAGTCCTTCTACTGATCTGAAGGAGTATAGAAAATTCGTCAGTTTCAATCCCGAAGAATTTCTTACACCCAGGCAAGTAGAGGTGTACAATGGGTACAAAAATGGAAAAACCGAATCTGAAATCGCCGAAATCCTCGGGGTAAAACCGAGTACTATCAAAACACTTAGAAAAAGAATGTTGTCAAGGTTAAACTGCCACTCGGTTTCTGAGATGATAGAATATTTTGAAAACAGCTATCCTGAAATTGATCTCTCCATTCTGGAAAACAACGGTAAAGACAATTAATTCATCAGGGGTAGCAATCAATGCGAATGTTCGAACTAAAGTGGGGGCGTATATTTGAAGTAACCAAAAACTTCATTCCAAACCATGACAACTAAAAAAGAAGTACTCATTGTAGGTGCCACTGGCATGGTTGGCGGACATGTACTGGAATATTGCCTTAAATCAGATCAAATAGATAAGGTAACAGTGCTTTCCCGAAGATCGTTAGGGGTTGCCCATGAGAAACTGGAGGAGATCATACATGGTGATTTCTCAACGTATCAATCGGTTGACCACCACTTTGAAAACATTGATATGGGGTTGTTCTGCATAGGCGTTTACACGGGAGCAGTTAAAGACAAAGAGCTAAAAGCCGTTACCGTCGACTATGCCAAATCATTCGCTCAAACATTGAAGGAAAGGAGTCCCGGATCTAAACTTTGCTTCTTGAGTGGTCAGGGGTCCGATCGAACCGAAAAGAGTCGGGTGCCTTTTGCAAAATACAAGGGAATGGCAGAGAATTTTATCGATGGATTGAATTTCACCGAGTGGTACTCTTTCAGGCCGGGATATATCTACCCCGTAATACCTAGAAAGGAGCCCAACTGGATGTACAAACTGAGCCGAAATCTCTATCCTTTGGTCAAAAAGATGGGAAAAAATATGAGTATCCCTTCGACCGATTTGGCAAAGGTGATGGTTGACGTGGGGTTGAATGGGTATTCAAAGTCGATTTTAGAGAATCGGGATATGCGGGAGTTGGTTGCAAATTCCTAAATGTTGAAATAAGAACTGATAGTTAGTCGCAATGAACGATTGGCGTATACTCAGATATATGCGGGCGCTTCGAAAGAAGCAGATCATTAATAAGCAATTTAAGGATTATCTGATCTATGCTTCAGGTGAGATTGTGCTGGTCATGATTGGAATCTTACTCGCTTTACAAGTGGATTCTTTGAATCAGAATCGCATAGATAGAAATGCCGAGGAGGCAGCCATTGAAAGTTTGTTGGAAGAGTTCAAACTAAATAAGTTACGCATAGAAGAAAAACAGGCTAAGCGTAAAAAGTCGTTGAATAATTTTGATCGATATATTGAAGCGGCAAGAAACGGCAATGCGAGCGACTCTCTGATGATCGCCACCCATGATGCCAACATGTACTCTGGGTTCACGAACCCTTCTTATGGAATCATCAAGTCTTTGATTTCATCAGGAGAAATCAACTTAATAAGCAATGATTCTTTACGCTACCTGCTGGCAGATTGGGAGGATCAAGCTAAAAACCTTCGAGAGAATGAAGAAATTCTCTGGGATTTCACCCTTAGTTATAAGGCTTTTGTAGACGAATATATCCCAATACCGGAAGTTACCTGGTTTGATCACGACCAGGTGGGGCGTGAAGTGGAGCTTAAAAAGCTTCTCCAAATGGTGAGCTATCGCAATAAACTGATAACACTTCACAGTGTGATTGCCATTACCATTTCTGAGGCAGAAGGTACAATTGAACAGTTGGACAGGATCATTCAATTAATGGAAGAGGAGTTGGAAGAATGAACTCCTCGTTTATTCAAGGGCCAAACTGCGGGTCAATTAATCTGCGAAGGAGGAATTAAAACCCATTGTCTTCGATCAACAATCAGATAAACCTCACCAAGAGTATTCAATACCAGACCTGCCTTACTGCGATCGGGAGGCCTGAAAGGAACGGTGATTTGTGATTTATAAAGGTTACACAAAACATGGGTCAAACTTCAAAATGACCTTCACTGATTAGAGTTGACCGTTTTGATTACTGCTTGTGTA
>CAZWQX010000094.1:0-14661 GCA_964635965.1 uncultured Cryomorphaceae bacterium
CCGTCGCCCAAAGAAGAAACAGATTCGGACTCAATTCGAATCTCAGGGTATTTGTCAACATGGAAAAAATCTTCTTCGAGCAGATGCCGGTCTCGTTTATCGTTTCCCGTATCAATGGTCTTTGCTGAAACGGTAATATTAAAACGGGAATTCTCAGGCTTATCGGGATAAAAAGCAATATCTCCCGTGGCTTTGTCAAAGCTACCTTTAACAGTATTGAGCCACATGTTGCCGACTTTAAACTCGACTTTCGAATCAATTAATTTGTTTTGCGCTGCTACCGAAAAAGGAAGCAGAAGCAAGAAAAGAAGTATACGCATTCTAATAATCCGTGATTGGATGCACGGCCCTTTCTCCAATGCTTTCCATCACGATTTTGTTCAATGCGTCATCAACTTCAACGCAATCACCGTGCATTTTGTCCAAGGTTTTCGCAATGTGCTGCATGCCCAATTCATGCGCATAGGTGCGGCAGGTGCGGAATCCGGAAATATCGTGGTGGACAATGTGCTGAACGGCCACGGCAATGGCAACATCAATGATCTCTTCATCAATAGATCTGCTAATGATCTCCATTGCTTCGTGAATGAGTGCCTTGGTTCCTTCACAAGTCTCTCCTTCGGGGCTGCGCTCCATGGCATCAAAGATGTTCGGTAATTCCTCCAGTTGATCGCGATTGTTAAGAATGGCAACGTCGATTAGTTTTCGCAGGCCATCATCTGAAATTCTACTTAATAGTTTTGGCAAGAATTCATTTTGCTGACGAGCGGCATCAAATCGATCTCTCAATTGCTCCGTAAACAGGTCTTTCATGTTTACGATGGTTGATCCTTTTTCCATGATACGTTTATTAGGTGGTTTACACCAATAAATTTACCCGGGTAGAGGCGATTAAAACATGACAAATATCAATGATTTGAGCGGTAGAGATCTTTGAGTTTAGCGTATTTCAAAAAAACGGAATGAGCTGAATTCCGCGCTATCACGTAGCCGAAAAAACCATCTCGAAATCCTCCTTTCAAAATAAAGTCGCGGAAAAATCGAAATGCCGGATTTACAATAAAATTATACCAATGAGCTTTTTTGCCGCGCTCGAACATCACCTCAGCCTTAATTAATGAGAACTTATTGATTGTATCAATATGCTGGTTGATGGTGTAGAATGAGTAATGCAAGAGGTCTCCTTTGAGTCTTTGGGTAGTAGAACCCGGCTCGAGCTCACACCGATCATGCGGGTTACGTCCGGTCCATTTTGCTTTGCGTTTATCAAACAACCTCAACTTTCTGTCGGGATACCAACCCGTGTGACGAATCCACTGACCGCAATAGTTGGTAAGCCTATTCATCTCGTATCCCGTAGAATGAAAATTTTCCTTGACTTTCAGAATGGACTTTTTCAGTTCAGGTGAAAGTGCTTCGTCAGCATCAAGAGATAGCACATGAGGAAATTTAGACTGGGTTAAAGCGTAATTTTTCTGTTCGATATAACCTTCGAAGGGATGCTGGACAAAGCGTACACCTCTTTCCCGGCAAATAGCTTCGGTTTTATCGGTAGAATAGCTATCAACTACCACGATGTCGTCCGCTACTTCTCGCAAACTATCCAAGCAGCGTCCTATGTTCCTTTCTTCATTAAAGGTTATAATAACAACAGAAATGGGTGTCATTACCAGCTTATTTCTTTTTTATCGCGCCAGAACTTGCCCGACTCTTCTACTTCAGTGGCTAACCAAACAGGTGTTTCAGCACCAAGACTAACTTCCCGCGCAGCTCCTGCACCCCCCATATCCGTTTTAACCCAGCCCGGGCAAACGGCATTTACTACCATCCCTTTTGGAGATAAGATTCCATGTAACTGTAACGTCAAAGCATTCAGTGCAGTTTTAGACATGGAATATATGGGTGCCCAAGCCGAAACTCCTGCACAAAAGGTTCCTGCCCCACTGCTCATCATCACAATTCTTGCATTCCCGCTAAGATTACTCATTAATCCTTTAGTGACTAAAAGAGGTGCAATGGTATTCGCCTCTAAGGTTCTGGTAATAGTCTCTTTGTCATTCTCCAGTAATCCGTGATTTCCGTCTAACAAAATGGCAGCGTTGTTTACCAAGGCATCTAATGTGATCCCTTTTTTCGCTAGAAATGATGAAACGGTAGCTATAGAATCTTCATTGGTAACATCCAATACTTGAGGCGTAACCTTGTAACCTGATGCGGACAGAGTAGAAGCAGCATCATTGATTTTCGTTTCATTTCTGCCAGAGGCAATGACATGAAATCCCAGTTCCCCAAGTTGACGGCAGATCTCATATCCAATTCCGCGGTTTGCTCCTGTAACTAAAGCTGTTTTCATCACTTGAGAGTTTCTTCAAGCCATTTAAAAAACTCGCGTTGCCAAACTACGCCATTTTGTGGATGTAGCACCCAGTGGTTCTCATCGGGAAAGTAAAGCAACCGACTCTTGACCCCCAACTGACGAGCAGCCGTGAACGCTTCAAATGCTTGCGATTCAGGTACTCTGAAATCTTTACCCCCTTGAATAATCAGAATGGGGGCATCCCACTTGTTTACATTATTGATGGGGTTGAACTCGTCATAGGCTTTTTGTGCAGAAGAAATGGATTCATCCCAATAGGGCCCACCGATATCCCAATTCACGAAAAACAGTTCCTCGGTGGTTCCATACATACTTCTCAAATTAAAGATACCATCATGGGCAATGAATGACTTGAATCTTCCTTCGTGAATCCCTGCCAGGAAAAAAGCAGAATAACCGCCATAGCTAGCTCCGACACAGCCCAAACGATCCTTATCAACGTATGATTCCTCAGCAACATCATCAATGGCTGCGAGGTAATCCCTCATATTTTGGCCTCCCCAATCCTTTGAAATTTGCTCATTCCATTCAACTCCGTATCCTGGCATTCCTCGCCTATTAGGGGCTACCACTATATACCCTTGTGAAGCCATAACCTGAAAGTTCCATCTGAATGAATAAAACTGACTCAATGCTGATTGCGGTCCTCCTTGGGTATAGAGAAGTGTAGGGTACTTTTTACTCGGATCGAAATCAGGTGGGTAAATTACCCAAGTAAGCATTTGTTTGCCATCGGTTGTTTCAACCATCCGTCTTTCAACTTTAGGTAAGTTGAGGGATGAATAAACCTTATCATTCGCATGTGTCAGCTGACGCATATCACCTGATCTGAGGTCAATGGCATAGTACTCGCGGGCATGATTCATATCGGTTCTGCCGCAAATAACCTCCTTCCCGACTTGGCCTACCAAACTTGACATGTCGAACTGGCCTTTGGTTACCTGTTGAATTTGAGGTTCCTTCCCAGCCTTTTTTGGGAGTTGAATAGTATACAGTTGAACCGTCCCACTATCGGCGGCCGTGAAGTAAATCGACTTACCATCGGAACTCCAAACAAATTCACGAACAGACCTATCTAAGTTTGCCGTAAGGTTCACTGATTCTCCTTCTTCAGCAAAAAGGATAATATCATTTTTATCACTTTCATAGCCATCTCGTTTCATCGACAAATAGGCCAATTGTCCTTGTTCCGAAAAAACCGGATGGGTATCATACCCCATATTACCTTCGGTTAGGTTAACGGTCTCGCCCGACATTACATCGTATCGATAAAGGTCTGTATTGGTGCTATTTACATAGTCTGTCCCAAACTTCTTTTTACACACATATACTATTGCAGATCCATCAACATTCCATACGTAGTCTTCCGAACCTCCGAAAGGAACGGTTGGTGTATGATAGGGCATTCCGTTCAACAGGTCTGTCTTCTCTCCTGTTTCTCGGTTCTTAATCATCACATGGTTATATGCGCCATAATCCCACTCATCCCAGTGTCGAAAATGCAATTCATCATATACCATTGCATCACTTTTGTAGAGGTCAGAGTGTATTGCAGAGGACTTCACATCCCTTATCTGAACAGATTCATGGAACAATTCGAACTTGTCGTCAGGTGAAACTTTGTCATCAGAAACCAGGCTTTTTGGCTCCTCAACGTTCGCGAGCTCACCAGTTTGAATATTTACAGCATAGGTCTCAGAATCAAATCCATTAGACTCTAAGTCGGGAGTGGTTATCGAATAAACCAAGTACTCTTGATCTTCGGAAATACCCACTGCTCCTACTCTGCCGAGCTGCCAGAGCATCTCGGGAGTCATGACTTGGGCTTGCATTCCAAGAGGAAAGATCAAAACGGATAGTATAAGTAGTCGCTTCATGTATTAATCAGGTTTAAGCTATAAAAGTAATAAAGGGAATCACGCTATCCCGAAAGCTCCGTAGAGAAGAAAAGAATTGTTTATGCCACCTCAAAAGGACGCCGAATGACTTGGTTCGGAAAGGAAACTTTCAATTCGTATTTGCCCGTTGGCAAAGAGGTGATGTCAAACTTCATTTCATGGATTCCCTTATCGATTTCTTGATTGAAAACTTCAAATAGCCTTTCTCCGGAGTCAGAAAAAACCTCAGCCTGAACATCCACTTTATATGGCATATCGAATTTTAGAACCTCCTTCCCGCCAAGTTGAGCCTTCTCAAAGGGAAAGAGGTAAGGAAAAGGATCATTGATGTCTTTTCTTCTGAGGTATTTCGTCAACCAGCGATAAAAGACAAAAAGGAACAAAACGATGGCCGAAACCAATAAAAATCTCTGCAGGGTTTCCATAAGTTATAAAGCAATCAATCCTTCTATTTTATAGGCCTTTTCGTAACACTCTATCACTTTTTCGGCACTGATCATTACCTCTCGAGCAGTGATGGAGGTGTAATTCCCGTTCTTTGATTGCCTTAACCGTACTTCTGCCGTTGTACTATTGAATAAAGCCTCAACTTGAGCAATTTTCTGATTGTCGCTTGGGACAATGAACTTGAAAAGATACATGCTCGGCCAATCGTGGACTTGGTCGAGGGCGATTTTTAGTTTAACGAGCTTCGAATTGTTCATGGAGTACAAAGGTAAGGAGGACTTTTTATTCAATGTTACTTGCTACCCCCTTCCTTGCCATCATTATTACCTTAGAAAATCAATTTGAACGTTTTCAAAAGATGCGTGTACTGATATTGTAGCTGTGCCATAATAAGGAGCATTACCTATTTAGCATGGGAAAGCGGTGAAGGACGTCGTTCAGTCATCTGAGATTTCGGTATCGGCAAAAACTTCCATCTTGTAAATATGAAAAAGGTGATTTTCATTTTGTGTTTGATTTCGTTAACCGGATTTTCCCAGAATTCGGATTTACCCTTTGAATTAGAAAGATATTCCAATTACCAAATCGAAGAACCTGAAACAGAAGAAGTCGATGCATTGGTTCATTACTATTTCGAGCTATATAAGCAAGAAAGGGCTTTGTTGCCCGGTAGTTATTTTCCAGAGGCGAATGGATTGAGAAAAGAAACAGGAGAGAAGATTCGTTTTGAATTTCCAAGCCACCCTTCAATCAATTTATTGGACTTTTTAGAGAACGGTTGCAATGGTACTACAATTGAAGCCCTAAATGCCATTGATGGAGGCTCGTCCATCTTGCTTCCGTACCGGTTCATAGCTGCCTTTACTATCGGAGATGAAGAACGGGAAGTAAAGCTTCTGAATTCAATGCTCAGAGAAGGAATGATCTCGGATGTACTGAAGTCTTGGGGGATTGCAGCGATGTATTCGTCTCTGGGATTTGAATCGGTATTGACAAATGGTATTCAAGATTTGATTGCTGTTCGTTATGCTCAGTTAGTCGAAAACATAAATCCCCAAATTGATGTGGCGAACTCATTTGTCCAAGGTTGTGGAATGAGCACGGAGCCTTCATCATTTGGAGGAATGTGGTTTGCCCCAACATTAAAAACTAATGTTATCAACCCTTTTTCTTCCAGGCTCAAGATTGTTGGAATAGGATTTGCCTTTCAGGTTCCGACTTCAGGAGATCGAATGAAAAAAGTAGCACAAGAATTGACTAAGTCAAAATCGAAAAATCCGGCTGATCAAGGATTGGTTCAAAGCTATGCATACCTCCAAAAGGGATTGGAAGTCACCGGTTATGACAAAGAGGCACGGGAGTTGAAGAACTATATCGAAAAGCAAGGCAAATAGCCAATGAATGGCAGCATCACAGACGAAGCACTTTTCGCTAAAGCGATAAAAGGAGATCGTAAAGCCTTTGAGGGCATTTATGATCGCTACTCGGGTAGGTTATACAATTATTTTTTAAAGATGCTTAATCGCAATGCTGAGTTGGCAAAAGATCAAACACAGGAGCTTTTTCTTAAACTGCTTGAAAAGGGACAAAGGTTTGATGAGAAAAGAGTCTTTAAAACCTGGGTTTTCAGTATTGCCAATAACATGTGTAAAAACATCTATCGAAAAAACGAAGTGAAAAGGAGAGCCGATAAAGAACTTAAATTAGTACAGTCCATGGTGGATGAAGCCTCTCGGTTCTCCATGGATGAAGAGATTTTCAAATCAGCCCTGAAAAAAGAACTTGAAAATTTTGATGTGGAAAGAAGAAGTATTTTCATTCTTCGATTCAAACAGCAATTTACTGTAAAAGAAATCGCTGAAATCACCGGGATTGCAGAAGGCACGGTGAAATCGAAAATTTTCTATTCACTAAAAAAGCTACAAGGAGCCCTAATAAAATACAATCCGAAGTAATGGATGAGAATGAGGAAAAATTGTATGACTTAATAAGTCAAAAATCCTTCGAAGAACTTACCGAGTTTGAAAGAGAATTTGTTCTGAAAGAACTCGGATCTGAGGATGATTATGAGCAATTGAGGGAACTTAATACCGCATCTTTTACAGCCCTTAATGAAAATATTTCTCCTCCAAAGGAATTGAAGAATGAGGTCTTGGCTGCCTTCGATCGGAAAAACAGGAAGACGAATCCCGTTTGGATCAGGTATGCCGCAGCGGTAGTATTTATTGCATTTGGAGCCTATTTAATCTGGCCTGAAGCAGAGATTGGCAATGAACCAATCGCAGAAAAAATTGACAAAAAAGAAGAAAAGAATCAGGCTGATGAAAAGGAATTAAACGATTCCGAAAAGAACAGACAAATCGAAGAGGAAATCTCTAGGGTAGAATCAGCGGATGATGAATCGAGCGATACACCGAGTATGACAGAGCCTGAAAATTTCGAGATTATCTCGGATGAAGAGTCTCCAACCATTACTTCAGAAGAAGATATAGAGACTTCAGAATATGAAGAAGTTATACATATTGAATTGGCTGATGCAGAGGGTAAATTTGAAGATGGTATGGATGATTCCACTCTTCAAGAATATGCGGATGAGTCGCCTGCAGGTGCTGAGCCTGACATTACCGCCGCTCCTGCAATCGAATTATCAAAGTCAAGAGCCTCGAATAAATCCGTCACTGCAGCTTCAATGGAAGTCAAACAAGATGGAGTTTCACTGTTATCAATAGGTGGAATTGAGACAAACGGATATGTCGCATATTGACAAACACAACAAACTGTAGTTTTGGGAGTTTTACTTCCGACTTAAGCCATGAAAAACTACCTCCCTCTCATTCTTTTTATAGCCATTTTGGTTCTTATCGACTTGTATGCTTTCAAGTCGCTTCGATTGATAACCTCCGGTTGGTCCAAAGCCCTTTGGCGTAATAGTGCTCAAATAGCCTACTGGATTTCTTCGACAACGGCCTATGTGCTTTTGATATACGCAGTGACTACTTACAGAGAAGCGCAAGCAAAAATGGATTACTACCTCTTCTTTATGGGTTTTGGTGTGTTAATGCTGATTTTCATGCCTAAACTGATTGCTGCGGTATTTCATCTTACAGATGACGTTCTTCATATTTTCAGGAGGGTAACCGCATTTTTTGTTAGAAGCTTTGAGCCCAAAGAAACAGTAGCTTCCTCGACGGCCGGAATAACAAGATGGCAATTCCTTTCAAGAATGGGCTGGGTAATTGCTGCCATTCCCTTTGTAGGTATTCTTTACGGTATTGGAAGAGGGAGGTATCAATTCCGAACGACCTCAGTTAGTTTGAGTTTTAATCACCTGCCAAAATCATTCAACGGTCTCAAGATCGTTCACATTTCCGATATGCACATCGGAAGTTTCTTCAATAACTACAGCGCGGTGCAAAGGGGTATTGATCAAGTCAATGCTTTAAACCCCGACCTCATCTTGTTTACGGGCGATATGGTAAACAACTATGCCGACGAGGTTAAGGGTTGGGAAGATGTGATCGGCAGTTTGAAAGCCAAATACGGCAAATTCAGCATTTTTGGTAATCACGACTATGGCGATTACGTTCAATGGGAGAGTGAAGAAGCAAAGCGTGCAAATTTGGATAAACTTCGTGTCTATCACGAAAAGATGGGATTTAATCTACTAACCAATGAATGGTTAGAGCTTAAGTCAGATGCCGGGGAATTGATTGAAATCATCGGCTTAGAGAACTGGGGCTTGGGAGGTTTTAGCAAATACGGTGACCTGTCCAAAGCTATGAATGGCACGGATGCGAATCGGTTTCAAATCCTGATGTCGCATGACCCTTCCCATTGGGATGCGGAAGTCATGCAAAAAACGAATATCGATTTAACCCTTGCAGGACATACTCATGGTATGCAATTCGGGGTTGAGATTCCTGGTTTGATCAAATGGAGCCCTGTTAAGTACCGATATCCACGTTGGGGAGGGTTGTACAGCGAAGGGAAACAACATCTCTACGTTAACAGAGGTTTTGGTTATATCGGTTTCCCCGGAAGGGTTGGAATGCCTCCTGAAATTACGCTAATAGAACTTCAAAGCGGGAATACCATTGACGAGGCCAATAACGCCTGATCGATGACATCTTTTTTGACACCTGTCGTAATATTTCTCTCATCGAAGTATGAAAGCATCTTTTCGGTTGGCATATTTCCCGTTAGGTCGTCTTTTGCCATAGGGCATCCCCCAAATCCTTTCAACGCTCCGTCAAAACGTCGACAACCCGCATTGTAGGCAGCATCGACTTTTTCACGCCAAGAATCAGGTGTAGTATGCAAATGAGCCCCAAAAGTCACTTCAGGAAGCTCCGGGATCAAAGCGGTAAACAACCTATCAATACTCCCCCTATTCGCGGTGCCAATAGTATCAGATAAGGCCAGAATTCGAATTCCAAAGTCCGAATGGAGCCGTTGGGCCCATTTGATTGCAATATCGGGGTGCCACTCTTCTCCGTATGGGTTTCCAAAGGCCATGGAAACGTAAACAACCAATTCTTTATTCGATGATTTGGCAACTGCATTGATTTTCTCCACCCTTTTTAATGACTCTTCCAGCGAGGCATTCGTATTTCTTTTTTGAAATTCTTCAGAAATCGAGAATGGATAACCCAGGTAGGAGATTTCGTCGAAGCTCGCAGCCTCATTTGCCCCTCTTTCATTGGCTATAATGGCTAAAAGTTTCGTCTCATCGGGTATCTCTAAGCCGTTTAACACCTTTACCGTGTCGGCCATTTGAGGAATTGCCTTTGGGCTAACAAAAGATCCAAAATCTAAAGTGTGAAAACCCGCTTTAAGCAAAAGATTGATGTACTCAATTTTTTTCTCGGTGGGTATAAATTCGTGAATGCCTTGCATGGCATCTCTAGGGCATTCAACTAACTCTAGCACGATCGATTATTTTTTGGTTAATGCTTTTCACAAGCGAAGGTCCTTCATAAACATATCCTGTGTAGAGCTGAACTAAAGAGGCACCAGCATCAAGCTTTTCCAATGCATCTTGTGCACTGTGGATCCCTCCCACACCCACGATCGGAATCGACCCGTTTGACTTTGTGTGAATGTATTTTATGATTTCCGTCGATCGGCCGGTTAAGGGGCGACCGCTCAAACCACCCGCTCCAATTTTCGAAACCTCGTCTTCAGGAGTAGCAAGATTGGATCGGTCAATCGTTGTATTGGTGGCAATAATTCCATCCACGCCTGTCTCCGAAACAATCTCAATGATATCGTCGAGCTGTGCTTCGGTTAAATCAGGGGCTATTTTGAGAAGAATCGGTTTACGTTTTGGCTTGGTTTCAGCTTCTTGTATAAGTGCTTTCAACAATCTCTTCAATGGCTCTTTTTCTTGAAGTTCTCTTAAACCCGGTGTATTGGGCGAAGAGACATTCACGGTGAAATAATCCACTACGTCGTAGAGATCATTCAGACAAATGAGGTAGTCGTCCAAAGCGTTTTCATTCGGTGTGACTTTGTTCTTTCCAATGTTTCCCCCAATTACAACAGAGGTATACCGATTCTTCAGCCTTCTCGCAATCTTTTGGACCCCGTCGTTATTGAAGCCCATTCGGTTGATTAAAGCCTGGTCTGAGGGCAAGCGAAACAAACGCGGCTTTTCATTTCCGGCTTGAGGCTTAGGGGTGACAGTGCCGATTTCAATAAATCCGAACCCCATAAATGAGAATTCGTTGACCAATTTGGCATTCTTGTCAAATCCCGCTGCCATACCTACAGGATTCTTGAACTTAATTCCGAATACTTCGCGCTCCAACGAAGGGTGATTCACATTATAGCTCGCGTAGAAAATGCTTTTCACGAAAGGCAATTGGAAAAGGACTTTTAAGGCTCCAAAGGTGAAATTATGGGCTGATTCGGCATTCAGACGAAAGAGTGTCTTCCTGAATAGAGATTTGTACATGCCCGGCAAAATTACGCCCAATTTGGAATATCCGAAGGAAATGAATTCACCCAATTGTCATTTTTTTTCTTTTTGACTAAATTCAATTGTGGTAAACCAAAAAATCCCTTTCGGCAAGGAGATTGATTCCATTGATCTTCCTACTGCTACTTTCACTAAACTGGAAGGTGATGTGATTTGGGTGCGGTACAAACCTTTCGAAGAAGAATTCGGACTGGAAGAGGCCAAAAATCACACGGCAGCCTTGCATTCTCTTGACCAAGGAATACCAAAACACATTGTTATTGACTTTAGGGGCGTAGATGTACAGTTCACCAATGAGGCCAGGGATTATTTTGCGAAGGCTCAGGCTCATGAAGAAATGAGGAAGTCTCAAGCTCTGGTTATCGACAGTTTAGCTCACAAACTCGTAGCGAATTTCTACATGAGATCAAACAAGCCGACCTGCCCGGTGGCAATCTTCGAAAATCCCAAAGAGGCATGGGACTGGGTTCAATCTTTAACTTGAAAGAACTCTATCAAATCATATAGATAGTCTATCGGTTTTTCATCGATTCCTGCCAAACTAAAGCTAATTTTGAGTGTTGAAATACAAACCAAAAAAGATAAACCATGTCATTTACATTACCTGAATTACCTTACGCATTCGATGCTTTAGAGCCACATATCGATGCGAGAACCATGGAAATACACCACGATAAGCACCACGCAGGATACACAACAAAATTAAATAATGCCATTGCAGGCACTGAGCATGAAGGAAAATCCATCGAAGATTTGCTAGCACATGCAGATTCTTTAGGAGCTGCCATCAGAAACAATGGAGGCGGATTCTACAACCACAAATTATTTTGGGAAATTATGGGTCCAAACGGTGGAGGAACGCCAGCAGGATCATTGGCTTCAGCAATTGAGTCTGACTTGGGTGGAATGGATAAATTCATGGAATCATTTAACCAAGCGGCAGCAACTCAATTTGGGTCAGGATGGGCTTGGCTCATTGTTGGAGAAGATGGTAAACTTCACGTGACCAACACACCGAACCAAGACAATAACCTGATGCCTGTTACCGCGGTGAAGGGAACTCCAATCATGGGATTGGACGTGTGGGAACACGCCTACTACCTGAAATACCAAAACAAGCGCCCCGACTACATTTCGGCTTTTTGGAATGTAATTAACTGGGGAAAGGTTAGTGAAAACTTTGAAGCAGCTAAAGGCTAAAATTGGGTCTTGATTAATTGGTCGCCCCTGCGCTTGTTGGGGCGACTTTTTTTATTCCCATACCTTTGAGACCAAATGGCAACTCACGAAGTAAACATTCGAAACAAGAAAGCCAAGTTCGATTACGATTTAATCGACAAATACGATGCCGGCATTCAGCTCACCGGTGCGGAAATAAAAAGTGTTCGCGGCGGTAAGGCGAGCATTGCCGAGGCGTATTGCTTTTTCAGAGGTCTTGAATTGTGGATTAAGGGAATGCATATTTCTCCCTACGAACCTGCGAGCTACAACAATCCCTCCTCTCCCGTTCGGGACAGAAAACTCCTTCTTCAGAAAAAAGAACTGGAGAAACTGAAGAAAGCACTAAATGATAAAGGGTTGACCATAGTTCCTCTGAGGGTTTACATAGGCCAATCGGGTTACGCCAAAGTTCAAATAAGCTTGGCCAGAGGTAAGAAACGGTTCGATAAGCGTCAAGACCTGAAAGAGAAGCAGGATAAGCGAGCTATGGATCGCGCGATGAAGATCTAATTCAAAATTGCTTTTAACCTGGCAGATTCCCTGCTGATTAATTGACTTCTTTTTTCCTCCCCTGATGAAGCAAACTCCAAGAAAATAGGGGCGTCGCTCAATTTGATTTTTTCATTTCCACCATCAGAATCTGATAAAGTCAAAAATTTCTCTCCATAGGCAAAGAACCCTTGCTTCCAAAATCGGAAGATTTGAATTGCCCCATTCGCATCGTCGGTGTTCGCCAGGTTTTTCCTAACGGAAGTCTCGAATTGATTGAATTGAGAAATTAAATTTTCAATAGATTGGGCGTTCTCAAATGATGGAATTGGAATGGAAGTCAGTTTATCGAAATTTTGTTTAAACGAATTCAGAGCAGCATAGGCCTCGGAGATCTCTTCCAATCTCTTTATTCTAGCCTCAGCCAGCTTGGGGAGAAAAACTCGACGCATAAAAAAAGAAGCCTGTTTAAACACGGCTTCTTCATATGCTTCTTGAATGTCTTCTTCACCGGATGTACTTGTAATACCAAGGACCATCTCAGCCTCACGAATCGTCATTGTTTAATCATTCTGGTGGAGAGCGTTTCTTGACCCATTTCAATTTGGACTATATACATTCCTTGTCTTAATTCACTAACCGGTAATTGTAACTGCGCTCCTGAACGATCGAAAGTACTTTCATAAACAGTTTGACCCACCACGTTGATGATTTTTACTTTGAGAGGTTGAGTGGGTTGCTCCGCCAATCGGATATTCACCACATCACTGGCGGGAACAGGAAAAACCGTTGCCAACTTCATCTCTTCGCTCGAATTTGCACTCAAATCAAACAAGTAGGAAAATGAACTAAAAAATGCGTCCGAAAAACCCACCGCATCATCAACTTCTCCTTCTACTACTGACAGACTTACCGCGAATTCTCCGGCAACCAACAAATCGCCGGAATCGGAGAAGTAAGAATCATGAGCTGTTTCAGCCCCTGGTCCCCCAAAAACATATGATTCCAAAAAGGTGCCATCCAAATCATAAACTCCTACGAAAAGATCAGAGGCTCCATCGGCAGCTACCTGCGTGGTAAAGTCTCCGGGGACAAAACGCGCAGCTACATCAAAAGAACCTACGAGATAAACCAGGCCGCTGGCCTCTCTGATTCCACCACAAAAATCACTCGTAGCATTGGACTCTAAGTATTTTACCCATTCTAAGCTTCCATCTGCAACGGAATGCTTAGACATGAAGACATCTGCAAATAAAGGACTTACAATTGCCTCCTCCTCAGAAGGGTCAAAATCCGTATCGGCTTGAATTCTTCCTCCGATGTAAAATGAACTTAGATCATCGGAATTGGCAATGTGGGTAATCACATTTGATTGCCCCTGATTGTCAAAGTCATATTCCCAATTCAAGTCACCTGCTCCATCATAAACACCCACGAGCATACTCTGAACGGGAATACCTGAAGTTTCGCCATTTACCAAGGCACCGACCAAAATTGTGTTAGCAAGTTCCGTGTTCAAAGCAGTAATAATCTCATTGTTCACTCCCGGCTGAAAGTGATTTGCCCAGATAAAATCTCCGGTAGCAGAAAGTCTCATCAAACCGGCATCAATTCCTCCTTCAGGGGTAAGAATGAATTCACCTTCTCCCGGATCGAGATCCGCTTCTCCCGAGCATCTTATTCCTGCAATTACCTCATCATTTTCTGTTCCCAGTGCGGTAATCGCGTCTAGCGATGCACCACCCATCTGCTGAACCCAAATAAACTCTCCGTTGGAAGAATATTTTGCAAGAAAAGCGTCTTTTCCTCCCTGACTTGTCAATGAAGCCGATGACTCTGAAGGGTCAAAATCAACGGTTACTGAGAAGGAGCCTCCAATTAAAATATTCCCTGATTCATCAACTGCCAATCCTCCTGCATCCATTCCATCATCAAGTGCAATACGACCAAGATTAAAAGCCCAATTTAATTCATTGGATTCCCCATAAGAGGCTAAGAACAGGTCAGGTGATCCAAGCGGGTCAAGAATAAACTCATCTTCTGTTGGATCAAAATCCGTTGATTCACCGAAATAACCAAAAACCACCTTATTGCCATCGTTGTCAAATACAATGTTTTCAGAAGCATCGAGCAGGGCGCTTCCTAAAGCCACTTGACTCTGAGGTTCTATATAGGTTTCCTGCGCAGTTACCTGGGATGAAAAAATAAATGCTAGCGCAGCAAAAAGTAGAGATCTGGTCATACTAACT
>CAZWQX010000095.1:0-3587 GCA_964635965.1 uncultured Cryomorphaceae bacterium
ACAATAAAACTCCCGTAAACGAATCGTCCTTATCACATAGTTCGCGGATAAGTCCAGAGGTACTATCTGAACTGCCATCATCAATTAGAATGGTCGTTACTTCCAATGGTGATTCTGAAATAACCTTCTTTAATCGGGTAATCAGCTCCTCGAAAACGTCCGCTTCATTGTAAAGTGGAACAACAAAATTAATTTGGGGATTTTCCATCCGACCCAAATGTAAACATTAGCTATTTGCGGGAAACGATCATGATCAGGAAGTTCAAGTCTCTTTTTATTCTAAAATTGCACTTGTGATCATCTCAAACAAATTGAAACTACTAAAAGCATTTATCAATTGCTTGATTGCCGTAATTGTAATCTCTATCGTCTATACTTCCTTTTTTGGGTTTGATTTATCCGATGAAGGGTTTAACTTAATTTCATCCTCTCCTGATCAACCCTTGGGGTGGGCGCTTAATTATTACAGTCGCTTTTTTGGTTTTCTGGGTCAGTTCTTTTCGATTGGACCTGTTGAACTTCGTTTGCTGAGACTTGTTCATCACGTTTTTGCCTCTTTTCTTTTTGCAAAATCTATAATTCACTTACTCAATTCTGTACAAGTTACAGTTCATTCGCCTGTATTTTCTTTGGTCTTTTTAGTAGGATTCTCTACGTATTGGGTTTTTCCTAATAGCTTAACGTACAATGCTTTGACATTTAATCTTGTCCAGATTTCAATTGCCATTCTTATTCGATTGGTAATTGTCAGAACGTTCAGCGCAGGGATGATTTTGAAAGGGTATCTATCACTTTCGCTCATTATTTGTGCCTTGATCTACATTAAAATAACGAGTGCCATACTACTCTTCATCTTTATTTCGGTCGTGCTACTTTTGAACTCAGTGTGGAGAAAGGACAAAGGCATCCGCTATACAGGTTTGGTGATTTTTGTGATCTCGACCTTTTCATTGCTGTTTTCAGCTCATCTATCTGAATTTATAACCTCTCCTTTTGACATCATCCGAAAAGCTTCCTTGGTTAGTTCTTTAGAAACTTCTCACGAACCGCTCAGACTAGCCGTGGCAGGTGTTAGGATGTTCGTCTATATGGTCTTTTCATTTGGATCAGGAGCCTTGTTGTCCTATACTTTCTCGAGCCAAAAATGGAGACTCTTGCCTTTTTCACTGGCTGGCTTTGCATTGCTTTTGTGGGTTGCGAAAGGTGAGATTGTTCCACACACAATGGCAATGTACTTCTTGGTATATCTCTTAGCCTGGCTTGGATTTTCTTTTCAAAGGGCTAAAAACTCGAATTGGAGAATTGCTCTTTATTGGTTGTTCACGACACTTTTGCTTTTTGTCTCTACTGTCTCCGTCTTTATAGGAACGAACAATTCGAATTTCTTGGCCTTTGCGATCAATTTTGGCATTTTCTTTCCTGCGATAATTTTTCTTTTTCCTGACAAAAGATTTCCAATCCGTTCCGTTTCAATTTTCGCTTTTCTATTTTCAGCAATAACCTTAGCAAATCTCTACGCCTATCCCTATCGTCAAGAGCCTGTTTGGAAAATGAAGTCTGAAATAAGGCCACCTGCAGGTATGAAAATCAAGGTTGGTGACCATGTATTCCAATCATATGAAGAATCAATGAATGAGTTGAAATCATTAGGGTATGGTTTCGGGGATCCGGTGTTTGCACTCTACCGACTTCCTGGATTGACCTACCTTATTGAAGCATACACCCCAGGTGGGATCCTCTGGAACCCACTCCAGAACGATGCGTTTTTTCATTTCTTAAGTCAAGACACATTGCAAACTTGTAATCCTTGCTACATGATCCGCCAAAAAGAAGTCGATGAAAAAACTTTCATTCGAAACACTTCCCTGGTCAAAGTGGATTCAGTGAATGGCGATAAATTCGATTATTTCAGGTTGGAAGGAGCAATGGGTAAGTGAAACGGGCGATAGAGAAAATTTAAATTCATTCTTTTTCGCTTTCATCATTCTCTAGCGTTTCTGCTAATTCAATAGGCTCTTTTTCTTATCGGATGTTCATCTTGAAATATGATTATCAATTATTTGACTCGTAAAAGGATTGTCGTCTTGTTCTCAGTTTCGCTTCATTTTTTAGTAGGATTCCCGGTTTGAATTATGTGGCACCTGTTTAAATCAATCAGTGCTGAAGCCTTATGAGTTAGATAAAAATCGGTTTTTCAACGATAAAATGATTAAAAAACTCGATTAGTCTGTTTTCCCATTTCCTTTTTTCTTAACTTTAGAAAACCAAAACTTTGTCAGGCCTAACCCGCTGAATAGTTTTCTGTTTGTTCGAATTAAGCATGCTTAGCCCTTGGTTATAAGGGAATAAACTCAAAATTACAGGTGCTTTCTTCACATATTAAGATTGTTCTTGGATTGGCATTCTGGCAGAAAAAAGTAGTGCTGATATCAAACTTTAATTTAACCATTTACTTATGAAAACAGATGTTACCCGAGTCTTGTCTCGAGGGTTCCTGCCTCTGATTATGCTGTTTTTTGGCTTCACCATGGCCAAAGCTCAGAGTGCTGATAACGAACCTCTGATCATTGTTAAGAAAGCTGCCTATCCAGGTGAGGATGTTGTTCCTCAGGAGGTACAGGAACTAGTGGCCCAATATGCGTCACAGCTGTCATCCTCTCCGCTGAGTACTTCAAGCGATGGTCCGCCGACAATCGAGAATTGTCCTGCCGATCAGACCGTTGAATGTTTTGAAGATGTTGGTCATACAGCTTCAGAATTGGAGTACACGATAAATTGTGGTCCGAATGGGATCATCATTATTTATGAGCCTCCAGGAATTTTGGAGACGGGATCTTGTCCTGGAACTGAGTATGTGGTTACTTACGATGTATGGGACCAGTGCGGTAACAACGTCAGTTGTGAACAGATATTCACTATCGATAATCCTGGTCCCGAGATTACCTTCTGTCCCATGGGAGGTGAAATTGCTTCAGCTGATGAAGCTGTCTCTGATGTAGATGCGTTAGAATTTACTTTTTCATGTCCCGATGACCCGTTATGTTCGGATATCGAAGTTTCAGTGGATTTGGAAGAATCATATGAACCATGTGTTGGTCAAATTTTCACATACACGTACACTGTAACCGATGCATGCGGAAGAAGTGATGAATGTGAACAAGTGTTCATTATTCCTCCGGCCCCTCTTGAAATTGTTTGCAATGACGATGAAACTGTAGAATGTGCGTCGGATGTAGCACCTGGTGATGACGATGTTGAGATTTCGGGCCTAATAGATGGGGTTGAGTTTAATCTTGTGATCTCAGATCCTGTTCTTGTAAGTGGAGATGACGGCTGCTCGGGAGCTGTGTACGAAGTGACGTATACCGTTTCAGATGACTGTGATAGAGAAGCTTCATGTTCACGTACTTATACGCTTGAAAACGAAGGTCCATCGATCACCGCACCTGATGATGTAATCATCGAGTGTGCTGCAGATGCTGCTCCTGACTTGGACGGAGTGGTATTCACAACAGCTTGTGACCTAAGCGGTGATGTAACTGTTGAAGGTCCGATCTTATTGGAAGGTGATGGATTCTGCGACGGTT
>CAZWQX010000095.1:3687-14650 GCA_964635965.1 uncultured Cryomorphaceae bacterium
GCGACGGTTCGTTGTGGGAGTTTGTATACACGGTAACCGATGCCTGTGGCCGCACTGCGAGCGACAGCCAGTTGGTGACAATTTCTAACGAAGGTCCGTCGATTGAGGCACCTGCCGACGTCGAATTGATTTGTATCGATGATTTCGTTGCAAATCCTCAAGACGCAATGGTAATGGTTGCATGTGATCTGGAAAATTCCGTTGTTGCAGGAGATCCTGTTCTAATTTCCGGTCAAGGTTCCTGTAATCTAACACAATATGAAGTAACCTATACTGTTACAGATCAATGTGGTCGATCTGCATCTGATGTTCAGTTGGTTACTTGTGTTAACGACGGATTGGAAATCATTACTCCTCCAGAGGATGGCACTGTCGAGTGTTACGATGATATTCAACCCGACCCATGGTCAATTGAGTACTTCTCTCCATGCAGTTCAGATGTGTTTATACAAGTGAGCCCTCCGACTCAGCTTTGCTGTGATGAAGATTGCCCGGGAGCAGAGTATGTTGTGGTTTACACCATTACAAATGACTGTGGAGACGAAGAAGTAATCGAACAATTCTTTGTCATCGACAACGACGGTCCTGAAATCATTTCATGCGGTGAAGACATGGTGGTTGATTCACCTGACGACATCATGGTATCACCTGATGACGTAGATTACGAAACAGCTTGCGGTACAGAATGTGAAGTGACCGTAGTGTCCGAGCCTGAAATCGTTGATAACGGGTGTGCTGGAACCGATTATATCTACACATATACAGTGTTGGATGATTGCGGAAGAACTGCTACTTGTGAACGTGTATTCACCGTTCCAAGTGACGACCCTGCATGTCTTGATGATAATGATTGTGGTGACTTCACGACATACTACACAGATATCAGTGGTGGAAATTCAACACTTTATAGAGTTGACTTCTCCGGTGCTCAAGCAAACTTGACCTATGAATACGAGGTTGACTTTGGTGCGCATATCGCATTTGATGCAATCAATGATGTAGTATACTTAGTGAACGCAAATGGAAGCTCAGTAGTCGCTTACGATCCTGCAAACGATGTTGAACTATTTGAACTTCCTCTTGGTGGAAATATAGATCAACTATTTGCGGTTGTTTATAACCCAATGGATCAATTGATTTATGTTGGAGATGCAAATAGCGACGAAATCTTTACCATTGATCCTGCGGGTTCAGGAGATCCTGTTTTCTTCGCTAATGGCCCTGTTGCAGGCGGTGACTTGGCACTGCAAGATGGACAGCTCTACCTCGTAAATCGAGACAATTCGAACCTTTACACGGTCGCTGCTGATCCTGACGGCATTTCCGATGGAACTTCTGATGCAACATTGGTTGGGTCGACGGGTTCGCCTGAGATCAGTGGAATGGCTGCTGCAAACAATCAAACAGATTTGATTTTATCAAATGCAGGAACCATGAATTTCACAAAGGTGAATGCTTCTGATGCGAGTACGGTATTGGTCTACATGGCTATGTTAGATGGAGATCCATTTGAATTGGCTGATGGTGGTGATATGGCATCAGGTTGCGCTAACAACTTTGGTGTACCACCATGTAATTACAGATTATACTACACGCATCAGCCTGAAGGTGGCGCATATGATCTTCTCCAAATAGAATTGTCGCCTTTAGGCACAGCTACATATAGCACATTGCTCGAAGATATCGGAAGTGCTCATATTGCGCTCGATCCAAGTGGTGACTTTATTTACATCGTAGGTGGCAGTAACCTTCGGGTTTATGATGTGGGAGCAGGAACGCTAACAGCACCGATCGGTATTGCAACTGCCGATGGTGCCAGTGTTGGAAGTTTCCCAAGTGCAGTATGTGATTCGGATGGAGTGCTTTATGCAGGTTCTTCAGGTCAGGATCAAGTATATACCATTGATATTTCAACAGGAGTTGCTACTCCATTTGGTCCGTCGGTGGATGTGTTTGGTGGAGATTTGATTTTCGTTGATGGAGACCTCTGGTCGATCAACCGAGGTTCAAACGAATTCACCAAAGTATTGACGGGAGAGACATTTACTGTTGAAGTGGATGAAATAAATGGAGCTGCAGTACTTGAAAATGGAAATGTACTCTTGGCTGACGGTAACGGAGAGAGCCTTCTAAAAGAAGTGGATCTTTCAACGCTTGAAGTTGTAGCAACTTATGACATTGACCTTCCGTTATTCAACGGTGATTTAGCAGGTAGATGTACCGGTGATGACGATGAGGCTACTCCTGAGAATTTGGTTTACCAAGGACCAATGTTCTCTTTGCCGGTTGATGTCTATCCGAATCCTGCTTCAGATGTTTCCGTTGTGACGTTTGAGCCATACGAAAGTGTGAAAACGCAAGTAGAGTTGTACGACATGTCAGGTAGACTTGTTCAGCAACTCTTCAACGTGGAAGTGAACGCGGGAGAAGAATACCGCATTACTTTCGACGTACGTCCTCTTGAGAATGGAGTGTATATGTACAAAGTCATCAATGGATCACACGTTGTGACCAAGAAATTGTTGATTTCGAAGTAATACTCCGTCCCCGAAAACTGAAAGCCCTGCTCCGAAAGGAAGCGGGGCTTTCAGTTTCTGGACTTTCGTCAAAAAATCATCTATTTTTAGAGGCAATTCTTAAGAATGAGAAAACTACTTCTATTACTGAGTTTAAGCCTTCTTTTTCTGTCTCTCAAGGCGCAAGAAGACATAAGTGAGTCACTCCAACTCAACGGAGAGGCCCACATTCTTTTATCCAAGCAAGAATTTTTCAATACGAACTTTGATGCAGCCCTTTACATAGATGAGCACTTTCACCATCAAGATTCAGTTCGAGCAATTGTGACTTCTCGTCAAATTGAACTTTTTGAAGATCTCAACTTAGCCTATACTCTCTTGCCGCACCCAATGAAGAATCGCACAATTGAAGTCATAGACGGTAAGGATCTTGGTCAATCTAAAAGTACTGACTGCGCTACTTTTCTTTCGGCGTATCCATCATACGGTCTGTATGAGCAAATGATGGATGATTTCGCTAATGATTATCCCGAAATCTGCAGGTACGAAGAAATAGGAGTACTTCCATCAGGTCGGAAATTAATGGCCTTGGTTATTTCTGATAACGTGAATACGGTTGAGGATGAACCGAGATTCTTATACACCTCTACCATGCACGGTGACGAGACGGCAGGATATATTCTCAGTTTGAGGTTGATTAAGGATTTACTGTGTAATTATGGATCCGATGATCACATTACATACTTGGTTGATAATATCGAGATTTGGATAAACCCTTTGGCGAATCCTGATGGCACCTACGCTTGGGGCAACAACAATTTGAATGGGGCCCGACGTACCAATGCCAATTTTGTTGATTTGAATCGAAACTACCTTGATCCTCAGGATGGCCCAAATCCTGATGGAAATTCCTATCAACCCGAAACGGTCGCCTTTATGGAGCTTGCAGAAAATGTTCATTTCAATATGAGCAGTAATATGCACGGTGGAGTTGAAGTAGCCAATTATCCTTGGGATACCTGGTCATTTAACCATGCTGACGATGATTGGTGGATTCATGTATGCCGCGAATACGCAGATTCGGCCCAGGCTGATTCTCCTTTTGGGTACTTTGATGCCTTCAATGACGGTATTACCAATGGTTTTGATTGGTACGAAGTTGACGGAGGTCGCCAAGATTTCATGACCTACTTCCACCGAGGCAGAGAAATGACTTTGGAGCTCAGCAATCAAAAATTTATTCCTTCATCCCAGTTTGATAATTTCTGGAACTATAACCGAAGATCGCTCTACAATTATCTCGAGCAATGTCTTTTTGGACTAAGAGGGATCATTACCGATGCCGAAACGGGAAATCCTATCCAAGCCAATGTGTTTATCGCCAATCATGACATGGAAAATTCCGATGTTTTTTCGCAAGTCCCAATTGGAAATTACCACAGGTATTTATTCGAAGGAGATTATGATGTTACTTTTTCTGCTGATGGGTACGAGTCTCAGGTGATCAATGTCACTATTGAGAACAATCAAACGACGATTTTGGATGTTTCTCTTCAACCATTATCATCATCTTGCACGGTTGAAGGTGGATCCTTAGAAATAGTGTCCGGAACGACCGATATCTGTGCCGGGGGAAATGACCCGAGTAATGTTGAAGTGAGTGTTACCGGAAACTCTGGTTATGGAAGTGTATTTGGTCTGGTTGATGAAGCCAATGATATAATACTATCATCCTTTACAGGTAGTTTTAATCTGGGCTCGCTTCCCGCAGGTGACTATCAAATAAGACATATGAGCTACGTTGAAGGGCTGAATATCAATGTTGCAAATGCCTCTTTGCTCGAGGGATGTTTTGATCTTTCGAATCCAATAAACATTTTAGTTAGTGAAGTTGATGGAGGAACAATCTTAACGAACGATGATACCTCAATTTGTGGGGACGATGGGATCGCGTCTACATTGAATATAGGTTTGTCAGGAGCGGTAGGAGAAAATGCCATTTGGGTGGTCCTATCAAACGATTTATCTCAAGTTATTGCGACATCTCAGATTCCCGATTTCAATTTTGATTCATTTGCTGCCGGGAATTACAAGCTTCTTCATGTCTCTTACGCAAATGGGGTAAACTTATCCGAAGTTGATCCTCAGAATCCTGTGGGCTGCTTGAGTGCTTCTAACCCCATATCTGTCAGCGTTGCGAACTGCAATTCCCTCATCACCGATTTGAACCAAGTGGGAGATCAAGTGAACATGCTATTCAGCCCATTGAATGATGGTGTTTATGAAATTGATCTTCTCGACCTCAATGGAAAGCGACTAGCAGTGATTTATCGAGGGAGTGCCATTTCAGGTCAAACAATGCTTCTTTCAAAGGAAATTGCGAACCTGGCAACGGGGGTTTACGTGATTCAATTGATCGGTGAGCAAGTCACACAGTCTCAAAAAGTTTTTATTGACTAGACTCCTTGTTGGGAACAAGGAGCAATAGGACAATGCCGATAATAAAGAAACTTCCCAATGCCAAAGCAGAGTTTCTAAGATCCCCCGTTAATTCGTAGATGTAACCAAAGATGAACGTTCCTGAAACGATTCCAATCTTATCACATACATCGTAAAAACTAAAGTAAGAGGCGTGATCTATAGTTGAAGGAAGAAACTTGGAATATGTACTTCGGCTAAGTGATTGAATTCCTCCCATTACAAATCCTACAATTCCGGCAAGAATATAGAACTCAAATGGAGTTGTAATCACATAAGCCATTCCACATACGCCAATCCAGATGATCACGGCAACCATGAGCCCCCGCAAATTTCCAAGTTTTGAGCTCATCCAGGAGTGAAGATATGCTCCAACAATAGCGATGGCCTGTATGATAAGAATACTTGTGATAAGACCTTCATCAGGCATTCCTTCTATTTCGTTCTTCGCGAAACTCACAGCCATGTACATGACCGTTTGCACGCCCATGTTGAAGACAAAAAATGCAATTAGGTATCGCTTGAGCCTACTGGTAGTTTTGAGTTGTCTCCAAACACCAATTAATTCTTTATACCCGCGGTACAGGTATTCACCTTTTACTTTTCTGCGATAAACATTACCCGGTAGACGGTTAAAGGCGATTTGAGCAAAGCCTATCCACCATAAACCCACCATCGCAAATGAGATTCTTGCGGGCATATCACCTTCCCCGAGCCCATACATTCCTGGTTTTAGTATCATCGATAGGTTGATCACTAAGAGTATGATGCTTCCAATATATCCTAAGGAAAATCCTTTCGCGCTTACTCGATCTTGATTTTCCGGCGATGCAATTTCAGGCAAATAGGCATTGTAAAAGACTTGACTTCCGGAAAACCCAACTCCTGCCAGCAAAGTCATGAACAAGCCCCAAGCAAGATGATTTGGATCAAAAAAGAACAGTCCAATACAAGCTAGTCCTCCCAAGTAGCAAAAGAACTTCATGAATTGTTTCTTGCTTCCTGAATAGTCAGCTATCCCCGAAAGGAGAGGGGTGATAAGAGCTACAATCAGAAACGACGCTGACAATGTATAAGAATACAGTGCCGTGTTCTTGAATGACCTTCCGAATAAAGAAACATCGGGGTCAGTTATGTTTTCATAAAAGATGGGGAATATGGATGAAGTGATGACCAGCGAATAAACCGAATTCGCCCAATCGTACATTGCCCATCCCGTGATTGTTTTGGGATCGTCCTTTTTAATTACACTTTGCCGGATTTCTTCTGATACCTGCACGACCGCAAAATAGAAAAATAGGTTTCAACAGGCTACACGAAACACAATCACATATCCACAACAAGCAATTCGACTCTTCGATTTAAAGCCCTGCCCGCTTCGTCTCCATTGCTCGCTATTGGATTGCTTTCGCCATATCCCTTTGAATTTATGCGAGTTGGTTCAATGCCTTCTTGAATCAACCAATTTTCTACGGATTTCGCCCTCGCTGTACTTAGTTCAAAATTGTGATCCTCTTCTCCCTGATTATCAGTGAAACCGTGAATTTCAATAACCATTTGAGGATTTTCATACATCACCTTCTTGAGCACATCCAGCTGGGTGAAAGACTCAGAGCGAAGTTCAGATTGATCCGAATCGAAAAATACATTCCGCAGAATGATACTCTTCCCTTTTTCAAGGGTAATCGGAACTTCTTCAGGGGAACAATCTGAAATCATCTCCTCGTCCATTTCAGCTAAACAGAAATCGTCGAAATAATAGCGTACCTGAAAATATGCAGAGCTCGGGTCATATCCCGTTTCAGGAAGCTGCTCCCATTCCGAGTCAGGCTTTTCGAAAGATTGGAGAACTTCTTGATTGGTTTTGCTCTTCTTCTTTTTGGCCTGTTTCTTCTGCTCTTTTATGTATTTTTTCTGTTCATCAGGAGGCAGGTAGAGCCAGCTTTTATCTTCTTGCTTTTGTTCCTCTGTCATGAAGGTTTTGCATTTTGCAAAGTCTTCTTCCCTTCTTCTTATTTCCTCGGTTTGAGTTGCGGCAAAGTAACCCAGAGTAAGGAACTCTTCTCCTCCTTTAGCCTTGTAACTCCCACTTAGTTCAAACCATTCGAAACGATTGGAATCGGGAAGCTCCCAGTTCAATTGAGGTTTCAGATACAGATCTCCGGGTATATGGGTGTCAAGTGACTTTTTGCCAAGATGCACCCCAATCAATTTTTGAATTGATGCATTAAAACATTTTGCCCGCATTAGGCGAGCTTGGGTACTTATTTTATAGACTTTACCTTCTTCAAGAGGTCTAAGTAATTTAATGTGAAGAAATTCATTCTCGCGATTGTTATACATACAGAGACCATTGACATAGTCACCCGAATGAGCCTGGTGTAGGTAGGTTGAATCAGTCTTCTCATAATGATAGTAGGGCCCTTGAGGTTGAACCCATTGATATTCCGTTTCCGTTAAAACCTCTTCAAATCCCGGATTAGGAATAAGGTTTTGTCCGAACCCTATGGCCGTAAGAAAAAATGAGAAACTAAATAAACGGAGCTTCACTCTTTAAATATAAAGCAAAAGAAAAGCGCTCTATAAAGCGCTTTATCAAACTTTTACAAGAATAATTTAGAAGACAATCTTAAATTCTACCCTTCTGTTTTTAGCAAGTGATAGGGGAGTCGACATCGTGGAAACGGGTTGGGTATTGTCCTTTGATTTCGTAACGATCCTTGATCCGTCTATTCCTTGATCAATCATGTAGCGTCGAGTATTGTCAGCTCTTTTTTGGGCAAGCTTTTGGAGGCTCATTTCTTGCTTAGCAAGCTCAAACTCCTGATTATCAGAATGTCCAATTATTTCGACGCGCATGCTTGGGTTCTCATTCATGAAGTTGACAATTTTATCAATCGTTCTTTTAGCAGAAGAAACTAACCCTTCTTGGTACTGGTAGAAATAAGCATCAATCGCCTCTACTTTTTCTCCCAAGGCCATCTCTTCGTCAAGTTGTACGGTAGAGGAATAGATAATTTTACTTTCTGGAATCTTTGTATTGCTACAACCGCAATTCTCATTCGCTTCAATTTTTCGAATTTCTACGGCATCGATATAGTAATATGCGGCAGGTTCGCTTCCGTCTTCAGCGTATTGGGAAGGGAGCTCCATTGTCTCGTAGGACGTTTTCGAATCGTCCATAAAGTTTCCGATAACCAGGTACTTCTCATTCCCTTTAGCATTGTAACGTTTGCAAAACTCCCACCAGCCATCGGTTAGAGTGACTACTTCATTTTTGTCTGTAAGAATTGCTTCAGAGCTCAGAATGGATGTCTCTCCCTTTTTTGATACCTGCTTGCTTGACAAAACAACTCCAAGGTTATTAGAGGCGTACAAACTTCTTTCTGCCAGCGAGGCACGGAAATAAATACAGTAAAGGGCGTTATCTTCCATTTTACGCTTCAGCGGAACACCTAAATAAGTTCGTGGTTCTCGACTCCGATAACTGAAAGCATGTATTCCCGCATAGTTCACTCCTTCGAAAGGAGCCTGACTACCATACATGTTATCAGGAATTTTTACGTAGCGACTTCTCGTTTCACTGGCGAAGAGTTCTGCCGCTGCATCGGTCGGATTATACCATCCATCAGCTAACTCAAACTCATCATAGCGCCTAAGGTCTTCATCTTCCATGATCGTTTCAAATCCTGAATTAGGAACCAGGTTTGATTGATCTTCTTCTTGTTCGTCATTATCCTGAGACCAAGCTTTCGGGACGATTGCAAGGAAGAAAATAATCGGGAGTAGTAAGAATTTATTCATGTCGGTATTCTTTTACGGTATTAATGAATGTGCGCACGGCATCAGGGGTCATATCCGGATATACTCCATGGCCCAAGTTGGCGATATGCGGGTGATTTCCGAAAGATTTTAGCATTTTACGGGTATGCCTAACAATATCCTTGCCGGGAGCATAAAGAACCGCAGGATCCAGATTGCCTTGCAGGGTTTTATCAGGCGCTTCATTTTTTGCAAACTCCACGGGAACAGTCCAATCCAAGCCTATTGTTCGGCAAGGGAGTTGGGCGAGATCATCAATGCTGAAATTAGCTCCTTTGGCGAATAGAGTCACTGGAACCAGTTGAGAAAGTTCTTCGGTAATCCTTCTTAGAGACGGAATTGCAAACTGACGGTACATTTCTTTATCCAGAACTGCTGCCCATGAATCGAAAACCTGAACTAAGTTGGCTCCTGCTTTAACCTGATGTTTTAAATAACCTATGGTTGATTCAGTTATCATATCCATCAACTTAATGGCAAGGTCCGGTCTTGAATAAATCATATCCCGTGCGCGAGAAAATGTTTTGGAGCCCTGTCCTTCGATCATGTAACAGAAAATGGTGAAAGGTGCACCTGCAAAACCGATAAGAGGTACTCGTCCATCCAGCTCAGAAACTGTCAATTGTATTGCCTCATAAACGTAATCCAGCGATTCGGGCTCAGCAATTCGAATTGAAGATAAATCTGATTCTGATTTTATGGTTTTCGGTAAATACGGGCCTTTTTTTTCAACCATTTCATACGTCAATCCCATGGCTTCAGGGATAACGAGGATATCCGAAAAAATGATTGCCGCGTCAACGTCTAAAATATCCACGGGTTGAATAGTAACCTCTGCGGCTCGCTCAGGGGTTTCAACTAATTCCTTAAAACCGGATAAAGATGATCGAACAGCTCTGTATTCAGGCAGAATTCTCCCTGCCTGTCTCATTAACCAAACAGGAGTTCTTTCCGTTTTTTCCCCTCGTGCTGCGCGAAGGATAAGATCATTTTTTAGTGCTATCATTACTCGGGGCGCCAAAAATACGTGAATTCCCGAAACGCTGGCAATTCTAGAACTGACATCCGAAACGAATTGAGAAAAAACGACCAATAACCTCTTCCGTCCCTGATACATTTGAGAAACCTCCACCAGGTAGGCGAACTGGCTCAAGTCTGACCTCGTAAGGTTTATAGATCAGTCCAATGGAAATAGTCAATTCAACATGATCAAATGCTTTGTGAGCGAAACCCATATATGGATTGAAGTATTGCTGCCAAATAGATTGTTCCCAACCCCAGTACGCTCCCAGTGAAGTTCCAATCATAAAACGGGTTTGATCTACCCCCATTAGATATCTGCCTTCGACGAATAATGGAAGGAAACGCTCTGCTTCATAAAGATGAATACCGAACCCCCCACCGAGGATTAGTTTTTCATTGAATTTGGCACCATAAAATCCCTGAATACCCGCCATAGTAACACTCTCAACATCCAGGATCCCAAAACCTACATTGAATTCCATCCCAAGAGCGGGATCGATGTTTTTTGATTTGGTGTACTTGCGTTCTTCGAATTGATTAGTATCCGTTTGAGCCAATACAAAGCCAAAACTGAAAAAGATAAAAAGAACCGTAATACACGATTTCATTATCATTTGTACAATATCCGAAATGAAAGCCCTAATTCTTGAATACACTTCATTATAATTACTCAAGAATGATAAAAGTTCGATCTATTCTATACTTCTCAGATACTGTAAGAAATAAAAAAAGCCGCTCTGTAAAAGAGCGGCTTTTTTTAAAGTTATATCGTATTAGAAGTTAAAAGCACCTCTGATACCAAGATAGTCTGCGTTTGCATCATCACCGGAAACGATTTGATAGCGTACTCCTACTGAAATATTTTCAGTTACGAAGAAACCTGCTTCAGGTGCAAAGCTGAAATCTGTGCTGCTGTCATCCTCGTCTCCAACGCTTACACTTGTAATGTGGAAACCAAGCAGAGCGGCAAGATAAAGACCATCTTTTTGCTCAGATAGGTAATATCTACCTCCTACTTGAAGTGGAATTTGAGTTACGTTGTAGTCAACTGTCTCCGTACCGAAAGTAAAGGTGTTAGGATCAAATGTAGGTACCTCAAAATCGTCAGTAGCATAGAAGATAAC
>CAZWQX010000096.1:0-1797 GCA_964635965.1 uncultured Cryomorphaceae bacterium
GAATGATGAAGAAAAAGATGACGGAAACCCTGGAGACTGTTTTGATCGATGCCAAGGTATATGCGGAAACGGGTGAGATTTCTGCCACCAAAAAAGAACGAATCAAAGAACTCGCCGAAAAAGCCGAGAAAAAAGCTGCCTAATTCAGGTTTTAAAAGCAGCACACACACTTGAATGGGAAAGACCCGAGGCTTGAGAGCCTTGGGTTTTTTGTTTTTAAGAAATCGGATTTACTCCCTTCATTCAAAGAATTATCTCTTTACAATTCTCTTCGTTTCCAAGACGTTTCCAGATCGCAGTTGCAGCAAATACACCCCACTCGGAATTTCAGGAACAGAGATGAATACCCTTTCTTCACCCAAGTATGACTTCTGAAAAACCACTTTGCCCAAAATATCGATCAACACCAATGAGAAGGCTTGACCGTTTAATTCGGGTGAAACATAAAACTCACCTTGAAAAGGATTGGGATAAACAGAGAAGCCTTTTTGGTCAATGATCTCAATTCCGTCAGAAGTGGGCCCATTGTTTCCTATTCCATCGACGCCCCATCCTGCTCCTTGTTCGTGGTATATCCGTATGCTCGTGACATTATCGGCTATAACCGTGACGTCCTGATAAGAATAGTTTCCCGCGCTGTTGTCGTTAAAACCTTTGATAAATCCATCTTCAAACCAAACACCATTTGGGCCTGGTGAAGGCTGACCGGCACAAACGATTTTTTCGTTGTAGGAGCCTGTCTCATCATTCATCGAAAAATCTACACCATTTACTTGAACGCTGGCCCAATCGTCGTCGTTCATACCCCATACACGGATGTAGGGGTTAGTTTGAGGTTCGTTAAACGTAACGGTAAATTGCTCACCCGTGCCGTTTAGCCAATACGTCGGGTCAATTTCGCCACAGCCAAAACTCTGGAAGCTGCCACCTCCAAGTTCTATGGTTGCATGAGTACCGTCAATCTGGTCGAGGGGAACATAGAAATCCTGTCCAAACGAGAGAAAAGGACATAGTATAGAAATAAGGGCAAGAGTAAAGTAGCGCATAAGCGAAGGTCGGTTGGTTACAGGAAAGGTATGAAGATTGCCGGTATATGACAAGGATTCAAACCCTTACGGATTGAAAATCATTTGTTTTAGTGCCGTGGAATGTGCTGTTAGCTGTTAGCTGTTAGCTGTTAGCTGTTAGCTGAAATTCTTAATTCCTAATTATTCACGGTTCAACCTTCCAAATCTTATCTGAAGCGGGCAAGTATTCGGGCAATGCCGCCGATCCATACCAAGGTAAAAGGTCGTAACCGAGAAGGTTATTCGAAATCGCAGGATCGGTCTGCAATAAGCTATCAGCTGCCTCAGGTGTAGCCACATTATCCAAGATGAAAATACCGCGGTAGTTTTGATCGTTTTTACCCAGCGGTCCGGCGACGATAATTACATCTTGCTCCACCAGTTTACCAATGTTCTCCATATGTCCCCGAAAGCATTCTGACCTAAATGCATCATCTGCCGCGGTATTTGATCCCGTTTTGAGCATCACCAGAAAATAAGGCTTCATCCCAAAATCATCCGCTCCGAGTCTTTCGGCGAGTTCGGCGTCATAGTTGGGGTTGGCAACTTCATTAGTCTCCGATTGAGAATAAACGGCCGTTGAAATGAACGCAAATAGAAATAGGAATAGAGCTTTCATTATTAGGTGATTTATGACTTCAAAAATATCGCATTCAAATCTGGCATGCTCACACCCCTCTCTTCTCTGTTATCTCTTCTCTTTTCCCTAATAAATCAATGCCCGTGATCC
>CAZWQX010000096.1:1897-14546 GCA_964635965.1 uncultured Cryomorphaceae bacterium
CCTCTCTTCTCTGTTATCTCTTCTCTTTTCCCTAATAAATCAATGCCCGTGATCCGAATTCAAATGGGCCTCGAAGTGTGGCATAAATACCATCTTTCCGCCCGAGTGTGGTTGCCATGAATCGGAATTGTTTAAGGAATCCAACATCACCTGAGCATTTTCAAATTGGGGATTTATCTCTAATGCCTTTTGGTAATACTCTTTGGCTTCTTCATAATTACCCATCTTCATCTGACTCTCAGCATAACTATCGTAAGCGTTATACGAATCAGGAAAGAGCTCAACATTCTTCTTGAAGACTTTAGCAGCTCCCTCCTCCATGCTGCGTATCATCAATTCGTAACCTACACCATTGATGTCTTCTTCGGCTAAACGAGGTAATATATTCTCGTTTGCCAAAATATAATCCAAACTATCCAAGGCGATATCCACACTCTTATCACGTGTTATTGCAGCCTCAAACCAATCAAACAGATTAAACTGGTTAGCAAGATTGGATTTGATCCTTTCAAGGTTTTCATCCAACTCACTTCTGCTAAATACTTTTCCCCTGAGAATTACATTTTCGATGGTTCGTGTATGGCTAATCTCTTCCAATGGATTTTCGTCCAGAACAACCAAACTAGCCACCTTGCCTTTTTCGATGCCTCCAAAATCTTCCTCCTTCTGCATAAAGATTGCCGGATTTATGGTTGCCGTCTGTAAGGCAGTAAGGTTATCCATCCCTCCTTCTACCATTAAGACCAATTCGTCGTGCAAAGAGAAACCCGGATAACACCAAGGATTGGGATAATCAGAACCTGCGAGGAATTTCACACCTCGATCAGACATTGGACCGATAAACGAAAGAACGGTTTCATAGTAGGCCTTTTGATTTTCGAAGTATGCTATGGTCTTTGGGTTACTCTTCCGGACGCTATCCATCTTCCACGAAGAGTACAGGTAATTGGGGATATACTCTACCCTCGAATCATTCGTATAATCGTCATCGAGCATCATGGCGGAACCTTTATTGGTAATTAAGGTCGGACACATCCATAATTCTTCTTCAACCAGTACCTTACACATCGAATCAAACCTGGCCTGATCGAAATTCTGCCTCACCAACTCACCATTTCCGTATTCTGATCCGCCCGCGGCAATCAGACTATCTTCTATGCTCGAAGCACCGATAGTAACTCCTATCATGTGCTCGGCCGAGACCATACCCATTTTTGCCGCGTGTTCAATCGTTACCTCATCGGGTACATGTCCCGCAAATGGTAGCCCTTTTTCATTGGCTACCTCGGCGATCGCATCAAACTGATCGAGCGAAAGCAAACTGTATACCTTGAGAAAGTCAACACCTGATTCAATCTGATTTAAGGCCACCTTTCGGGCCTCTTCCGGTGTACGCACCCCTATTGAACCAGGCCAAATCTCGGGATCACCGTCGATGATGACACTCCCCGTGTAGATTTCAGGACCATCTAAGGTGCCTTCGCTTCTGGCAATATCAAGGTTCTTCTTTACATACATATTCCCCCACATCTCACGAACACCAACTATACCATTGGAAATTTGCAGTGGATCCGCATCCTCATAGTTCCAATTGTGATGAACGTGCATATCCCACAAACCGGGGATCAGAAATCTTCCCGTTCCATTTACGATAACCGTTGAATCTGAGAAGGAGACTTCGCCTGAATATATTTCCGAGATACGATCTCCATCGATCGCTACACTCTGATGCGCGATAAGCTCACCTGTTTTAACATCAATAATCGTGACATCTGTAATCACCAGGTCGTGTTCTTTTTCCACGCTGCAAGAGAACAGGAATAGAGCTATTACAATTGGGAGTAGTTTTTTCATTGGGCAAAGTTTAGCGGCTTAAAGCTAAAAGGGAAAACCAGATTAGGTCTCTCTCAGTTAACTTGGGTCAATCGGATTAGTGCATGGTAGCTCATTCATGAGATACCTAGTCAACGAATTTGTACCCTGATTCAAGGCCGTCGCCAACTTCTGATTTATTCAGGTCATATTCGATGCTCACGATTCTGTCACCTTCATCATGGTTTTGGGTTCCTTGAAATCTTTGTCAGGTCAATTCCGATCCAAAACGGAAACTGAACAAAAAACAGAAAGAACTAAGACTTGCCCTCCCCAGAGCAAAATCAGGCATACTCAAACGTCAATTGATCCACAACAAAGCACCTGAAAACACAACAATAGCCTAAACTGTAGATTGACTTTGTCCCTGGATATTCTTACTTTTCGCGACTACTCAAATTCCTGTTGATGCGCAGGAATGACTAACCCAATCATATGAAGACCAGATTTTTCATGCTTTGCATGATTCTACTCTCTAACTGTCTATTCGGACAGACATTTACCAATCAAACGAGTCTATTGAACAACACCTGGGGAAGCACCCCTTGTGTTGCGGATATGAACGGTGACGGCCTCGACGATGTGGTAACCCTTGCCAATGGCAATGACATATCCATTGATTACCAACAACCCGATGGTTCTTTCGATCAGGTTATCTACGATGTGAACGCGCAGGTAACTCCGACTTGGAGCATCGCTGCGGGTGACCTCAACTCCGATGGTTACTTAGATCTTATGTTTGGGGGAAGCACGAGAGTAGCTTTCTATCTCTCCAATTCATCAGGGACAGCTTTTACCGAGCAATTCATTGATGACTACATCTTTAGCCAGCGCACAAACATTGTCGACATTGATAATGATGGCGACTTAGATGCCTTCGCTTGTCACGATGTAGACCTCAGTCATCCATACCGAAACGATGGCAACGGGAATATGACCGAAGATCAAAGCCTCATAGCTACCGTCCCCTTGGCTGGAAACTACGCCAGTGTTTGGACCGATTTTGATAATGATGGTGACACTGATCTCTACATCGCGAAATGTCGATTGGGTTCGTCTCCCGGAGATGTAGAAAGAGAAAATGCCCTTTACGTAAACGACGGTAACGGAAACTACTCAGGCAATGTAATTGCAGATTACGGGCTCTTCGATAACGAACAATCGTGGGTAACCATCTTTGAGGACTTTGATAATGACGGAGACTTTGATACGTATACGGTAAACCACACGAACCAAAACTACTTAAGGGAAAATGACGGTACGGGAAATTTCACCGACGTTAGTGCAGGTAGTGGTCTCGACCTCTCAGATATTGGAGCCTGGGCATTGGTTGGAGCCGATTTCGACAACGATGGTTGGGTCGATATGCTCATGGATGCCTCCGCTTTTCCCACCATTGAGTATTATCACAATGATGGTGATATGACATTTACCGGTTCTGAACTCCCTTTTGATCGAGGGGCATTGGGAGACCTGAACAATGATGGATACATCGATGTGTTCACTGGCGGAACCCTGTGGATGAACGATGGAGGAAGCAACAACTACCTGAAAGTGGCCCTCACGGGAACAAACTCCAACATAAACGGGATCGGAGCACGCGTGGAGTGCTACAGCGACATGGGCATGCAGATCAGAGAATGCCGCTCGGGGGAAGCCTTCAAGCCAATGAGTTCTCTGGATGTTTTTTTCGGGCTGGGTTCAGATACTGAGGTGGACAGCGTAATCGTTCGTTGGCCCTCGGGACAGGTGGATGTGGTAGTTGAACCGGCAATTAACTCACGCATTAGTGTTTTGGAGGGACTTTTACCTGCTGTGGTGAGATTGACAAAAGTCGATCCCTATGCACAGGAAATTACCATCAAAAATTTCGGTGGTGAACCGGAAGATATCAGCAATTACAGGCTGTGCTCCGAGTTCTCATGCACCACTAATCTGAGCGGTTTAACGATTGTAAGTGGCGATCTTAATTTATCTACAGGTGAAGAAGTCACCTTGTCTTGGACGACCGGTTCAGGATTTTCTACTGCAGGTGCCGACATGAGTCTGTTCCTACCTGCAGGTAGCATGAGCGATCCTGCCATTTTGGTAGATTACATGCAATGGGGAAGCGGTGGAAATGGAAGTGAAAGTGTTGCTGTAGCCAAAGGAATATGGGGCCCCGGAGATTTCATTCCCGAAGGTTTCTTCTACACCTACACGGGGTCAGGATTTCAGGATGGAGTGATTTACTGGCAAGAAACAGAGTTCTGTCCGATTCCCACTAATGGCGGTGCATCTAACTTAACCGTTGCAGGTGCCGATCTCTTCTGGACAGAAAATGGCTCAGCCACAAGCTGGGATTTGGAAATTGGTTTGGCAGATTTCACCCCTACCGGAACACCGACTAATACGGGGGTCTCTTCACCTTATTCTTTTGTAGGGAACCAGGGTACCGTATACGATTTTTACGTAAGATCAAATTGCGGGGCTTCCGGAGGCATCGGTCTAAGCGACTGGGCGGGTCCTTTCCGATTCACCCTACCCCTGCCGCAAAGTACGTGTGAGCTGGCGATTGATGTTAGCGTTGGAGGTACCTTTAACACAGGAGTAATTGATGGCGTTTACGACAACTTCGAAACCTGTATGGGCAGCAGCCCGAACAATGGAAACTGGTTCATATACTCTGCCACAGTAGATGGAACCTTAGTCGTTTCTTCTCTTGGCTTAAGTGGAGTGGATACCCAAGTATCCGTGGGAACCGGAACCTGTGGAAACCTCACTCAGATAGCCTGCAGCGACGATTTTACCGGCTCGCCGCCATGGGAGTCTCAAGTAGAGTTTGAGGTAACAGCAGGTACAGACTACTATATTATGTGGGGGGACGGATGGACTTCGAATGCATCAGATTTCACGGTAACATTGACTACCGATTTCGTATGTGCTGATCCGAGTGATATCCAAGCCTCTGACATTACGAGTGATGGGGCGATGATTTCTTGGATAGAAAACGGTTCGGCAACGAGCTGGGATTTGGAGATCGGAAATGAAGGTTTTACCCCTTCAGGTGTTCCGTCCGCTTCAACCACAACAACTTATTATGATTTGACAAATGCCCAAAGTGAGTCTTTGGATATTTATGTACGAGCCTACTGCGGCCAGGGTGGGTACAGTAACTGGGTTGGCCCTTACACCCTAACGCTATTCACCACTTATCCGGGTAATCAATGGCTCGATTTCAGCGATGCCACTCCTTCTAGACTCACTGTGACTTCCGTTGCTAATAGCGATGATGAAGAAAAGGATATTGCCGTGGCTGACTTGGATAATGACGGATTTGACGATGTGATCGTTGTTCGAAAGGAACCTTTTTTGATTACTTCTGAAGGAGCGAAGTCAGATCTTTTATTGATGAATGAGGATGGGGTGCTCACGGATCAAACAGGTGTTTTTGCACCCGAATTCTTAAGTGCAGAATCCTTCGCACGAGATGTGTTCATCGAAGACTTCGACGGTGATGGCTGGAAGGATGTCGTTATCGCAAACACCTTCGATCAACAACCTAAATACTATGCCAATCAAGGAGATGATGGCAACGGAAACTGGCTGGGGCTAGCTGATGAAAGCGCTACTCGATTCCCAATACTCACGGGTGATATTCTTTCCTTTTGTGGAGTGACAGCAGGAGATGTTGATGGCGACAATGATCAAGACATCTACTTTGTAAACTACCGTCAAACCTCAGGTCAGGGAGTCGCTAAAGACTTTCTTCTTATCAACAACGGCAGTGGTGTGTTTACCGATGAAAGTGAAATCCGTTTGGGTACATTAAGAAATTCGGCCTTTGGATCATCCGTCCAGATCCACGATATGGACGACGATGGTGATGAAGACATTGTAAAAGTATCGACTCTATTTGCCGTGTTACCTTGGGGTCAAGCGGGTATCATGGTCCTCTTTAACGATGGTACGGGCTCTTATTCCAACTGGCAAAACATTGCAACGGGTACACCCTACACTTTCGAAGTTGCTGAGTTTTCAGGAGATAATTTCTTGGATGTATTCGTAGTGGACGACGGCGCCGATTATCTTTTGACCGCAACCTCCGTAATTCCGGATGTCAGCATTACCTATAGCACTTCAAATGTTCTCAACGGTCTGGCTAGTTTTGGAGGTAACGCTCGAGCCGTAGATCTCGATCTCGATGGCGATTTAGACATCGCTGTTTCAGATGTGGTAGTGGATATTCCCCCTTGTGATTCAGAACGTCAACTCGCACTGCTCGAAAATCAAGGAGGTGTGTTTATCGATCACCACACAACTGATGTCAGAGAGTGGGAAGTAAACAGTTATGACGTAGGTTTCGCCGATATCAACGGTGATGGCCTCATGGATATTTTTTCAGGTGGTTGCTCAGGATACAATGTGTTTATGAGCAATAACTGTGATCTGGTTGTCAGCTCAGCTGATTTCGATTTGGATGGTTTGCCCGATGCCTGTGATGAGTGTCCGACAAATCCCGATCCAAGTTGTGAGCCTGATGTAAACTTTCCAACAGTAAGTACGGACGGTTCCGTAGCCAGACAATGGAACGAGTTATTGCTTGAATCAATTCGAAAAGACTTCGCCAGACCTACCGTTCACGCGCGTAACCTCTTCCACACCTCCTTGGGTATGTGGGATGCATGGGCGGCATACGATGAGGAGAATTGCACCTATCTACTGGGAAATACGGTAGATGGCTTTACCTGTGCCTACGATCCTATCACATTACCTGCAGATATTCCCGCAGCCCGAGACGAAACGATCAGTTACATGGCTTACCGACTGCTCTCCCATCGTTTCGCTTCTTCAACTAACAGTGCATTGCTTCAAATGGCATACGATGCACATATGGATACCCTTGGGTATGATATAAACATCACATCTCAAGATTACAGCAGCGGAGATCCCGCCGCATTGGGTAATTACATCGCGCAGTGCATTATCAATTTCGGGCTTCAAGATGGTTCGAATGAGCAAAATGGATACGGAAATGAGCGGTACTCGCCCGTTAACCCACCGATGATTGTCAAGGTGCCCGGAAACAGCCAACTCCTCGACTGGAACAGATGGCAGCCATTGTCTCTCGACTTATTCATTGACCAGAGCGGAAACGAAATACCGGGTAGTACTCCCGAATTCTTGAGTCCTGAATGGGGTCAAGTGAGTCCTTTCGCCTTGGTAGAAGATGATAAAGTGACCTATAACCGCGACAACTTCGACTACGAAGTTTATCACGATCCGGGAGCTCCCCCATTGATCGATACAACCGGTGTGATCGATTCAGAAGATTATCGCTGGGGATTTATTACTGCTTTGATATGGAGCTCACACCTCGATGCAACCGACGGAGTCATGTGGGATATCTCACCTGCTTCTATTGGAAAAAGAGACGTGTTGCCTGAAACGGTTGCCGACTACCCCACTTTTTACAATCAAATGGATGGAGGTACAACAAGTCCGGGGCACCCAGTCAATCCATCCACGGGAATGCCATATGCACCGAATATGGTGCCAAGAGCTGACTATGCGCGTGTTCTGGCAGAATTCTGGGCCGATGGTCCCGATAGTGAAACGCCTCCTGGTCATTGGTTTACCATATTGAACTATGTTTCCGATCACGATTCATTGGAGAAGCGATTTATGGGAGAAGGCCCGATACTTGAAGACCTCGAATGGGACGTAAAATCCTATTTCATGCTGGGTGGTGCGATGCACGACGCCGCAGTGTCTACTTGGGGAATCAAAGGTTGGTACGACTATCTAAGACCGATTTCGGCTATCAGAGCGATGGCCGGCAAAGGTCAGAGCACCAATCCCGGAGGACCTTCCTACCATCCTGCAGGAGTACCTTTGATTGATGATTACATTGAAGTTATTGAGGCGGGAGATCCGCTGGCAGGTGATAACGATGAATTTGTAGGAGACATAAAAGTGAAAGCTTGGAGAGGGCACAAAGCCATTAATAATGTGGATGTAGATGAAGCGGGCGTAGGTTGGATCCACGCCTCGGAGTGGGAGCCTTACCAAAGACCTTCCTTCGTGACTCCTCCTTTTGCAGGTTATATATCCGGACACTCGACCTTCTCCAGAGCGGCGGCAGAGATATTGACATCTTTAACCGGTGATGAATACTTCCCGGGTGGAATGGGAACCTTTATCGCCGAGCAGGATGAATTCTTGGTTTTTGAAGATGGTCCGAGTATGACCATCGAGCTACAGTGGGCTACTTACCAAGATGCTGCAGATGAGTCAGGTTTATCCCGTATTTGGGGTGGAATTCACCCGCCATGTGATGACATCCCGGGAAGAAAGAATGGAATTATCATCGGACAGGACGCCTTTGCTAAAGCAGCTTCATACTTTGCTTGCGCCGCACCGGCTCCTTGTGAAGAAGGCAGTCCATTCCCCGGTGTTGAAGAAGCGAGCATTTCAACCGACATATCAGGAAATTCGGTTACGGCTTCGTGGGATCCAGTTCCGGGTCAGATCGGATGTCAACTTCAACTTAGGTTATTTCAAGGACCCATTTTAGGTTCGCGAATCATCGGCGGCCAAAATGCGAGCTCCGTGAGTATTCCTTTGAGCTTCTTGGATCCATTTACAACTTATCAATGGCGCGTTCGCTGTGGATGTTCGCAAACCCCATTAGTGGCAGGTCCTTTTAGCTCGTGGCAAGTCTTCTTTACCCCTTCAGGCATAACGCTTAACTCTAACCCAAATCCAACGGAAGGACAGTCGACTGTTACTTTCTCATTGCCAGAGGAAGGATTTGTGTCACTTGAAGTGTTTGACATGAGCGGTCGAATGATCGAATCGCTATTTACCGGAGTTGCCCAACCAAACAGCGACTACCGCTTTGAGTTTGACGGATCGCAGTTGCCAAATGGAGTTTACATGTATCGCTTAACGACGGATGGTGAAATTATGAATGAGAAGTTTATGATAGCGAGGTAGCGTCGAGGCTGCACCTCGCAGTGATAAATTAGGAATTAGGAATTTAGAATGACTCCTTCGCCCAGGCTTCGTCGTCCGAAGATCGGTACTCGCGTTGCTTGTGGGTTGATGGCTGCTGGCTTCGTTCGTCACCGAAGCCATAGCGAAGGTGATAGGCGGAAAGCTGCAGGTTTCTGAATATCCACTACTATCTACCACCTACCCAACCCACGAACAACGAGCCACGAGCTACGCACAACGACTATCGACCATTCGAACCATACCCACATCTCCTAAAAGCAAAAGCCACCCCAAAACATGGAATGGCTTTCGATTCTAATACTAGAAGGAAGATGTTATTGTTGATCGTTCAATGTTCCATTGTAATGATCAAATAACTTTCACTGCCCGGAGGACCGGCAATATCCTGTAGCTCAATTATCGTGTCGTTAAAGACAGCCACATCCCAAGCAGCATTGAAGTAAGTCAAGGGTACGGGAGGAGGATCAAATTGTATTGTAAGGACCAGACCATCTTCATTTTCACTTGTCATCCACTGACCGTTGCGCTGCTGGGCAAAACGCTGAGCAATCACTTTATTGTTGTCATTAAAATCTAGAGTGACGTCGTTGAATGATTCCGTTACATCCTCACCTTGATAGGTAAAACCAGCAACCACAAAAAGTGAATCTCTCAACACAGCGTTAAGGGTTTCTAATTCTGGCGATATGAGAGAACAGGTGGATGTACCAAATTCGAGAACGTCACCCTCGTCATCAATAAATTGAGGATTAACAGGATCGAGACTTACAACAGTCCAGATGCCTGCTATAGGCCAAGGTGGAAGTGAATCTTCTGAGGTTAAGGTCATTTTTTGAACCCCATTATCAAATCCGATGTTCCAGCTACCAGGTCTTTCTTGATTTGGCGATCGGGCTATTACCGTACCGTTGTTCCTGAATTCCCAACGAATGTCGGAAAACGAATCGGCCTGCTCTTCTCCTTCTACTTCGAATGAAATGATTTCAAAACAGCGCGAGCCTTGCTCTGACATGTTTTTGGGATCACCCATGTTTAATACTGGTTCATCGATTTCTTCAGAATCAGTTGTACACGAAGCGAGGAAGGCCAGACAGCTCAAGGATAGAAAACCTGTCTTTAGGAAGTAACTAAAATTTTTAGTTCTCATATTAATTTAGTGGTCAGTGTTTCTAATTCCAAAAATGAGGGATGCCCTCTAACTGATCTTCACCCGAATGGGTGATTTTGACTTTGTAGGAACATGGAGGTTGGATTCAATCTTTAGAAATCGAAATGAATTAAGAACTAAAAATTTAGAATTAGGAATTTCGGTACTCGCTTTGCTCATAGGTTGAAGGTCTCAGCAAAGAAGCTACTGAGTACTGAATACTAACTACTATAAACTCAAATCTGGAGGCTGATTACTTGCATTTTTTATTGGCCGGATAACCTGAAAATCCTCAGATTACTCCTTGATAACTCGGAACTGCTTTACACTCTCCTTTTCGAAAATTCTCACGATATAAACCCCTTTTTCCAAAAAGTCAGTTTGTATGAAATGATCACCAATGTCGTTGCTCTGGTGTAAGATCGTTCCCGTAAGTGTAGTCAATTGTACCCTTATTGCACTGCCTTGTGGGTTCGAAACCCTCAACTCATTCTTCACGGGATTGGGGAATATGTTACAGCCTTTTTCAATGAAATCGTCATCCTCAGAATTGCCGTAAATTTCATTGCCCGTTAATTCCATGGGCCCCTCCGGTTCAACCACAGTAAAGGTACATTGATCAAAGACTTCCGGGTTACTCACCGAGGTGAGCGTCACCGTTACTTCTCCCAAGGTTTCGGCAATATAGTCTCCCGCAAATGAACCTATATCTCCCACCGAAACTGAGAATAGAGACGCCGGAACCGTGGGACAAGGAGGAAAAATACTACCTCCGAAATACAACTCATCTCCCTGAGTGACATTTCCTCCGGGACAATTAAAAAGTGTCACCTCTTCAACAGGCACGTCAGCCTCAAAGAACAGGAACTTGTCAATTGCCATCAAGTTGTTTCCCGTTCCCGAAAAAACCAAATAAAGATCGGGAAAGCCCAAACAACCAAATCCGCTGGTATACAACTCTTGGTTTACGATGGTAAACTGAAAAATCTCTAGCTGCGTCCAACTTCCTGTATTGGTAATCTCTACCGTCGCCAATAATGGACCGTCAACACTCTCCGTTCTAAATTCGATGGTTCCGCCGTTCGAAGCGCTCGAAGCCAAAATCCCGCCAAAGGCTGGTCCTGTTCTGAAACCTGCCGACTCAAAAAGAATAAAATCGCCATTATTGATGAACGAAACTCCCTGAACAGTGCCATTTCCAACAATTTGCACCCCGCTTTGATCGTGGAAATCTTCGGCCTCAACAATAGAGTAAGGATCAGTTGAATTAAACGAGGTTGAGGCTTGAACGGGCTGATTGGAGGATGTAAATGCATCATGCAAGGTTTGACTCCCGTTTAAGTGCGTTTCAAACTGCTGAATTTCTTGCGAGTACACACCAAGTGATAAAGCAAAAAACAACAAGGACAAAAAGACAAATTTCATTCTCACTCTTCTAGGTTAGTAGAGTTGGCAAGTTAATGTATCGCGGAACTAACCACAATTAATCGAACAAATCAATTTATTTGCCAGTTGTGGGAGTGTCATTTTCTGACTTGGAATTAGGGCTAAGAAGAGAGAACATAGGTTAGATAATAGTTAAATGCGAATTCCAAATTCTTTATTGGAATCGACAATCCTCAATAATCTGCCTCTACGAAACGTTATTTTACATAATTCTTGCTCGCAAAAACCGACCCAATGAAACCAAAAGCACTTCTTATTCTTCTTTGTGTTTTCACATTACCACTCCTCTCCCAACCTTATCATCTACTGGTCGAAATTCAACCGATATACGAGCTAGATGACTCCTATTGGGCTCACGATTACGTTTCGGCAACCAATCTGGAATTGCGAGATGAAGTAGTGAGCATCGAAGTTTCCGACACTCTTTTAATTCTTACAAACGAGCGTTCCGATCCTTGGACAGGCCACGAAGTAATCTTCGAAATATCTCCTGACTTGGAAATTGAGTTTGTGTCCTATCATCATTGGACCGATAACCTGGTAATGGGTGCCCATTCAGAATTTACGGTGGAAAGCGCCATCCTGTCGATCAACCAGAATCCCTTTGAAACAGAATGGCTTGAAGGCAGATACACTCTGGCCATCCGAGAAGATTGGGTTTTAACGGAGCGGATGAAAGACGAAGGATTTGAAGAAACCACATCTTATTACACCTTCCGTGGTAAGTTTAAGGTTTACGGCGATCAGGAGAAAAGAATGACTCATGAGGAGATTCTTGTCGAACAAGATTATCTCTATGGTGACTGCGACAGCGCGGGGGTCTACTACAGCCCTCATAAACCTGCATGGTACAAACAAGGGCTCAATACCATCAATTCACTGATCAGAGAAGGATTGAGCGACTACGAGTTCGAAGAAGGAAGACAAGTCGTCGGAACCGTCATCATCGATGAATGTGGAAAGGTGGTGCATGACACGTTCGAATTAACGGAGGATTTTGACAACGTCAATGTTTTGGAAGTTCTGTCAAACACGTACGAATTCCACGAGGGATGGGAGCCTGCCATCCACCACGGTAAGCGTGTGAAGTCTAGAGTCGAACTGGCGGTTTACTGAGTTTGAAAAACGAACTGATCGTCAGAAGTAAGCGGATATTCCAAAATTGAAAGTAGAGATCTCGTATTA